>NZ_JBEZNH010000148.1:0-1022 GCF_040653115.1 Streptosporangium sp. NPDC048047 | reverse complement strand
CCACGGCCCTCGCCCCCGCCTTCCTGCTCATTCGCTCTTCCCGGTCATCCACGACTCCGTTCCGGGGAGCAGAAGCGCTGGTCTCCCATGGTTCACCTCCGGGGGCAGGAACCCGGACCTCCCACGGTTCCGCCTCGGAGAAGCCCTCTCGCTCCGGAGACAAGAGAGCGGGGGCCGAAAGAGCAATCCGAGGGAGGAAGGTGGGGCTTGAACCTCTCGTCGCGTGAGGTCTTAGCGTTGCTGACGTGATCGGGGAAGACGCCACCGCACGCCGGTGGAGCATCGGTGAACTGGCTCAGGCCAGTGGTGTCACGGTGCGCACGCTGCGGCACTACGACGAGATCGGCGTACTGCGATCCGGCGAGCGCACAGCGTCGGGCCATCGCCGGTACACCGCGGCTGACCTACGGCGGCTGTACCGGGTGCGGACGCTGCGGGCGCTGGGCATGTCGCTGGATGAGATCAAGGAGGCGCTCACGTCTTCGTCGGAAGATCCGGCGGCGATGCGGACTCTCCTGATGACCCAGCTGCGGCAGCTGGCGTTCCAGGCGGAACGGATCCGACAGTTGATCGAACAGATCCACGGACTGCTGCGACAGCTCGACGAGGCGTCGATGCCCGATCCGGACCAGTTCATGACGACCCTGGAGATGATCTCGATGCTGGACGCCTACTTCACACGGGAGCAACGCGAGGAACTCGCCCGCCGCCGCGGCGAGCTGGGTGCCGAGGCCGTCGAGGAGGCCAAGGCCCGCTTCGTCGAGCTGGTCGGGCGACTCCTGGGGCATGTGCAGGACGGCACCCCTGCCGACGACCCGCAGGTACAGGAACTCGTCCGGCGCTGGGACGAACTGGCCACCCCCTTCCACGCCGAAGAGGCCAGGGGAGAACAGACCAGGGCGGCGGCCCGGCGGATGTGGCAGGAGCGCAGCGACCAGCTCAGCGCCCGCCTGCCCTGGCCGGCCGAGAAGATGGTCGAACTCCTGGCATACCTGGAACGCGCGCGGACCACCGCTCGCTGA
>NZ_JBEZNH010000147.1:0-1041 GCF_040653115.1 Streptosporangium sp. NPDC048047 | reverse complement strand
CCTTTCAGGTCGCTCATGGTCTTTGAACCGTCCCTCACCATGCTTTCCGGAGTTTCGCGCGTTGAGAGACGCCTGGCCTGATGTGAACGCGCCGGTCGGGAACGAAGCCCGACCGGCGCGTCGCGGGCCACGAAGTGGCGGTCCTAACCGAGATGCCGGGTGAAGAACCGCAGCGAACTGCCGGTCTCGAACTCGGGGATCTCCCCGTGTTTTCCGGGGTTGGCGTGCAGCGTCTTGTCAGCCGACGCCAGAGCGTCGAACAGCTCCAGACCCTGGGCTCGCGGCACCATGTCGTCATCCCACTGGAGCAGGAACCGTACCGGGACGGTGACCCGGGCGGCGGTATCGGCCAACCCGTGTACGCCGAGCAGGCCCAGAACCGCCGCGTGGATCCGGGGTTCCGCGGCGAGGAAGGGGATGCCGAGCCCGCAGCCCATCGACATGCCCCAGTAGCCCACCCGACCGGTGCCGACGAAGTCGAGCTCTTGAAGCGCGGTCAGGACCGCCTGCCATTCCGGGACGGCCTGTTCGGCCAGGAACGTGTGCATGGCGACGAACTGCGCGGTGGTGTCCTCACCCGCCACCATGCCGGCTCGCAACTCGGCCGCGATCCGGGCGAACCCCTCGGTCTTCGGCCGGTCGCCGTGGTTGGGCGCATCGACCGCGGCCACCGCGAAACCGCCCTCGACGACGAAATGGTGCGCGCGGGCCACGATGCCCGGAGCCTTCTTGTGCTGCCCGCCACCGTGACCCATCAGGATCAGGGGACGAGCCCCGTCGGCGCCTTCCGGCGTCCACAGCACGCCGGGGGTCTCGCCGAGGTTGAACAGCCGTTCGGTGACGCCGTCCGACGACGTCTGAGAAATGAAGCGCAAAGCGTTCCAAGCCTTTCGGGATGCCTTCTGCGGGCGCTCCCTAGGCCATGTGAGAGAGGGAGCCCCGACCCATAACAGCGTTGATCGGTCTCACCTCCTCAGTTCACAGCCATACACGGCGATGCCGAACATATCACCAGAACTACTGCGGCACATATCAGCAGAA
>NZ_JBEZNH010000146.1:0-1111 GCF_040653115.1 Streptosporangium sp. NPDC048047 | reverse complement strand
GCGGCTCGCCAGGCCGGGCGCAAGGACGTTCCGGCCCAGTCGGGCCTCGAAGAGATCTTCGAGGAGATCAGTCCCATCGAGGACTTCTCCGGGACCATGTCCCTGTCGTTCCGCGACCACCGGTTCGAGCCGCCCAAGTACTCCGTTGATGAGTGCAAAGACAAGGACATGACCTACTCCGCCCCGATGTTCGTCACGGCGGAGTTCATCAATAACACCACCGGTGAGATCAAGAGCCAGACCGTGTTCATGGGCGATTTCCCGCTCATGACCGGCAAGGGCACCTTCATCATCAACGGCACCGAGCGTGTCGTGGTCTCCCAGCTGGTCCGCTCCCCGGGCGTCTACTTCGACCGCAGCGTCGACAAGACCTCCGACAAGGACCTGTACGGCTGCAAGGTGATCCCCTCGCGGGGCGCCTGGCTGGAGTTCGAGATCGACAAGCGCGACAGCGTCGGGGTGCGCATCGACCGCAAGCGCAAGCAGGCGGTCACGGTGCTGCTCAAGGCGCTGGGCTGGACGAGCGAGCAGATCCTGGAGCGCTTCGGCCGGTACGAGTCGATGCGCGCCACGCTGGAGAAGGACCACACCGCCGGCCAGGACGACGCTCTGCTGGACATCTACCGCAAGCTGCGTCCGGGTGAGCCGCCCACGCGCGAGTCGGCGCAGGCGCTGCTGGAGAACCTGTACTTCAACTCCAAGCGCTACGACCTGGCGAAGGTCGGCCGCTACAAGATCAACAAGAAGCTCGGCGTCGACGCCGACATCACCCAGGGCACGCTGACCGAGGACGACATCGTCGCCACGATCGAGTACATCGTCAAGCTGCACGCGGGCGAGGTCTCCATGCCCGGCGCGGCCGGCGGGGAGATCGTGGTCGAGACCGATGACATCGACCACTTCGGCAACCGCCGCCTGCGCACGGTCGGCGAGCTGATCCAGAACCAGGTCCGTCTGGGCCTGGCCCGGATGGAGCGGGTGGTGCGCGAGCGTATGACCACCCAGGACGTCGAGGCGATCACGCCGCAGACCCTGATCAACATCCGCCCCGTCGTGGCGTCGATCAAGGAGTTCTTCGGCACCTCCCAGCTGTCGCAGTTCATGGACCAGA
>NZ_JBEZNH010000145.1:0-1200 GCF_040653115.1 Streptosporangium sp. NPDC048047 | reverse complement strand
GCTAGTGGCGTGTCACTGAACCTTGCTGGGCTATTTGATCTCGGCGGGTGAGCAGGCCAGCCTGGTCCCGGAGTAGTTCTGGGAGGTGGTCATGGCACGTAAACCCGAGGTGTTCGTCCGTGCGCTGACGATGGAGGAGGGACGGCGCCTGCAAAGGATCACCCGATCGGCCAAGGATCCGGTGAAGCTGCGGCGAGCGATCGTGGTACTGATGTCCGCGCAAGGACAGTCGGCTTCGGCGATCACGTCGTTGATGCAGGTCAGTGACGACTACGTGCGCCAGGTGGTGCACGCGTTCAACGAGCGGGGGTTCGAGGCCTTGGACCCAAAATGGAGCGGGGGTCGTCCACGCAGGATCAGTGAGTGGGTGCGCGAGCGCATCTGCCTGATCGCCCGGACGACCCCCGCCGAGTGGGGCCTCACCGGCTTTTCCACCTGGAGCCTGTCCAAGCTCGCCGCCCACCTGATCGAGTTGCGGCTGGTGACCTCGATCAGCCGCCAGCACCTGGCGCGGATCCTCAAGGCCGGCAAGGTGTCATGGCAGACCACCACGACGTGGAAGAGCAGCAACGACACCGACTTCGTCGCCAAGATGCAGCGCATCCTGGCCCTGTATGACGCCCCGCCACAGGGCGGGCGGGTGGTGTGCGTGGATGAGTTCGGCCCCTTGAACCTGCAACCCCGCAAGGGCAAGGCCTGGCGGCCGGGTAAGAACCCCCGCCGCCTGCGGGCCACCTACAACCGCTACAGCGGGGTCATGCACCTGCTCGGCGCCCTGGACCTGGCCACCGGGAAGATCCACTACCGGATCCGTGAACGCAAACGGTGGCGCGAGTTCCTGTCGTTCATCAAGTCCCTGCGCACCCGCTGGCCCGCAGGCACCCTCCACCTGATCGTGGACAACTACTCGCCGCACAAGCATCCCCAGGTCAAAGCCTGGGCCGCCGCCAACGACGTCGAGCTGGTGTTCCTGCCGACCTACGCCTCCTGGCTGAACTGGATCGAGTCCGAATTCGCCGCACTGCGCTACTTCGCCCTCAACGGCACCGACCACCGCAGCCACCCCGAGCAGAACGCCGCCATCGCCGCCTACATCCGCTGGCACAACCGGCACGCCCGACCCAAGATCAGCTTCGCGGCCAGCTCCCCGATCCGCTCATGGACCAGTTATCCCACCAAGGTTGCGTGACACGCCACTAG
>NZ_JBEZNH010000144.1:0-1239 GCF_040653115.1 Streptosporangium sp. NPDC048047 | reverse complement strand
TCCTCGCCGCCTTCCTTCGCAGCACGCGCTCCTTCTGGCCGCTCACGATCCCGTCCTGAAGAGCGGAGGGAACAGGAAGCCGGATGGCTCATGGCCTCGCCTGGGAGAACAGGAGGGAGCGTCCCCCTGCAGGGGGAGCGGTGAACAGAAACCAGGAGAACAACAAGGAGGGGACGTAC
This sequence comes from Streptosporangium sp. NPDC048047, assembly GCF_040653115.1. NCBI lineage: Bacteria > Bacillati > Actinomycetota > Actinomycetes > Streptosporangiales > Streptosporangiaceae > Streptosporangium > Streptosporangium sp. NPDC048047. The sequence continues at coordinate 1,060 of NZ_JBEZNH010000144.1, read as the reverse complement.
AGAGCCGCGGGAGAAAGAGGACAGGGCGAGGGGGGAGCGGACTGACCGGTCGGGTCGGTATTGGATCTGAGCCCGGCGTCGACGGGCCTTTATGGTTGCGGGCATGAGCAGTGTGCTGACGGATGTCGCTTCCGAGGGGCGCATGAGCCCCCTTCTCCTGGCCAACCGGAACGCCGCCGCCCTCTGGACGGCGCTCGCGCAGGTCCGGGGGAACGAAGTGGTTCAGCGGCCCGGCTTCGTCGGCGTGAAGGGGAGCGAACGGGGCGGGACACGGATCCTGCTGCTCGGCCCGGACCCGGACGAGGACGATCTCGCCGCGCTGGCGGAGCTGGTCCGGGACCGGCGCGACGGCAAGGTGGTCGTCGAGGACCAGTTCGGTACGGTCGACCTGGGAGATCTCGGCCTGACCTCGCGGCGGCTACCCGTCATGATCCGCGACGCCGCTCCGCCGGGGAGCGCCGGCGGTGCCTCCTCCAGCCCACCCGCCGTGGAGATCGTCAGGGCGGATTCGGAGAGCCTGCTGGAGACCGTGGAACGGGTCGTGGTCCACGGATTCCCGCTGGAGGGCTTTCTGCCCTGGCGTCCGGGTGAGGTTTTCCCCCGGACCATGCTGGAGCGGCAGGACGTCGAGTTCTTCCTCGTCACCAGGGACGGCGTGCCCGCCGGCGCCTGCATGGTGGTCCTCGACGGCACGGTCGGCGGCGTCTACTGGGTCACCACCCTGCCCGAGCACCGGTCCCGCGGAATCGGCCGGATGCTCATGCATGCCGTACTGGAGCGCTTGTCCGGCCTCCCCGTCACCCTGACCGCGGCCACCGCCGGCAAGCCGCTCTACGACTCCCTGGGCTTCGACGTGATCACCCAGGCCACCTGGTGGTCCTGACACCGGGACCTTGTCGACCTCCCTCCCGCCGTCCCCGCTTTTCCGGAGACCAGCGGCTCGACGCCTCACCCTCTCCTCGCTCTCCGGGTCGGGAAGGCCGTGAATGACCGGTCCTCCCTCTTCGGAGCGGAGTCGTGGACGACGGGGAAGAGCGAATGATCCGGAAGGGGGCGGGGG
>NZ_JBEZNH010000143.1:0-1358 GCF_040653115.1 Streptosporangium sp. NPDC048047 | reverse complement strand
TACTCCAGCATCACTTTGTGATCTCTGGTGTGTAGCGTGTCGTCCTTGTGATGGATCATGATGTCGCCGCGTGGGTGGCAGGGTTGGATGACCTGTTCGCTCGGGTGGCGAGTCGGTTCGGGCGGCCGGAGCCGCGGCGGCGGGCGCGGGCGTATGTGCGGGGGCTGTTGGCGCCGATCGAGGGTAAGAACGGGTGGACGCTGGCCGAGGCGGCGGGTGAGAGGAGCCCGCTGGGGATGCAGCGGCTGCTGAACGCGGCCCGGTGGGACGCTGATGCGGTGCGCGATGACCTGCGGGCTTACGTGGTCGAGCACATGGGCGCGCGTGATGGCGTGCTGGTCGTGGACGAGACCGGGTTCATCAAGAAGGGCGGCAAGTCCGCCGGGGTGCAGCGTCAGTACTCCGGCACGGCCGGCCGGATCGAGAACTGTCAGCTGGGGGTGTTCCTGGCGTATGCGACCAGCGCCGGCCGCACCCTGGTGGATCGGGAGCTGTATCTGCCCAAGTCATGGATCGCCGATCGTGACCGGTGCGCCGAGGCGGGCATCGGGGCGGGGGTGGAGTTCGCCACCAAGCAGGTGCTGGCACGCCGGATGCTGACGCGGGCGATCGAGGCCGGGGTGCCGGCGGCATGGGTGACCGCCGATGAGGCCTATGGCCAGGACTACAAGTTCCGCGTCTTTCTCGAGCGGTACCGCATCGGCTATGTGGTGGCGGTGCCGCGCAGCCAGGCGATCAGCGGCGGCCTCGGCCCACGAGCACGGGCCGAAAGCCTGGTCGCCGAAGTGCCCGCCTCCGCCTGGAGGCGGCTTTCGGCCGGCCAGGGCGCCAAGGGGCCGCGCCTGTATGACTGGGCGATGGCCACGCTGCCGATCATCCGTGAGCCGGAGGAGGGGTATGAGCGGTGGATCCTCATCCGGCGCAGCATCGCCCGCCCCGAGGAGGTGGCCTTCTACCTCGGTTTCGGCCCAGCCGGCACCACCATCGACGAACTGGTGAAGGTCGCCGGGAGCCGCTGGGCGATCGAGGAGTGTTTCCAGAGCGCCAAGGGTCAGGTCGGCCTGGATCAGTACCAGGTCCGCCGCTATGACGCCTGGTATCGGCACATCACCTTGGCGATGCTCGCCCATGCCTACCTTGCCGTCACTGCGGCAAACAGCCGGAGGAAACGGATCAGGACGGCCTCGTCCCCCTCTCGATGGGAGAGGTCCGGCGTCTATTGGCATACATGATCACACGCCCACCCGACCTTGATCAAATCCGGGCATGGTCGCGCTGGCGTCGCCGCCACCAACACACCGCCAAGATCAGCCACTATCGGCGAAGACAGCCAGAGGTCACAAAGTGATGCTGGAGTA
>NZ_JBEZNH010000142.1:0-1384 GCF_040653115.1 Streptosporangium sp. NPDC048047 | reverse complement strand
TTCCCCTGGCCGCAGAACGTCCGCGAGGTGCCGTGGGACCGGCTCCGCGACGAGGCGGAACCGGTACGGCGGGCCGGTGCGGAACGGCCCGCCGTACCGGGGCACGGGACGACGGCGGCGGGTGCGGGTCAGGCCGGGTCAGGGCCCGGCCCGGGATCACACCCGGATCAGAGCAGGAACCCCGCGGGGAAAGGGTCGCGCGGGTCGAGGAAGTACTGCGCGGTCCCGGTGACCCACGCCCGCCCGGTGATGGCCGGGACCACCGCGGGCCGGCCCGCCACCTCCGTCTCCGCGACGAGCCGCCCGACGAACCGGGTGCCGATGAACGACTCGTTGACGAAGTCGGTGTCCAGGCCCAGCTCGCCCCGGGCGTGCAGCTGCGCCATCCGGGCGCTCGTGCCGGTGCCGCACGGCGAACGGTCGAACCAGCCGGGGTGGATCGCCATCGCGTGCCGCGAGCGGCGGGCGTCGGAGCCCGGGGCGGTGAAGTGCACGTGGTGGCAGCCCCGGATGCCGTCGTCCAGCGGATGGACCGGCTCGTCCTGCTCGTTGACCGCCTTCATGATCTCCAGCCCCGCGCCGAGGATGCGGTCCTTGGCGGCGCGGTCGAACGGCAGGCCCACCGACTCGATCGGCACGATCGCGTAGAAGTTGCCGCCGTACGCCAGGTCGTAGCGGACCTCCCCCAGGCCGGGCACCTCGACCACCCGGTCCAGGCCGGCGCTGAAGGAGGGCACGTTGACGATGGTGACCGCGACGGCCGCGCCGTCCTCGACGCGCACCTCGGCGACGACCAGCCCGGCGGGGGTGTCGAGCCGGATGGTGGTGACCGGCTCGACGACCTCGACCATCCCGGTCTCCACCAGCACGGTCGCCACGCCGATGGTGCCGTGGCCGCACATCGGCAGGCAGCCGGACACCTCGATGTAGAGCACGCCGTAGTCGGCGTCGGGCCGGGTGGGCGGCTGCAGGATGGCGCCGCTCATGGCCGAGTGGCCGCGCGGCTCGTACATCAGCAGGGTCCTGACGTGGTCCATCTCGGCCAGGAAGTGCTCGCGGCGCTCGGCCATGGTGGCCCCGGGGATGACCCCCACCCCCCCGGTGATCACCCGGGTGGGCATGCCCTCGGTGTGGGAGTCCACCGCGTGGAAGACCCGTTTCGTTCTCATCTCCCCCTCCTCGGGGACGTTCGGTTCCCCCTCGGGAGGGCTCGGTCTCCCTCCCTCGGGGACGTTCGGTTCCCCCGGGAGGGCTCGGTCTCTCTCCCTCGGGGACGTTCGGCCTCCCCTGCCCGGGGAGGTACGGCGGGCGCCCTCAGGACCCGCCGTGCTAGTGGCGTGTCACGCAACCTTGGTGGGATAACTGGTCCATGAGCGGATCGGGG
>NZ_JBEZNH010000141.1:0-1496 GCF_040653115.1 Streptosporangium sp. NPDC048047 | reverse complement strand
CCGCTAATGGGAGCTACCGGGTCGGCTGATCAGGCAGACTCGGTGCCTGGTAGCCGCTGGTGAGTGAGCACTTCCTTCCGCCGGACCGATGGTGGAGTCCTGGGGTCAGACCGTGCCCTCACCGGTGGTCAGGAGTCTTGATCACTGATGGGATGTCGTGCCCGCCCTGGTGGCGTGAGTACTGGTCCATTAGCACGCCGACCGGCTCCTGCGGGCTGCCTGACCGTGTAGTCGAGGGGCGGAGGATTCGGGTGCTGTACGTCGGTGACGACTGGGCCGAGGATCACCACGATGTGGAGGTCCAAGACGAGCAGGGCCGGGCGCTCAAGCGGGCCCGGCTGTCTGAGGGCGCCGCCGGGGTGGCCCGGTTCCATGAGCTGGTCGCCTCGTTCTTGCCCGAGGACGCCGAGCCGGTCGAGGTGCTGGTGTGCATCGAGACCGACCGGGGGCCGTGGGTGCGGGCGCTGGCCGCGGCCGGCTACCGGGTGTTCGGGGTGAACCCCAAGCAGGCCGCCCGGCACCGGGAGGTGATGGGCACCTCCGGAGCCAAGAGCGATAAGGGCGACGCGCACGCGCTGGCCGACATGGTCCGCACTCGCCGCCACCAGCTGCGCGAGATCGCCGCCGACTCCGACGAGGCCGAGGCGGTCAAGGTCGTCGCCCGCGCTCATCAGACGATGATCTGGGAACGGACCCGGCACATGCTGCGGCTGCGCGCCGCGCTGCGGGACTACTTCCCCGCCGCACTGGCGGCCTGCACGCCGCTCGGCCTGACCAGCCCGGCCGTCTTGGCCCTGCTGGCCAAGGCCCCCAGCCCGCAGGCGGCGGCCCGGCTGACCATCGCCCAGATCACCGCGGCGCTCAAGGGCCACCGTGACAAGCCCGCCAAGGCCGCCGCGATCCAGGCCGAACTGCGTGCCGCCCACCTTGGGCAAAGCGACCTGGTCGCTTCGGCCTACGCGGCCACCGTGTCGGCGACGGTCGCGGTCCTGCAGACCCTCAATACGCAGATCACCGTCCTGCAAGGGCAGGTGGAGACCCATTTTGGCCGGCACCCGGACGCTGAGATCCTCCTCAGTCAGCCCGGCATCGGCGTCATCCTCGGCGCCCGGGTGCTCGCGGAGTTCGGCGACGCGAAAGACCGTTACGCCAGCGCCAAGGCCCGCAAGAACTATGCCGGGACCTCGCCGATCACCCGGCAATCCGGCAGATCCAAGACCGTCCACGCCCGGTTCGTCCACAACGACCGGCTCATCGACGCCCTCCATATGCAGGCCGGCGCAGCGATCCTGCACGACCCGGCCGTCCGCGCCTACTACGACCAGTTCAAAGCCCGCGATGTCAGCCACAACGCCGCTTTGCGCCATGTCGGTAACCGCCTGGTCGGCATCCTTCACGGATGCCTCAAAACCCACACCCCCTACGACCAGGCGACAGCGTGGTCACATCGGCAACAGGACCTTGCGGCTTGACATTCCACATCCAGGGATGTCTGA
>NZ_JBEZNH010000140.1:0-1498 GCF_040653115.1 Streptosporangium sp. NPDC048047 | reverse complement strand
GTACTACATTCGTAGATTTTGAGGGAGCGGATCTCCTCGTCGGCGGTAGTGGCTGATCAGGGCCCGGGTTTGATGGGCCTGCCGGAAGAAGGACCAGGCCAGGACGTGACTGATGGCATTGGCCGCGGGGATGAGGATCCGGGCCAGGACACGGCGGATCTCGGCGAGGGAAGGGCGGATCAGCCGGACCGGGGTCAGCTCGGGCGCTCCGGGAGACGATGGTCTTTTCCCTGGCCCGGCCCGGCGCTGATGACGAAAGGTGCCTGTTCGGGGCGGGGCCGGCCATCGAGGTGAGCGTGGCTGACGGCGAGGAAGGCCAGGGCGAGCATGACGCAGGTGACGTGCCGGTGCCAGCCGTCCCATTTACGGACCTGGTACTGGGTAAGACCGAGCAGGTCCTTGCCGGTCTCGTTGTTCTCTTCGATCTTCCACCGTGCTCCGGCGACACCGATGAGCTCGGTGATGGGGGTGGCGGTAGGGGCATGGGCCAGGAAGAACTCGACCTCGGCCGGGTCGCCGATGCCGCGACGGATCAAGATCGTGTGGGCGTGGCCTTCGGCGGGCCGCTGCCCGGCCGGCGTCGCGGCCACGGCCGTCCAGTCGTAGGTGCGAACTCCTTTGGTGCCGTTGCCGCACGAGCGGCGCTCCCATATCCCAGGGCCGGCGTGGGCCAGGAGGCGATCCAGCACATGACCGACCGGCTCGCTTCCACCCCGGGCCTTGAGCACGGGCAGGTCGGCCGGAACGGCCATCACGTAAGCGACCTGGCGGGTGTGGCAGAACGCGCGCAGGGCCGGGTCTCGGCCGTAGGCGGAGTCGGCGGCGAAGTAGCGAAAGGGGGTGCCGGCGGCCATCTCCTCGCAGAGCATGTCGATGACCTGCTGGGGTTTGGTGGCGAAGACGACCTGCTCGGGGACGCCCGCCACCGCGCGCCGGGCAAGGTCACCGGCCCAGCTTTCGGGCAGGTACAGCCGCCGGTTGACGAAGGCGTGCCCCGCCGATGAGGCGTAGGTGAGCATCGGCATCACCTGGCAGTTCTCGATCTGGCCGGTCAGCCCGCAGTACTGGCGGGCCACCCCGACCGACTTGTCGCCCTTCTTGATCGCCTGGGTGTCGTCAGCGATCAGTACCCCATCGGGGCGGCCCAGGTGTCCGATCACGTGGGAGCGGACCGCATCACGCAGCGCGTCGGCATCCCAGGGCGCCCTCGACAGCAGCCACTCGATCCGGTTGGCCGTCCGGTGCCCGAGGTGGTCGGCCAGCTGCCAGGAGTTCTTGCGCGGCACATCGGCCAGCAGGCCTCGCACCAGGTCCGCGAACGTCGCCTTCGGCTCGGGCCGTTTGAACAACGGATCGGCGATCCGCGCGGTCAGCGCCGCGAGTTCGGCATCCCAGGACACGACGAGATCGTAGGTGAGGCATGAGGTCACTTGCAGACCATCGCCCATCTACCCACAGTCACGCAGGCGAATCGGTTAACGATCTACAGATGTAGTAC
>NZ_JBEZNH010000139.1:0-1547 GCF_040653115.1 Streptosporangium sp. NPDC048047 | reverse complement strand
ACAAACCATCGCGCAGGCGAATCCCACTGATCTCAACCCCGTACAGGCCCTAGTGTCGCCGGTCTACCGTACCGATACCCGCAGGAGCAGCAGATGACCGGATGGACCGCCGGCCGTGTCCCCGACCAGCACGGCCGGATCGCGGTCGTGACCGGCGCGAACTCGGGCCTCGGCCCGATCACCGCGACCGAGCTGGCCCGCCACGGCGCCCATGTCGTGCTCGCCGTCCGCAACACCGCCGCCGGAGAGGAGACCGCCCGCCGGATCGGCGGCGACGTCGAGGTGCGCGAGCTGGACCTGGCCTCCCTCGATTCGGTACGCGCGTTCGCCGCGAAGCTGGCCGCCGACCACCCGGTGATCGACCTGCTGGTCAACAACGCCGGCGTGGTGTTGCCCGGCCCGCGCCGCACCTCCGCCGACGGTTTCGAGCTGCAGCTCGGCACCAACATGCTGGGCCACTTCGCGCTGACCGGCCTGCTGCTCGACAGGCTGGCGGCGGCGAGGCGATCCCGGGTGGTCAGTCTCAGCTCGATCACCCATAAGAACGCGCACCTCGACTTCGACGACCTGATGTTCGAACGTGACTACCGGGCCGCTCTCGCCTACGGCCGGTCCAAGCTCGCCACCACGATCTTCGGTGTGGAGCTGGACCGCCGCCTGCGCGCCGCCGGATTGCCGATCGTCAGCACGCTGGCTCACCCCGGTCTCACCCGTACCAACCTGACTCCACGTGCCTGGGAGCACCGTGGCCGGTTCGGGCAGATGATCGCGCGGCTCGGCCTGCTGGTCACCCAATCGGTGGAGCAGGGCGCGCTGCCGCAATTGCGCGCCGCGACCGAGCCCGGTGTGCGGGGCGGTCAGTTCTTCGGGCCGTCCAGACTCTGGGAGACGCGGGGGCCGGTCACCGAGGCTCGGCTCAGCCGGGAGGCGGCCGATCCGGCCGTCGGCAAGCGGCTCTGGGCGGCGGCCGAGGAACTGACCGGCGTCAGCTACCTGTGAACCCTGTCGGCAAGCGAGCCCGCGCGGAGCCCGCAGGGATGGCTGATGTTTCACGTGAAACGTCAGCCACCCCTGTACGGCCCCGGAGGTCGCCTCACCGAGATCGGACGAGTGGCCACCGAGATCACCTCCACGGTCGTGGAGGTCACAGCCCTTTCCGGACCCGACCGGATGGAACCACCAAGACAGGCCGGGTGGGCCACCAAGGCCGACCGGGCCGTAGCCAGATGGACGGGGCCGGGTGGACCGTGGCCGGGTGGACGCGGCCGACCCGACCGTGGCCGGGTGGCCGTGGACCGTCCGGGGCCAAGGCAGGATTCAGCGCCGAAACGGCGGCGATTCGATTCGGCACGGTGATGACGGCCAGGCTGCGGCTGGACGACGGCCCGGCCGCGGCCGAGCAGCGAACGGTCCTCGCGGGGAGGTGCGGTGGTTCGGCCTGGAGCGAAGATGACGGCGGGCCCGGGGTTGGACGGGGAAAACCCCGGCCCCGCCCCACACGGGCCGCGCGGCCAGCCCGGACCCCCGCAGGACGCGGGCGACCGCGC
>NZ_JBEZNH010000138.1:0-1555 GCF_040653115.1 Streptosporangium sp. NPDC048047 | reverse complement strand
CGTCGGCCGAGGCGGAGAACGACTTGCAGCGGCCGTCGGGTGACAGCGCGCCCTGTCTGCTGAACTCGACGAACGAGTCCGGCTCGGCGATCACGGTGACGCCGCCCGCCAGTGCCAGCGAGCACTCGCCCTGACGCAGGGCCCGTACGGCGAGATGCAGCGTGACCAGTGAGGACGAGCAGGCGGTGTCCACCGTCAGCGCCGGCCCCTCCAGGCCGAAGGTGTAGGAGACGCGGCCGGACAGCACGCTCGGCGTGCTGGAGGACAGCAGCGTGCCCTCCATGGCCGGGGGCACCGCGCCGTGCATGAACCGGGAGGAGTACTCGTTGAACATGTTGCCCGCGTAGATCCCGGTGCGGGTGCCGTGCAGGGTCGCCGGGTCGATCCCGGCGTGCGCGAGCGCCCCCCAGCACGTCTCCAGGAACAGCCGGTGCTGCGGGTCGGTGCCCAGCGCGCCGCGCGGGCTGATGCCGAAGAAGGCCGCGTCGAAGTCGGCGACGTCGTACAGGAAGCCGCCGTGGCGGGTGTAGGTCTTCCCGGCCGCCTCGGGGTCGGGGTCGTACAGCGCGTCCACGTCCCAGCCGCGGTCCGCCGGGAACTCACCGATCGCGTCCCGGCCTGAGGAGACCAGCTCCCACAGGTCCTCCGGGGAGGCGATCCCACCCGGGTAGCGGCACGCCATCCCGACGATCGCCACCGGTTCGCGACGGCGCTCCTCGTCCTCGCCCAGTCGCCGGCGGGCCTCCGCCAGGTCGACGGTCACCCGCTTCAGGTATGCGCGCAGCTCGGCCTCACTCGCCATGGTCGAGCCGTTCCATCGAGGTCCTCAGCGGTGATGTCATGGCTCGGTTGTCGATCAAGGCGAAGATCTCCTCGTCCGATGCGGAAACGATCTCTTCCTCGGCCCCGCCGGCGCCGTTCACGGCGGTGACCGCGGTGGCGGCCCCGGTGTCGCCGATCCTGGACAGGGCGCTCTGCAGGATGGCGACGAGCTGGCGGCGCACCGCGGCCCCCTCGCCGTCGGCGGTCAGGAGCGCCGCCTCGGCCTGGTCCACCGCCGCCCGCAGCGCGTCCTCCGGCGAGGGCCCGTCCGGCGCCAGGCCGGTGAACAGGTACCCCGCGAGCGACGCGACGGTGGGGTGGTCGAAGACCAGCGTGGCGGGCAACCGCAGGCCCGTGTCGGTGTTGAGCCGGTTGCGCAGCTCGACGGCGGTCAGGGAGTCGAAGCCCAGCTCGTTGAAGGCGCGGTCCACGTCCACGGTGTCGGGTCCGGGGTGGGCGAGCACGGCCGCCACGTGGGCCCTCACGAGGTGGGTGAGGTGGGCTCGCGCGTCGGCCTCGCTCATGAGCGCCAGCCGCTCCCCCAGCTCCGGGCCGCTCGCCGCGGCCGGCGCCACGGGGTTCGCGACGGCCCGGCGCGGCACGGCGCGGGCGAGGCCGCGCAGCATGGGTGGCAGGTCGCCGTTCTCGGCCCTGGCACGCAGCCCGGCGGCGTCCCAACGGGCCGCGACCACGAGCGCGTCGTCACCGCTCAGGGCCGCGTCGAACAGCTCCA
>NZ_JBEZNH010000136.1:0-1773 GCF_040653115.1 Streptosporangium sp. NPDC048047 | reverse complement strand
GACACTGTTGGCGAATTGATCAACAGGTCAGGCGGCCAAACACAGAGCCGCGAAGTGGGAGGTCCGGGTCGGGGCCAGCGGAACGCCGGTAAGCCAGGCATCGAGCCTGGTGAGGTTCATCGCCGCGGCGATGAGCACCTGCTGAAGATGCGTCTTGGCGGTCCCGCGATAGCGGGACCGCCGTAGGCCGAAGCCCTTGACCGCCTGAGCGATCGTGCCTTCGACGCCGGCCCTGAGCGCGTAGCGCCGCTGCCACTCCTCACCCTTTTGCGCGTCTCGGGCCCGGAGCAGCGCCTCGTGTTCCTCCCGGGGGCGAAGCGTGATGCGGCGGCCTCCTTTGGACACGCGGGTGCATAGGCCACGGCTGGGGCATGGCCCGCAGTGCCGCGGCGAGAAGCGAACCCGCACCACCGGTGTTCCGCCTTGATCGACCTCGGTTCTCCAGGACCGGCTGGTCGCGCCCTCGGGGCACCGCATGAACTCGTTGTCCCAGTCGATGGTGAAGTCACTGACGGCGAAACCGTTGCCCTCGGCGCTTTGCCAGGCGTTGTCAGGCATCATCGGGCCCAGCAGTTCGATTCCGCGGCGATCGGCGCGAGCGAGGTTGTGGGCGCTCATGTACCCCTTGTCGGCCAGGTGCACCGCGGGCGTCAGCCCGCGCGTGGCCAGGGCCTGGTGGACCAGGTCGGTGGCCTCATAGTCACTTCCGGGAGATGCGGCGGTGATCACACTGGTGATCAGGTGCGGGGCGTCGGTGTCGCACGTCTCGGTGAGGTGCACCTTGTAGCCGTCCCAGTGCGAGTCGCGCTTGGTTCCGGATCGGGCGTCGCCGTCGTAGGGCGAGATGTGCCGGATCGCACCGGGCGGCTGCTCGTCGGGAGTTCGCCAGCGCAGGTGATCATCGATGGTCACGTACTGCTGGATCCACACCTGGCGCAGGGTCTGCACCGCGGGGATGTCACGCAGCCATGTGGGAGCGGCCGGGGAGTAGACCGCGCGCAGCACGCCGTGCCCATCAGCGCCGATCTCGTGGCCGAGCTGGATGCGATCGGTCTTGTTCTTAGGCAGCCGGTAGTCCTCGATGCGGGTCTTGTAGCGGTCGAACCATCCGGGTTCGGCCTGGGTTCGCAGCCAGTCGGGGGCCGCGGCGGCCAGCGCGTTGAGCGCCGCTCGTACCGTTTCGTGCACTTGCTCCAGCCGGTTCATCGTGCGCGTGGCCGCGAGCACGTGGGTGGAGTCGGTGCGCTGGCGGCCACCGCCTCGCAGCAGTCCGGCGGTTACCGCACGCTCCAAGATCGCGTTGAGCAGGTTGTGTTCCAGAGATCCTGCGATCAGGCGGTCACGGAACTCGCTGAGCACCGAGTGGTCGAAGCCGGCGTCGGTCAGCTCCAGCCCGAGTGCGTACTTCCAGTCGATTCGCGCTCGCACGGCCTCGGCCGCCTGCCGATCGGACAGTCCCTCTCCGAACTGCAGGATCGACACCAACGCCAGCCGGGCAGGAGACAGTGCCGGGCGACCGCGGGTGGAGAAGGCCGCGGCGAAGTCCGCGTCCTGGAAAAGGACGCCCAGGGTATCCCGGATACGAATCGCCAGGCTGCCTTTCGGGAAGGCCGCCCGGGCCACCGCCACAGTGGCGGCCGGGATCTGGTCTGCACCAGTCGAACGCAGCGACACCCACGACTCCATCGGTGAGCAGGAACAACGATAACGGCCCCATGATCACAGATGTGATCATGGGGCCGCTGCTTTTTGATCTACTTCGCCAACAGTGTC
>NZ_JBEZNH010000135.1:0-1794 GCF_040653115.1 Streptosporangium sp. NPDC048047 | reverse complement strand
CCGACGTTGTCGGTCGCGGCGGTCCAGGTCAGCGCCGCCCCGGAGGAGGTGACGGACGACACGGACGGCTTGCCCGGCGCGGTCGGCGGTGTGGTGTCGGAGGGGTCGGGACCGCCGGCGGCCAGCGCGTCGTGGATCGCGGTGTAGGCGGGCTTCCTGCCGTAGTTCTCGTCGTACGGCAGGGCCGCGCCCTCCCCCGGGAAGGTGTCGGGCACCCAGGAGTACTTGTCGGTGAAGCCCCAGATCGTGACCCCCACGCACCGGCTCACCGCGAGGCAGGCGTCCATGATGTTGCGGTAGTAGGTGGCCTGCTGGGCGTCCTTGGACGAGTCGCGGGGGGTCTTCATCCGGATGTCGATCTCGGTGAACCGGACGTCGACCCCGAGGTCGGCGAAGCGCTGGACGTTCTCCTTGACCTGGCCGGGGAAGCCGTACTGCAGGGAGAGGTGGCCCTGGAAGCCGACGCAGTCGATCGGGACGCCCTGCCCGCGCAGTGTCTTGACCAGGTTGTACATTCCGGTGCTCTTGGAGTTGACGCCTTCGACGTTGTAGTCGTTGATGCACAGCTTGGCGTCGGGGTCGGCGGCGCGGGCGGCGCGGAAGGCGTCGGCGATGTAGCCGCTGCCGAGCTTCCGGTACCAGAACGAGTCGCGCATCGTCCCGTCCTCGTTGAACGCCTCGTTCACGACGTCCCAGGACTTGACGACGGGGTTGTCGGCGTAGCGTCCGACGACCTTGGCGATGTGGTTGTTCATCGCCGAGCGCATGCCGGTGGCGTCGAGGTTCTCCACCCAGTTCGGTGTCTGGCTGTGCCAGACCAGGGTGTGCCCGTGCACCTGCTGGCCGTTCTGCTCGGCGAAGGCGACGACGGCGTCCGCGCCGGAGAAGGTGAACTGGTTCGGGTCCGGCTCGGTGGACTCCCACTTCATGGCGTTCTCGGCCGTGATCTGGTTGAACTCGGTGGCCGCGATGGTCCGGTAGGACGACTCGTTCGCCAGCTGGCTGGTGGCCACCGCCGTGCCGATGAACCTGCCGCGCGCCTCGGCGTGCGCGCGCAGCGGCTGTGAGGCGTGGGCGGGGGACGCCGTGACGACGGCCGCGACGAGGGCCGGGGCGATCGGCAGGAGGGCGATCGCTCCGGCTGTGATCGCCCTGCGCGTTCGTGACATGGGTGTTCCTTCCTGGGGGGAGAGGGGCCCGGCGGGACCGGGACCCGCGGATCGGAAACTTGTGGCGCGCCGCCGAAACTTTCAAAATCGGCGTGAGGTGAGGGGGTACGGCCGGGGCCGTACCCCCTCACCGGAGGGAGCCCGTCGGCGGTGGTCAGGAACCGCCGGGGGCCGTCAGGGGCCTTGAGGGACCTTCAAGGCCTTCAAGGGCTTGAGAGCCTTCAGGGGAAGGTGGGCGCGGGCGGGGTGCCGGTGCCGTTCCAGGAGCCGATGTAGCCGAAGGTGACCGACCCGCCGGCGGGGACCGAGCCGTTGTAGCCGACGTTGGCGAAGGCGTAGGTGGACCCGGCGGCGGTCATCGTGGCGTTCCAGACCTGGGTGACGCCGACCCCGGAGGGGTAGGTCAGGCTGGTCTTCCAGGAGGTGACGGCGCTCGTGCACTTGAGGGTGATGTCGGCCTGGAAGCCGCCCTGCCAGGAGTTGACCAGCTTGTAGGAGGGCGTGCAGCCGCTCGCCTGCCCGGCCAGGGTGGTGAACGAGGCGGTGTCGGAGGCGTCGGAGACGTTCCCGGCGGCGTCGCGGGCGACGACGTGGACGGTGTAGGCGGTGCTCGGGGTCAGGCCGG
>NZ_JBEZNH010000134.1:0-1901 GCF_040653115.1 Streptosporangium sp. NPDC048047 | reverse complement strand
AATCTTTCATGGGAAGGGCCGTTCTCTGGCTTCGTCAGAGAACGGCCCTTTTCGTTTTTGTCGACCCTTTTATTGTATTTCATATGCGCTTTTTCGCCTTCGGGCGAAGCGCGTTTTCAGCGCACATGGTTCTTCGTCGCTTTTAATCGTGATTCTCAGACTTCGAGTGTCCGTGCGCGGCGCACATTCGGGTGGGTTCGGTACGAGCCGTGGGGGCCATTACTCCAGTCGGATGGGGACGGCATGACCGGGAGTCCAAGCCGGCGCCTCGGAGCCTTCGGGAAGTGCCGCGACCTCAGCCGACACACCGGGACATCCGGGAAGCATCCGAGGCCTCAAGCGCGGAGGTTCCTGGGAAGGGATCCCGGATGACGCGCTAGGGCTTTCAGGCGTGGAGTTCGCCCGAGAGGACGGTCACCGCCCGGCCGGACAGTTCGACGCGGTCCCCGCACACGGTCGTGCGCATCACCCCACCCCTTTCGGAGAGCTGCTCCCCGACGAGGGTCGCCGGGCCCAGCTTGGCCGTCCAGTACGGCGCCAGGGCGCAGTGGGCCGAGCCGGTGACCGGATCCTCCGGGACGCCGACCCTGGGGGCGAAGAACCGCGAGACGTAGTCGACGCCGGGACGAGCCGCCGGGGCGGTCACGATGACCCCTCGGGCGTCGACGGCCGCCAGCGCGGGGAAGTCGGGGGAGGCGGCGCGTACGGCGTCCTCGGACTCCACCTCCACGAGGTAGTCCCAGACGTTCCGGCCGATCCACAGGGGAGTTACCCCCAGCGCCTCCGTCAGCCCTTCCGGCGGGTCGGCCTCCTCCAGGGGCTTGGCGGGGAAGTCCATGGTGATCAGACCGGTTTCGTCCCTGGTCACGGCAAGGATTCCGCTCTTCGTGGCGAACTTCAGGGTTTCCGGCACCGTTCCGGTGGAATACAGGACATGCGCCGTCGCCAAGGTGGCGTGTCCGCACAGGGCCACCTCGGTCGCCGGAGTGAACCAGCGGAGCGAGTACGGCTCGCCGGCCGCTCCTCCGAGGAGGAAGGCGGTCTCGGAGTGCCGCATCTCCGCGGCGAGGGCCTGCATCCAGGCGTCCGGTGCCGGATTGTCGAGTAGGCAGACCCCTGCCGGGTTACCCTTGAAAAGCTGGTCGGTAAATGAATCGACCGTGTAGATGCGCATGTCCATAATGCTAGTCGTGAGGCAATATCCGCCCAGAAGTGGGTATGTGGGTCGGGTGGACCAGTGCGCTAGCCGTACAAAGTGGGAATAAGCCCTGGGCGTGTCGCGCGGCGAACTCCAATTCGTCGGTTACCGTCCAAGGTGGAGGGACAAGCCGGCTGCGGCGTGGTCCTGTAGGAAAGGACGAGCCGATGGGGGCAGTGCGCAAGGTGGCGACATACCTTGGCCTGGGCGATGTTGAGGACTACGACGAGTCCTACGAGTACGTGGACGACGTCGAAGGCGAGGGCGAGGACTGGCAGTCCGCGTCGGAGCGCGCGGCGAGGCGCTGGCGCTCGACGAGCGAGCCCTCACAGATCGTGATGCTGACGCCGCGCAAGTACAACGACGCGCCGCTCATCGGGCGGCACTTCCGTGACGGCCAGACGGTCATCATGGACGTCAACTGCATGAGCACCGCCGAGGCCACCCGGATGGTCGACTTCGCGGCGGGCCTGGCCTACGGCTGCGAGGGCCGCATCGAGCGCATCGCCGAGAAGGTCTTCCTGCTGGCGCCCGCCGACGTGGAGATCACCACCGGCTGATCCGGTCTTTGGAACGTACCCGGAGGCGTCACGCCGCCTCCGGGCACGTTCGTGTCCCGCGGCGTGCGCAACCCGGCGGCCGAGTACGGCTAATACTCCAGCATCACTTTGTGATCTCTGGTGTGTAGCGTGTCGTCCTTGTG
>NZ_JBEZNH010000133.1:0-1903 GCF_040653115.1 Streptosporangium sp. NPDC048047 | reverse complement strand
TGGAGCTGTTCGACGCGGCCCTGAGCGGTGACGACGCGCTCGTGGTCGCGGCCCGCTGGGACGCCGCCGGACTGCGTGCCAGGGCCGAGAACGGCGACCTGCCACCCATGCTGCGCGGCCTGGTCCGCATACCTCGCCGGTCCGTGGGCGGCGAGCAGGGCACGAGCCTCACCGCGCTCATGTCCCGCCTCGCCGAACTGACCAGGGAGGAGAGCCTGCGCGTGTTCACCGAACGGGTACGCGGCCACGTCGCCGTCGTCCTCGCCCACGGCAGCGCCGAGAAGATCAACGTCGACCGGGCGTTCACCCAGCTCGGCTTCGACTCCCTGACCGCCGTCGAGCTGCGCAACCGGCTCAGCGCCGACACCGGCCTGCGGCTGCCCGCCACGCTCGTGTTCGACCACCCCACGGTCGGCGCCCTGGCGGAGCACCTGTTCGACACGCTCGCCCCCGCCGCGCCCTCCCCCGAGGAGACCCTGCGCGGCGCGCTCGAACGGGTGGGATCCATGCTCACCAGCGCCAAGGACGACGGCGAGGCGATCCGCGGCAAGCTCGTCGCCGTGCTGCAGAGCGGCCTGGCCATGTTCGGCGCGCAGCCCAAGGGCGACGCCGACACCGTGATGGAGAAGATCGATTCCGCCTCGGACGAGGAGATCTTCGCGCTCATCGACAACGAACTGTGACGGGAAAGGCCGATCGATGAGAACAGAGGACAGGCTCCGCGACTACCTCAAGCGCGCCACCGTGGAACTGGCGGAGGCCCGCCGGCGACTGGGCGAGGACGAGGAGCGCCGCCACGAGCCGGTGGCGATCGTCGGGATGGCGTGCCGCTACCCGGGCGGGGTCGCCTCCCCGGAGGACCTGTGGGAGCTGGTCTCCTCAGGCCGGGACGCGATCGGTGAGTTCCCGGCGGACCGCGGCTGGGACGTGGACGCGCTGTACGACCCCGACCCCGAGGCGGCCGGGAAGACCTACACCCGCCACGGCGGCTTCCTGTACGACGTCGCCGACTTCGACGCGGCCTTCTTCGGCATCAGCCCGCGTACCGCGCTCGCCACCGACCCGCAGCACCGGCTGTTCCTGGAGACGTGCTGGGAGGCCCTGGAGCGGGCCGAGATCGAGCCGGGCGGCCTCCGCGGCACCAGGACCGGCGTCTACGTCGGCAACATGTACGACTACTACTCGGCGCGCTTCCTCCACGGCGCGCCCGAGTCCGTCGAGGGCAACCTGTTCACCTCCAGTGCGCCCAGCGTCATCGCGGGCCGCGTCGCCTACACCCTGGGCCTGGAGGGGCCGGCGCTGACGGTGGACACCGCCTGCTCGTCCTCGCTGGTCGCCATGCACCTGGCCGTACGGGCCCTGCGTCAGGGCGAGTGCTCGCTGGCACTGGCGGGCGGGGTGGCGGTCATGTCCACGCCCGTGGCGTTCGTCGAGTTCAGCAGGCAGGGCGCGCTGTCACCCGACGGCCGCTGCAAGTCGTTCTCCGCCTCGGCCGACGGCGCCGCCTGGGCCGAAGGAGTCGGCGTCCTGGCCCTGGAACGCCTCTCCGACGCCCGCCGCAACGGCCGCCGCATCCTCGGCGTCATCCGCGGCACCGCCGTCAACCAGGACGGCGCCAGCAACGGCATGACCGCCCCCAGCGGCCCCGCACAAGAACGCGTCATCCAGCAAGCCCTCACCGACGCCGGACTCGACACCCGCGACATCGACGTCGTCGAAGCCCACGGCACCGGAACCAAACTCGGCGACCCCATCGAAGCCCACGCCATCCTCGCCACCTACGGACACATGCGCCCCACCGACCGCCCCCTGTGGCTCGGCTCGATCAAGTCGAACATCGGCCACACCCAGGCCGCCGCGGGGGTGGCGGGTGTGATCAAGGTGGTGGAGGCGTTGCGGCGGC
>NZ_JBEZNH010000132.1:0-2073 GCF_040653115.1 Streptosporangium sp. NPDC048047 | reverse complement strand
GTGGACCCCGAACAACAGCACCAACAACCAGTGGACCATCACCGCGAGCTGACCGTAACCACCGCGCGGCCGCCTCCGGCCCGCGCGCCCGTCCGACCCCCCACCCTCCAGGAGGCTCACGTGTCATCCACCCCCCTCAGCCGCCGCCGGCTGCTCCAGGCCGCAGGCGTCGCCGTCGTCGCCTCCACCGCCGGCCAGATCGGCGGCACCGGCACGGCCCGCGCCGCGGTCGCCCCGGCGCGGCCCGACATCGGCGTGTCGGCGTACCCGTTCGACTTCGGGCAGGTACGGCTGACGGCCGGCCGCTTGATGGACAACCAGAACCGGACGCTGTCGTACCTGCGGTTCGTCGACGTCGAACGGCTGCTGTACAACTTCCGCGCCAACCACCGGCTGTCCACCGGCGGCGCCGCCGCCAACGGCGGCTGGGACGCCCCCTCGTTCCCGTTCCGCACCCACGCGCAGGGGCACTTCCTCACCGCGTGGGCCCAGGCCTACGCCGTACTCGGCGACACCGTCTGCCGGGACAAGGCCACCCGCATGGTGGCCGAGATGGCCAGGTGCCAGGCCAACAACGGCGCCGCCGGATTCAACACCGGGTACCTGTCCGGCTTCCCCGAGTCGGACTTCACCGCCCTCGAGGCCCGCACGCTGAACAACGGCAACGTGCCGTACTACTGCATCCACAAGACCATGACCGGTCTGCTCGACGTGTGGCGCCTCATCGGCAGCACCCAGGCGCGCGACGTGCTGCTGGCGCTCGCCGGCTGGGTCGACTGGCGGACGGGCAGGCTGAGCGGCAGCCAGATGCAGGCCATGCTGGGCACCGAGTTCGGCGGCATGAACGCGGTGCTGACGGACCTGTACCAGCAGACCGGCGACACCCGCTGGATGATCACCGCCCAGCGGTTCGACCACGCCGCCGTGTTCAACCCCCTGGCGTCGAACCAGGACCAGCTGAACGGCCTGCACGCCAACACCCAGGTGCCCAAGTGGATCGGCGCGGCCCGCGAGTACAAGGCCACCGGCACGACCCGATACCGGGACATCGCCGTCAACGCCTGGAACATCACCGTCGGCGCGCACACCTACGCGATCGGCGGCAACAGCCAGGCGGAGCACTTCCGCGCCCCCAACGCGATCGCCGGTTACCTCGCCAACGACACCTGCGAGCACTGCAACAGCGTCAACATGCTCAACCTGACCCGCGAACTGTGGCTGCTGAACCCCGACCGGGCCGCGTACTTCGACTTCTACGAGCAGGCGCTGCTCAACCACGTCGTCGGCGCGCAGAACCCGGCCGACGGCCACGGTCACGTCACCTACTTCACCCCGCTCAAGCCGGGCGGCCGCCGCGGGGTGGGCCCGGCGTGGGGCGGCGGCACCTACAGCACCGACTACAACTCGTTCTGGTGCTGCCAGGGGACGGGGGTGGAGGTCAACACGAGGCTGATGGACTCCATCTACTTCCACAACGGCACCACGCTGACGGTGAACCTGTTCGTGCCGTCGACGCTGGACTGGACCCAGCGCGGCATCACGGTCACCCAGACGACGTCCTTCCCGGTGAGCGACACCACCACCCTCCAGGTCACCGGCGACGCCGGCGGGTCGTGGACGATGCGCGTCCGCATCCCCGCCTGGACCACCGGCGCCACGATCAGCGTCAACGGCGCCCAGCAGAACGTGGACACCACCCCCGGGACGTACGCCGTCCTCACCCGTTCCTGGAGCTCCGGCGACACCGTCACCGTGCGCCTGCCCATGCGGGTGCTCACGAAGCCCGCCAACGACAACCCCGGCATCCAGGCGATCGCCTACGGCCCGGTCGTCCTGTCCGGGAACTACGGCAACACCGCGCTGTCGGCGCCGCCGGCCCTGAACACCGCGTCCGTCACCAGGACCGGTTCCACGACCCTGGCCTTCACCGCGACCGCCGACTCGGCGACGGTCAACCTCGGCCCCTTCTACGACGCCCACGGGTACAACTACGCCGTCTACTGGAACACCGGCGGCGGCGGTCCCACGCCGACCGGCTGGGTGCGGATCGCCAACGTCACCACCGGTCTGGTG
>NZ_JBEZNH010000131.1:0-2102 GCF_040653115.1 Streptosporangium sp. NPDC048047 | reverse complement strand
GTCTATAATGATCCCGTGAAGCTTTCCGAGTGGGCGGCACGCAACGGCGTGCACTACCAGACCGCATGGACGTGGGCGAAAGAGGGCAAGATGCCCGTCCCCGTCCGTCAGGCACCGTCTGGCACGTGGCTGGTCGACGAGCCCACCGTGAAGACGTCCGGCCGGGTGGTGGCGTACTGCCGTGTCTCCTCCTCCGATCAGAAAGCGGACCTTGACCGGCAGGTCGCCCGCGTGGTCCGGGGGGCCACCGGGCTCGGCCTGCCGGTCGCGGAGGTCGTGACCGAGGTCGGCTCCGGGCTGAACGGACGGCGCCGCAAGCTGCACCGGCTCCTGGCGGATGCCGACGCGGTCGTGATCGTGGCCGAGCACCGTGACCGGCTGGCCCGGTTCGGTGTCGAGCATCTCGAAGCCGCCCTGTCGACGTCCGGCCGCCGCCTGGTCGTCCTGGACCCTGCCGAGACCACCGACGACCTGGTACGGGACATCACCGAGATACTGACCTCGATGTGCGCCCGCCTGTACGGGCGCCGGGCGGCCAGGAACCGCGCCGAACGCGCCGTGGCCCTCGCAACCGGCCAGGCCATCGAGTGAAGAAGTTCCAGCCGCAGCCCGGTTTCGTGGTGCAGGCCTACCGGTTCGCCCTGGACCCCAACGCCGCCCAGGAGGCAGCGTTGCGTTCGCACTGCGGTGCGGCTCGTGCTGCCTACAACTGGGCTGTCGGCTGGGTGACCGCCTCCTGGTGGCAACGCGCGGCAGAAACGTCATACGGCCTCGGCGAGGACGAGCTGACGTCCTGGAGGCCCTGGTCGTTGCCGTCGCTGCGGAAGGCGTTCAACGAGGCCAAGCGCACCGACCCGATGTTCTCCGCCTGGTGGGAGGAGAACTCCAAAGAGGCGTACAACACCGGCCTCGCCAACGCCGCCGCCGCGTTCGACAACTACGCCAAGTCCAAGCAGGGCAAGCGCAAGGGCGCCCGGATGGGCGCGCCGCGTTTCAAGTCGAAGCGCAAGGCGCGTCTGTCCTGCCGGTTCACCACCGGCACCATCCGCATCGACACCGACGGCCGACACGTCACCCTGCCGAGGCTGGGCACGATCCGCACCCACGAGCCAACCGTGAAGCTCCTCGCCTGTGTGCAGGCCGGGACCGCCCGGATCCTGTCCGCGACCGTGCGTCACGAACGCGGACGCTGGTTGGTCTCCTTCCAGGCCGAAGTCAAGCGCAACCTGCAACGCGTGGCCCGCCCGGATGTGACAGTCGGCATCGACCTGGGTGTGAAGACCCTCGCGGTCATGGCCGACTCGACGGGCGAAATCCGCACCGTCGCCAATCCCGGGCACTACGACGCCGCGCGCAAGCAGCTGCGCCGCGCCTCCCGCGTCATCTCCCGCCGACAGGGCCCCGACCGGCGCACCGGAGCCAAGCCGTCGAAGCGGTGGGAGAACGCCAGCACGGTCCGCAACAAGATGCACCACCGGGTGACCAATCTGCGCACCGATGCCCTGCACAAGCTCACCACCAGCGTGTCCGCCACCTACGGCACAGTGGTGGTCGAAGACCTGAACGTCGCCGGGATGCTGAGGAACCGGCGTCTGGCCCGCCGCATCTCCGACGCCGGGTTCGGCGAGATCCGACGCCAGATCGCCTACAAAACCGCCTGGAACGGCGGTCAGATGATCTTGGCCGATCGCTGGTTCGCCTCCTCCAAGACCTGCTCGGACTGCGGCGCGGTGAAAGCCAAGCTGCCGCTGCACGTCCGGGTGTTCGACTGCGACGCCTGTCCCCTGGTCATCGGCCGGGATGACAACGCCGCACTCAACCTCGCCGCCCTGGCAGCTGACTGCTCGACTGGTACCGGAGTGGCCGGAGACCAGGACACCGTGAAGGTGTCGAAGCCTCGTGGAGCCGACGGTAAGACCCGCGTCGCCCGCTCCGGCCGCACAGCCGGAGCGGGGCGGGCAGGTGGCGCAATCCCCGCACAGCGCGGGAAGGAAGCGAGAGACCGTCCTCAAGCCGAAGCACTCACGCGCTTTGGTGATGTGACGGACCTTCCAGGCAGAAATGCCCGGAATGCTGAGAGCCGCTGAGGCTCTGAGCAACGG
>NZ_JBEZNH010000130.1:0-2268 GCF_040653115.1 Streptosporangium sp. NPDC048047 | reverse complement strand
TGTGGGCGGTCATGGTGGGGTTGGCGGCGGTGTGGCGGGCGGCGGGGGTGGAGCCTCAGGCCGTCGTGGGCCACTCACAGGGCGAGATCGCCGCGGCCTGCGCCGCCGGCGCGCTGTCCCTCGAAGACGCGGCCCGGATCATGGTCCTGCGCAGCCGGATCATCGCCCAGGCGGACGGCACGGGCGGCATGGCCGCGATCGGCCTGCCCCCCGCCGAGGCCGGCGAGCTGATCGGATCGCGATGGCGGGACCGCCTCTGGGTGGCCGTGCACGCGAGCCCGGAGAGCTGCGTGGTGGCCGGCGACCTCGACGCCCTGGACGAGCTCGCCGGGCACCCGGGTGTCAGAGCGCGCCGGGTCGACATCGACTACGCCAGCCACACCCCGCACATGCTCGCCCTCGTTCCCGAACTGGAGAAGGCGCTGGCCGGGGTGTGGCCGGTCGAGGGCGACGTGCGGTTCTGCTCCTCGGTCGAGGCGGCGTTCGTCGAGGGCACGACCCTGACGGAGACGTACTGGATCGACAACCTGTGCCGCCCGGTGCTGTTCGACGAGGCGATCAGAACCGCGGCCGAGCCGGACTCGCCGGTGTTCATCGAGGTCAGCCCGCACCCTGTGCTGCTCGGGAATGTGACGGACAGCTGCCGCGCCGCCGGGATCGGGGCCGGGGTGTGCGGGTCGCTGCGCCGCGACGAGGGCGGCCCGCGTCGCATGCTCCTCTCCCTGGCCCAGGCGTGGACGCTGGGCGCGGAGGTCTCCTGGACGACGGTCCTGGGGTCCGGTCCGCGTCCCGCCGTGAGCCCGCCCGCCTACGCCTTCCAGCGCGACCGCTACTGGCTCGACCCCG
Organism: Streptosporangium sp. NPDC048047; assembly: GCF_040653115.1. Lineage (NCBI taxonomy): Bacteria > Bacillati > Actinomycetota > Actinomycetes > Streptosporangiales > Streptosporangiaceae > Streptosporangium > Streptosporangium sp. NPDC048047. The sequence continues at coordinate 1,422 of NZ_JBEZNH010000130.1, read as the reverse complement.
TGGCGACGGATTCGGGCTCCTCCCCGCATCCGCTGCTCGACCGGGTCGTCCCGCTCGCCGCCGACGACGGCTTCCTGCTGACCGGACGGCTGTCCCCGGCCACGACCCCGTGGCTGGCCGACCACGCCGTGGACGGCGCGGTGCTGCTGCCCGGCACGGCCTTCGCCGAACTGGCGCTGGAGGCCGCCGCCCACGCGGGCTGCGACCTGCTGGAGGACCTGACGCTGGACGCGCCGCTGTTCCTGCCCGAGTCCGGGTCCGTACAGGTGCAGGTGGCCGTGGGCGGGCCGGACGATCAGGGCCGCCGCACGGTCGGCGTCCACGCCCGGCGGTCCGACGACGACCCCTGGACGGCGCACGCGGACGGCCTGCTCGGCACGGCCCCGGCGACCGCCTCCGAGCGGCTGACGTCCTGGCCGCCGGAGGGGACCGCGGTCGACCTGACCGATGTGTACGACCGGCTCGCCGGACGCGGCTACGACTACGGCCCCGCCTTCCAGGGCCTGCGCGCCGCCTGGCACGCGGACGGCCACGCCTACGCCGAGGTCGCCCTGCCCGACCTGGTGCGCGGGGACGCCGGCCGCTTCACCCTCCACCCCGCCCTCCTGGACGCGGCCCTGCACCTGACCGTCCACGAGTCGGGCCACGACGGGGACACCCTGCTGCTGCCGTTCTCCTGGAGCGGCCTCCGCGTGTCCGCCCGCGGCGCCGACACCCTCCGCGTACGGATCACGGAGAAGGGCGGCGGCCGGATCGCGCTGGCGCTCTTCGACGGCACGGGCGAGTGGATCGCCGGCGTCGAGACCCTGGCACTCCGCGAGACCCCGAGGAGCGCCGCCCGCCCCTCCACCGGGACCGCGCCCTACGCGCTCGAATGGACCGAGACCGCCGCGACCGGCGCCCCGGGGAACGCGCGGTGGGCGGTGGTCGGGTTCGACGAGCTCGCCGACGAGATCGAGGCCGGCCTGGCGGCGGCCGGGACGCCCGCGCCGCGCTACTACGACCTGTTCTCGCTGGCCGACATGAGCGCGGGCGAGGTGCCCGGCCTGGTGCTGGCGCCCTGCCGGGGAGACGCCGACGACCTGCCGTACTCGGTCCACGACGGTCTGCGCCAGGTGCTCGACCTCGTACAGGGCTGGCTCGGTGACGAGCGGTTCGCGGGCTCCCGGCTCGTCCTCGTGACCCGGCCCGGTGACCTCGCCGCGGCGGCGGTGTGGGGGCTGGTGCGGTCGGCGCAGACCGAGCAGCCGGGCCGCCTCGTCCTGGCCGAGGTGCCGGCGGGCTTCCGCGACTGGGACCGGGTGGCCGCGGCCGTCGCGGCGGGCGAGACCCAGTTCGCGGTCACGGACGACGCCCTGCTGACGCCTCGCCTGGTCCGCCGCGGTCCCGCGGCCGGGCCGGTCCCGGTGACGGAGGGGACGG
>NZ_JBEZNH010000129.1:0-2404 GCF_040653115.1 Streptosporangium sp. NPDC048047 | reverse complement strand
CCAACTCCCTGCGCCGCCGCCGCGCCCCCACCGCGAACGCCGGACCGGCCAGCAGAACCACCTCCAGCACACCCATCACCACGATCAGGGCGATGCCCGCGGCCTCCTCGGGGTCGTGGAAGTCGATGACGAAGCAGCACTCGTCCAGATGCTCGGAACCTTCGGGGATCACGGGGGCGTGGACCGTCAGATCCGCCTCGCGCAGCCGGCGGACGTCGGCCATCGTCACCGGTTCCGGGGTGTCGGCCAGCCAGCCGATGCCGCTCCCTTCGGGGAGGACGGCGCCGGGCAGGCCCACGATCTCCCTGCTGTCCGGCCGGTGCGGATGCTCCACCACGCCGACCACCCGCACCGGCCGGTGCCTCCGGGTAACCGTCGGCGCCGCGCCCGGCGGCGCTCCCCGTTCCGCCACACGCGGGGTGACCGCGATCTCGCCGGGTGCGGCCGGGAGGCGGCCGCGCAGCAGGCGGTACATCCCCCTCGTCAGCGGGTCGCGCAGGTCCAGCTCCCGGATGGCCACGCGGTCGTAGCCGCCCGCGCCCCAGAAGTCGGCGCCACCGCTGTTGAAGGGGATGATCCGGGTGCCGGACCCGAGGAGGGCCACCGGATCGCCCGGCGGATTCCCCGGCCGCGACAGGCCGCTCACCCGGATCCGCAGGTCGGCGGCGCCGATCCGCGAGGTGAGCTCCTCCTCCGCGGTGACGTCCGCCGTCTCGGTGAGGATCAGGGCCAGCGTGACGACGAGGACGGGCAGGCCGACCATCACGACGATGAGGGCGCTGCGGCCCCGGGCCCGCAGCGCGTCCCGCCGGGAGATCCGCAGCGCCGCCCGGAACGCGGCCGGGAACGTGAACGGCGGGCGGCGTCCGACCCCGGTCCGGAAGATCATCCGGATGATCCTAGAGTCGGACGCCGCCCGTCGTACCGGATTCCCGGGAGGTCGGATCCAGACGGTGGCAGTGCTCACTCACCAACGGCCACCGGGTGCCGGATCCGCCCCTGCGGCTCCCATCAGGCGATCAGGTGATCCGGCGGGTCAGGGTGACCCGGGTCCGGGTGAACGTCCCCGCGACCAGCGCCGCCAGCAGCGGCAGGCCGATCACCAGCGCGGTGAGGAACAGCCAGGGGAGTTCGACCGGCGGCAGCCGGTCGAGGAGCGACGGCGACGAGCCCGACGTCCAGAGGGGGTAGCCGTACGGCCTCGACGTCGAGGCCACCGCGACCCCGGCCGGGATCCCCGCGAGGGCGCCCGCCAGCGCGCCGAGAGCGGTGATGAACCCCGCCTGACCTGCGACGACCAGCCGCCGGGTGCCGGGTTTCGCGCCGACCGCGGCCATGGTCGAAAGGTCCGGCCGCAGGTCGGCCGCGGCGAGGCCGGTGGCGGCGAGCGTGCCGCCCAGCGCCAGGACCGCCGCCGCCAGGAACAGCAGCGGCTTGACGAAGCCGTCCTGCTCGACGTCGCGCATGACGGTCACCTGGGATACACCGGCCATGATCGCCAGCTCCCGCTCCAGCTTGAACTCCTGCTCATCGGTGAGCCGGACGGAGGAGGGCGCGGCGTACAGCACGCGCGCCTCGGACTTCAGACCCAGGCCGGGCAGAGCGGAGGCGGGGAGCACCGCGACGGCGTGCCGGGGATCGGCGGCCCGCGCCACGACCGCGGGAACGGTGAGATCGTCCGGAACCTCGGGTCTCCGAGAGCCGAACTGAACGGCGGACAACCGCAGCCGCCCGTCGCGCACCATAGCGGGGTCGAACACCACGGCCCTGCCGGCGGAGAACGCCGCCGCCGCGACGGGGTCCCGCCGCCCCTGGACGAACTCCAGCAGCCGCCCACTCCCCACCGGCAGGCCCACGTTGAAGGAGTAGTCCATGTACCCGTCGCCCGGACCGTCAGGAGGCCTGACCGAAAGCCCCATGACGGCCCCCCGGGCGTCCCGGGGGGCGACGCCCTCGATCAACGAGGTGCCGGGCAGGGCGCGCTCGATGAGCGTCTTGGCCTTGGCCCACCGGGCGTCGTCGAGACGTGCCCCGTCGACCTGCACGGTCCCGACCGGAACCATCGGGTGGAAAGCGTCGCGCCGTTCGGCGAAGTTGCTGTCGAAGGCGACGGCCGCCATCGTGAAGGCGGCGGCGGCCGTCATGACGGCCGCGACGGCCGAGGCGGTGCGGCCCCGGTTGCGGGCCGCGTCGCGGGCGGCCAGCCGCAGCGGCAGCGGCAGCGTCCGGGCGGTCAGCGCCGCCGCGCCCCGGACGAGTGAGGGCGTCAACGTGACCAGCCCCAGTAGGACGAGCACCTCTGCGGCGAAAACCCAGGTTCTGTCCCTGTCCCTGATCGTGAGCGCGGTGGCCACGGCTCCCGCGACGACCAGGACCGCCCCGAGGATCGGACGGCCCGCGCGGT
>NZ_JBEZNH010000128.1:0-2585 GCF_040653115.1 Streptosporangium sp. NPDC048047 | reverse complement strand
ACGACAAACCATCGCGCAGGCGAATCCCACTGATCTCAACCCCGTACAGGCCCTAACAGTAGTGTGACGTCCCACCCGCCCCAGGCGGCGACGCGCCGCCGCGAGACCCTCCCCTCTACGATCGGTCCGTGACGATGAGCGGGCATTCGCGGGAGCACGGGCACCCCGCCGGGCGGGAGGGCCGCCGGGGCCCGGCGGGCATGGTCCGGGTGGCGTGGGCGCTGGTGCGGGCCTGCCATCCGGGGCCGACCGCGGCGGTCACCGTCATGGTGGCCGCGCTCGCCGTGGCGAGCGGCCGCGACGCCGCCGGCTGCGTCCTGGCGGCCGCCGCGGTGCTGGCCGGGCAGCTGTCCATCGGCTGGTGCAACGACGCGGTGGACGCCGGGAGGGACGTCGCGGCCGGCCGTACCGGCAAGCCTGTCGCCGAGGGCGCGGTGGGCGCGCGGACGGTGTGGGCCGCCGCCGCGTCGGCCGCGGCGCTGTGCGTGCCGCTCTCGCTGGCCTCCGGGCCCGCGGCCGGGACCGCGCACCTGATCGGTGTGGCCGCCGCCTGGGCCTACGACCTGAGGATGAAGGCCACCGCGCTGTCGTGGCTGCCGTACGCCGTGGGGTTCGGCTCACTGCCGGCGTTCGTGGCCCTCGGGCTGCCGGGCCACCCCTGGCCCGCCTGGTGGGCGGTCCTGGCGGCGGCACTGCTCGGCTGCGGCGCGCACCTGGCCAACGTCCTGCCCGACATCCCGGGCGATCTCGCCACCGGGGTCCGCGGCTGGCCGCAGCGGCTGGGGGAGGCCCGCGTCCGCGTGCTGGTCCCGCTGCCGCTGCTGGCGGCCACGGCGGTGCTGGCCCTCGCCCCGCCGGGACCGCCCGGCGCGGGAGGCTGGGCCGCCCTCGCCGCGGCCGTCGCGCTCACCGGAGCCGGGACGCTGCTGGGCGGGCGCTCGCCGCGCGTCCCGTTCGCCACTGCGATCGCGGTGGCGGCGGTCGGGGTGGTCCTGCTGCTGGCCCGCGGCACCGAGATCACCGCCGCCTGACCCCCGGCCGCCCTGAAGGCCACGGACACAGCCCTGACCTCGCGGTTCACCGCGGCCGGCCCGTGGGCCGCGGCTCCGGTGGCGGATGCGGGGATCTTTAATCGGTTGCGGCTTCCCGGGCGTTCTGGCGTCATTGGGAGCGATCAGCAGCGATCGGCAGCGATCGGCAGGCCGTACGGAAGGAGGCGATGCGACGATGGCGTTCAGCGAGGTGGCCGGCGGACGGGCCCCGATCCGCATGTGGGCCGACCCCGACGGGATCGAGCCCGAGGTGATGCGGCAGCTGCGCAACGTCGCGAACCTCCCCTGGACCCACGGCGTCGCCGTGATGCCCGACGTCCACCACGGCAAGGGCGCGACGGTCGGCTCGGTCATCGCGATGCGGGACGCCGTCTCGCCCGCCGCGGTCGGCGTGGACATCGGCTGCGGCATGACCGCGGTGAAGACCTCCCTCACCGCCGCGGACCTCCCCGACGACCTCGGCCGCCTGCGCTCGAAGCTGGAGCAGGCGATCCCGGTCGGCTTCGGCCTGCACAAGACCCCGGTCGACCCGGCCAGGCTGCACGGGGTCCGGACCGCCGGCTGGGAGGGCTTCTGGAAGGACTTCGAGCGCCTCGCCCCGGCCGTGCACCCGAAGCGGGAGCGCGCCGAGGCGCAGATGGGCACCCTCGGCGGCGGCAACCACTTCCTGGAGGTCTGCGCCGACGACCGGGACGGGATCTGGATCGTGCTGCACTCCGGCTCGCGCAACATCGGCAAGGAGCTGGCGGAGTACCACATCGGGCGGGCCCGGGCGCTGCCGCACAACCAGGACCTGCCCGACCGCGACCTCGCGGTGTTCGTCGGGGGCACGCCGCAGATGGACGCCTACCGCCGCGACCTGTTCTGGGCGCAGGACTACGCGCGGCGCAACCGGACGGTCATGATGGCCCTGGCCTGCGACGTGCTCCGGCGCCAGCTGCCCGGCGTCACCTTCGAGCAGCCGATCTCCTGCCACCACAACTACGTGGCGGAGGAGCGGTACGACGGCGTGGATGTGCTCGTCACCCGCAAGGGCGCGATCCGCGCGGGATCCGGCGATCTCGGCATCATCCCCGGCTCGATGGCGACCGGCACCTACATCGTGAAGGGCCTGGGGAACGCCGCGGCGTTCAACTCCGCCTCACACGGTGCCGGTCGCCGGATGAGCCGCAGCAAGGCGAAGCGGACCTTCACCCTCGCCGACCTGAAGAAGCAGACCGACGGCGTGGAGTGCCGCAAGGACACCGGCGTGATCGACGAGATCCCCGGCGCCTACAAGGACATCCGGTCCGTCATGGCCGCGCAGTCCGACCTGGTCGAGGTCGTCGCCCGGCTGCGCCAGCTCGTCTGCGTCAAGGGCTGACGCGGCCCGTCCGCGCCGGGGGACGACGGCGATGTGACGGGCGTCTCCCGGTGCCCGTCTCCCGGATCCGTCTCCCGGGCCTCCCCGGGAGACGGCCGCCGGCGCTCGGCGGCCGATCGGGAGAGCACAAGTCTGAACACCACTCACCCACACAACAAAATCGGTGTGGG
>NZ_JBEZNH010000127.1:0-3060 GCF_040653115.1 Streptosporangium sp. NPDC048047 | reverse complement strand
GGGCCTCCAGCTCCGCGACCAGCTCACCCGCGCCGGGGGCCCGCGGGCCGCGCCGCGAGACCAGCAGCAGATCCCGCACCCCGTGCCGCACCACCAGATGCCGGGCCGTCAACGCACCCAGACCCCCGGTCCCGCCGGTCACCAGAACCGTCCCCCACAGGACGGGGGCGGGCTCGGCCGGAGCCTCGCGGCGGACCAGGCGGGGCACCAGGAGCCGGCCGTCCTCGACACGGACCTGCGGCTCACCGACGGCCGCGATGCGCGACCAGTCGGCGTACCCGTCGGGGACCTCGGCCAGGACGAGGCGGCCCGGCTGCTCGGTCTGCGCCGACCGCACCAGCCCCCACACCGCCGCACCCGCCACGTCACCGGGCCGGGTGACGAACATCAACCGGGACTCGGCCAGCCGGGGGTCCCGGATGGCGTCCAGCGCCTGCGCGGTGAGCCGCCGCAGCGCGGCGGGAATGTCCTCGTCCCCGCCGACGCAGGGGATCACGACGGACTCGGCGTCGCCGGGCTCGGCGACCGCCTCCGCCCAGTCCAGCCGGTACGACACCGGCCCCGACGTCACGGCGCCGCCCGGCACGGGCCTCGTGCGGACCGAGGCCAGGGCGAACACCAGCCGCCCCGAGTCGTCGACGGCCTCGATCGCGCAGCCGTCGTCGCCGGTCCTGGCCAGCCGTACCCGCAGGGACCTGGCCTCGGTGGCGAGCAACCGCACCCCGCGCAGCTCGAACGGCACCCGCAGCCCGTCGGTGTCGCCGCCGGCGACCAGCAGCGGGTGGAACATGGAGTCCAGCAGGGCCGGGTGGATGCCGAACCCGGCCACGTCCACGTGTTCGGGCACCGCCACGTCGGCGTACAGCTCCTCGCCGTGCCGCCACACGGCCCGCAGTCCCTGGAAGGCGGGGCCGTACTCGTAGCCCTGCTCGGCCAGGCGCTCGTAGCCACGTTCGACGTCGACGGGCACGGCCCCGGCGGGCGGCCATGCGGCGGCCCACCCGGGGCGGGCCTCGCCGTCCCGGTCCTCGGCGACGGTGCCCGACAGGTGGCGGGTCCAGCCCGCCTCGGGGTCGCCGGCGGGGCGGGAGTGCACGCGTACGGCGCGGGCCCCGGAGCCGTCCGGAGCCTCGACGACGACCTGCACCGCCACGCCGCCGCGTTCGGGCAGGACCAGCGGCGCCTCGAACATCAGCTCCTCGATCAAGCCGGATCCGGCCCGCGAACCCGCCTCCAGCACCAGGTCCGCCAGCGCGGTCCCCGGCAGGACGACGGTCCCGCCCACGGCGTGGTCGGCCAGCCAGGGCGTGCCGGCGACGGACAGCACGCCGGTGAGCACAGCCGGGCCGTCGTCGGCCAGCTCGACGGCCGCGCCCAGCAGCGGGTGGCCGGTCTCGCGCAGTCCGGTGGCGGACAGTCCCGCGTTCCGGACGGGCGGACCGAGCCAGTAGCGTTCGCGGTCGAACGGGTACGGCGGCAGATCGACCGGACGGCCGTGGGGGGACAGCGCGGCCCAGTCCACGCCCGCCCCCGCCGTCCACGCCACCGCCAGGCCGGCGACCAGCGCGTCGGCCTCGCCGCGGTCGCGTCTGTGCAAGGCGGCGATCGTCGTGTCGTCGCCGGTCACGCAGTCGTGCGCCATGCCGGAGAGCACGGCCTGCGGCCCCACCTCCAGGAGGACGCGGGCGCCGGACTCCTCCAGCGTGTTGACCGTCGCGTGGAACAGCACGGGTCGCCTGATCTGCTCCGGCCAGTAGCCGGGGTCGGTCCAGTCGCCGGGGATGCCGGTGACGAAGGGCACGCGCCGCGTCCCGAACGTCACCGTCTCCAGTTCGGCGGCGAACACGGCCAGGACCGGCTCCATGAGCGGCGAGTGGAAGGCGTGGCTGACCGGCAGCCTGCGGGTCCGCCGCCCCTGGGCCTTCCAGTGCGCGGCCACGGCCAGGCAGGGCTCCTCCGCCCCCGAGATCACCACACTGGCGGGGCCGTTGACGGCGGCGACGCCGACCCGGTCCTCCAGCCCGGCCAGGCTTGAGGTGACCTCATCGAGGGTGGCGTTAACGGCGACCATCGCGCCCGGCTCGCACAGCTCGCGCATCAGCCGGCCGCGGGCGGCGATCAGGCGGGCGGCGTCCGGCAGGGTCCAGATCCCCGCGACGTGGGCGGCGGCGTACTCGCCGACCGAATGCCCGGCCACCACCGAGGGCGTCACGCCGAGCGACTCCAGCAGCCGGTACGCGGCCACCTCGAAGGCGAACAGCGCGGGCTGGGTGTAGGCGGTGTCGTCGAGCAGGCCGGACTCGGGGGTGCCGGGCCCGGCCCACATCACGTCGCGGATCGGCCGGTCGAGGTGGGGGTCGAGGGCCGCGCAGACCTCGTCGAGCGCGGCGGCGAACACCGGCGAGCAGGCGGCCAGTTCGCGTCCCATGCCGGGCCGCTGCCCGCCCTGCCCGGTGAACAGGAACGCCACGCGGGGCCGCTCGCCCGCGACGCCCTCGATCACCTCGGCCGTCTCGCCCCGCGCGTGGCGGGCCAGCGCCCCGGACAGGGCGGCGTGGTCGCGCCCGAGGGCGACGGCGCGGTGCGACAGGAGCGGCTGCCCGGCCAGTGCGCGCGCCACGTCGGCCGGATCCTCCCTGAGCTCGGCCAGGTGGGCGGTCCTGGCCGCCAGCGACCGCGGGCTGTGGGCGCTGACCGGCCAGGCGATCGGGCCGGTGAGGACCGCGGCGGCCGGCGGCTCCGGCTCGGAGGCGTACTCCTCGATGATCGCGTGCGCGTTGGTGCCGCTGATGCCGAAGGAGGAGACGCCGGCCCGGCGCGGCCGCTCACCGCGCGGCCACCCGGTCTCCTCGGTCAGCAGCCGCACGTCGCCCGCCGACCAGTCGACGTGCGGGGTGGGCTCGGTGACGTGCAGGGTACGGGGCAGCACGCCGTGCCGCATGGCCATGACCATTTTGATCACACCCGCCACCCCCGCGGCGGCCTGCGTATGACCGATGTTGGATTTGATCGAGCCGAGCCACAGGGGGCGGTCGGTGGGGCGCATGTGTCCGTAGGTGG
>NZ_JBEZNH010000126.1:0-3205 GCF_040653115.1 Streptosporangium sp. NPDC048047 | reverse complement strand
GCCATCGCCGTCCTGCAGAACTACGAGATCGCGCGAGGATGAAAAAGCCTCAGTGTGTTCGGTCGCGATATCAGTCATGGTTGCGTGAGAGTCCCCTCCGCCGCTCTGCGTGTACTGTCCCGCGTCCCGTCGGGGAGTCTCGTCCTGATCACTGCTTGACCTCGCCGCGAAGGTCGACGAACAAGCCCCGACTGCGCGGGCAGGCGGCGGCGAACCGGTCGAGGTCGGGTTCTTCCCCGGTCCACACCGTCGTCGGCACCTCCGCCACCGAACCCGTCACCGGCACCGGGCCGTGCGGAGTCCCGCCACGACCTCGCGCGGGGGACACCGGAAGGGCAATCATTTCATCCGACAATGTGGCCCCATTTCCACTATATACGGAAATAATATCCATAGCAAAACACTCTGCATGTCGCATAAAGAAATCGACGCCATCGATCAGTAGAGTCGGAAACCATGGCGCATCATCGGCAATGCGCCTGAACAGAACAATGCAAAAAGAAAAGGATGTCTTTATGATGAACACCGGTCATCCATCTGCCGTACCGCGGCATGTCATTCGTTCCTGGATCGCGGGAGCGCTCACCGCCCTGGTCGCGATGGGCGGCATCATCGCGACGCCACATGCCGCGAGCGCAGTGGCACCGGCGCCGGTACCACTCGGCACAGCCGCGAACTTCGCGGTCCTGGCCGGGACGACGGTCACGAACACCGGCGCCACCGTCGTCACCGGGGACCTCGGCGTGAGCCCGGGGTCAGCGGTGACCGGCTTTCCGCCCGGTGTCGTGGTCGGGACCACTCACCAGGCCGACGCCGCCGCCGCCCAGGCCCAGCTCGACCTGACCGCCGCCTACACCGACGCCGCCGGGCGCACGCCGGACGCCACCATACCGACGGAACTCGGCGGGACCACTCTGACGCCGGGCGTCTACAACTCCGCCTCGGGCACTTTCGAGATCACCGGAAACCTGACCCTCGACGCGCAGGGAGACCCGAACGCGGTCTTCATCTTCCAGATGGCCTCCACCCTCGTCACCGCGTCCGCCAGCACGGTGACCCTGATCGGAGGGGCCCAGGCGTGCAACGTCTTCTGGCAGGTCGGAAGCTCGGCCACGCTGGGAACGGGCTCCAGCTTCGCCGGCAACATCCTGGCGCTGACGTCGATCACCGTGACCACGGGCGTGACCGTGAACGGCCGCACCCTGGCCCGCAACGGCGCCGTCACCCTGGACACCGACCGCATCACCCGGTCCGTGTGCCAGGTCGTGCCGCCGAGGACGACCTCCACCGCCCTGACGTCGACATGTGTCCTGGGGCGGCCAGGTTCGATCACTCTCACCGCGACGGTCACATCGTCGGGCCCGACTCCTCCCACCGGTACGGTCGAATTCTTCTCCGACGGCGTGAGCCTGGGCACGGCCCCGCTCGACGCCACCGGCCGGGCCCGTCTGGTCGTCACCGATCTCCCGGAAGGCACGCATCGGATCGTCGCCGCCTACCCGGGTTCGGCCCTGCTGGATCCCAGCGCCTCTCCTGTGCTGCTCCTGCGCGTCGGCCCTGACGGCCTCTGCCCGGTGAAGATCCCGAGGATTCCGGAGAAGATCAGGGGGGTGATCCTGCAGAACAGGGATGACCAGCAAGAAAGACATTCCGGCTTCCAGAAAAGAGGAGGCAGCATAAAAAACGACCAGAACAGCCAGGTCGTGATCCGCGCAAATGGGCGAGACCGTCACCGCAACCGCCATTGGCGACCCGTACGCCACCGCGTCGGGTCCGGAAGATCGTACGCCTAGCGGATCCGGAAAAACACCGGACCGTACATCCAGGCCGCCCCGAACGGTTGACGAGTAGACGGCTCACGGGGAACATCGCTCCGGTCACCTGCCCGGCGTCGGTGGGAACCACGGTCATATCGTTCGAACGCGGCGACACCGAACCTCCCGAAAGATGAACCGCTCTGTCCGTGACGGCCGAGGTCATCACAGACAGAACGGTTCGTGTTCTCCGAATTCGCCAACGCCACCTCATCGCGTGATGACGGAGCGCCGATCCGCTCAAGGGATGACCGAAACCGGTTCGGCCGTCTCGGTCAGGCAGGAGCGTCGAACCCGCCGGACTTGACCTCGCCGACGAAGGACCGCCACGCTGCGGGGGCGAACAGCAACGCGGGACCGGAGGGGTTCTTGCTGTCGCGGATGGCGACAGCCCCGGGCAGGTTGGAGGCGACCTCGACACACTGCCCGCCGTTGTCTGAAGAACGTGATGACTTCCGCCACACCGCGGCGCTCAAGTCCACTCCCGCCTCGCTTCCTCGATCTTTCTCGTAGATATATGTCCAGGATAAGCCCATTGGCGTATCGCTTCATAGCGGTCCCATATCGAAGCCACATAGGCGGGGTCGTCCGTAACCTGTCCTTCGACGGGAGAATCCGCGTGAACGGTGTCCGGTTGTCCGTTCGGAAGCTTGGCGATCATAAAGGGACCAGCCAGTCCGGCCATGCACTCCGGGTCGACGATCTGAATTGAGACGTCGGGTCGTTGCGTGATCTCCAGCAGGTGTGAGAGCTGCTCGTACATCGCCTCTGAGCTGCCGACCTTGCGGCGCAGCACACCCTCATCGAGGAGGATCAGAAGCAGGGGGGAGTTCTCTCGACCGAGGATCAGCTGACGTCGCATGCGGGCCTGGACCCGTTCCTCCACCTCCTCGGGAGCAGCCCGGGGGCCATTGACGAAGAGATGCCGGGCGTATGCCTCGGTCTGGAGGAGTCCCGGTACGAGGAGTGGGTCCCAGGATCGCAGGACCAGTGCGTTGGGTTCGATCTCCTCGGTCCAGCTCATGAACCAGGCCGGGCTGCCCGGCTTGGCGAGGATGCGGTGGTAGAGCCGGGTGAAGGAGGTGGCGCCCTCCAGGCCGTAGAAGCGGTCCAGCCGTTCGGCGTCCGACCTCGACGGGGTGCGGGTCGCGGCCTCCAGGCGGCTCACCTGGGTCTGGGTGCAGCCCAGCCGGGCGGCCACCGCCGCCTGGGAGAGCTGGGCCTCCTCCCGCAGCCGGCGCATCTCCGCGCCGAACCGCATCCGCGGTGAGGCGGGGTCGAGGAAAGGCTCGACGCTCATCGCATTCCTCCCGAAAACGAGAAAAACGGGCTCCCTGTACTACATCTGTAGATCGTTAACCGATTCGCCTGCGTGACTGTGGGTAGATGGG
>NZ_JBEZNH010000125.1:0-3317 GCF_040653115.1 Streptosporangium sp. NPDC048047 | reverse complement strand
TGCTGTTTTTCCTCTGTGTCCACACCCCCCCCCCCCCCGCCGGGCGGGTGCGCCCCGGCCCCCCCCGGGGGGGGCCCCCCCCCCCGGCCCCCCCCCCTCCCGGTCACGCCGCGGCCGTGACCTGGCCGACGGCGTCGCTCTTGTAGAGGACGGATCCGCCCGACTGGGCGTCCCACCACTTGAGCCTGGTCTGGTACGACGTCTTCGGCTGCAGGCCGTCCCGGTCACACGTGATCGTCTCGGGGTTCCCGGAGACGGCCCGCCGCGGCCCCTCGGCGAAGTCCGAGCCGTCGGTGCGCCAGGAGGCGCAGGAGACCCAGCCGGAGTGCCGCGCCGGGTCGACCCGGGTCGTCCACTGGATCTTCGTGGCCGTCGGCGCCGCGGGTCCGGCGGACGTGGTCATCACCGGGGTTCCGGAGAACAGCGTCCCGGTCACCGCCTCACGCCACGCCTGGATGCTCCCGGTGTCGCCGATCAGGTCGTACTCCGGCCATCCCGCCGCGTCGAAGTACGTGACGAAGCGCGCCTCCGCCGTACCCCGCAGCCACCTGGCGACCTCCCGCAGCATCGCCGGACGGTTCGCGTGGTCGTCGAGGCCCAGCTCGGCCACCGCGTACGGCTTACCCTCCGAGCGGGCCACCTCGAGACCCGGCCGCTTCGCGTTGTGCTGGGCCATGGTCTCCGACTTCGCCATGTCGAAGTTGTAGACGTCCCACGCCATCACGTCCACGTACGCGGAGCCGGGGTAGTAGTCGCGCCAGTTCCGCCCGCTCTTCGGGTCCAGCGTCCAGTCCATCAGGATCGTGGTGGCGAACAGGCGCGGGTTGCCGGCCTCGTCCGCGAGGCGGGCGATGCGCTGCCACGCGGCCCGGTACGCCGCCGCGGTGAACTCACCGTTCTTGATGTTCTCCTCCGGCTCGTGGTAGAAGCACCAGAAGACGTCCCGGTCCCGGGGCGCGCTCGCGAACCACGAGCGCAGATAGGCGTCCGCCGTACCCGCCAGCACGGCGTCCGCGTCGTACTTGAAGGACACCACGGTCGAGCGACCCGGGGTGTTGAGCTTCGCGTCGGTCCACCCGGCGGGGGCGCCCGAGTAGAAGGCCCGGACGATCGGCAGCGTGCCGTACCGCGTGTCGGCGGCCGCCAGCGCCTGGGGGAACGTCTGCCCCGAGACCTGGTGGACCGACGCCCCGAAGAGGGTCGGCGTACTCGCGCGCGCCGGGGTCTGCAGGGCGAACCCGGCCAGGGCGGAAGCCACGGTGGCGAGCACCGCGACAAGTCTCTTCATGTCTTTCTCCTTGTTTCGAGCGGGACGCCGGGCCGCGATTCGGCCGCGTCCGCCGGGAATCGGTGGGGGATGAGGGGCTGCGCCCAAGCACATGACAGGCGCGACCCACCACGTCGGGGGAACGGGACTACCACTTGCCGAGGACGAGGCGGTCGGCGACGGGGTCGAGGGAGTAGTTGCCGGAGGTGTACCACTTGCCGGCGTAGGCGGTGCCGTTCTTCCAGACGTGGTAGCTGAAGGTGTTGTCGGGGTTTTGGTAGGCGGCGACGATGTCGTCGTGGCCGTCTGCGTCGACGTCGCCGGAGGCCACCCGGTTGCCGGTCTGGTTCATGGTCCAGGGCCCGGATTCGTAGTCGGTGCCGTGGGCGAAGGTGGTGCCGTTGGAGGTCCAGCGCCAGATGGTCATGGTGCCGTCGCCGTCGTCGCGCATCATGGCGGGTTCGGCTTTGCCGTTGCCGTCGAAGTCGCCCAGGACGAGGCGGTCGGCGACGGGGTCGAGGGAGTAGTTGCCGGAGGTGTACCACTTGCCGGCGTAGGTGGTGCCGTTCTTCCAGACGTGGTAGCTGAAGGTGTTGTCGGGGTTTTGGTAGGCGGCGACGATGTCGTCGTGGCCGTCTGCGTCGACGTCGCCGGAGGCCACCCGGTTGCCGACCTGGTTCATGGTCCAGGGCCCGGATTCGTAGTCGGTGCCGTGGGTGAAGGTGGTGCCGTTGGAGGTCCAGCGCCAGATGGTCATGGTGCCGTCGCCGTCGTCGCGCATCATGGCGGGTTCGGCTTTGCCGTTGCCGTCGAAGTCGCCCAGGACGAGGCGGTCGGCGACGGGGTCGAGGGAGTAGTTGCCGGAGGTGTACCACTTGCCGGCGTAGGCGGTGCCGTTCTTCCAGACGTGGAAGCTGAAGGTGTTGTCAGGGTTCTGGTAGGCGGCGACGACGTCGTCGTGGCCGTCTCCGTCGACGTCGCCGGAGGCCACCCGGTTGCCGACCTGGTTCATGGTCCAGCCGCCGGATTCGTAGTCGGTGCCGTGGGCGAAGGAGGAGCCGTTGGAGGTCCAGCGCCAGATGGTCATGGTGCCGTCGCCATCGTCACGCATCATCGCCGGAGCACTGCGCGAGGACGCCCCCCACAGCGCGTTGACGATGATCTGGGCGTCGCCGGCCTGCTTCTGGTACTTGTCGGGATAGGCCGACACCTGCACGTTCTGGCAGACCTCGCCGATCGGGGCCGTCATCCAGGAGCCGTTCGGGTATTCCCGGAGCATCTTGTCGAGGAAGGCGTTGGTGGCCCACGTGGGGTTCAGTCGCTGCTCCCGGCTGCCCCACGACGCCCGCTGCTGGAACAGGCCCAGACTGTCGTGGTCGACCTCGACGCTGATGTTCTGCAGGTGGGTCTCCACGATCACCGTCGCGACGGCGATCACCGCGGCCCGCGAGGCCAGGCCTCTGGCCTTCACCGCGTTGACCACCATCCGGGCGCAGGAGGTGCGGTACGCGTTCATGTAACCGCGCATGTCGGCCTGCAACCGGCTGTTCAGCTGAGTGGCAAGGGCGGCGTCCGCGCTCGTGGTGCCGTTCGGGTCACAGGGCACGGACTGGTACGCCTGCGCCGCCGACGCCTCGGACGGAGGAGTCGTCGGCACCGGGCTCGGATCCCGGGCGGCCGAGGCGGCGGCCGGCGCGGTGGTCAGGACGACCGCACCGACGAGGGCGGCGGCGCCGGTACGGAGGACTGACGACGTCGATGCTCGCAAGGCTCTTCTCTTTCTCTGCTTGCGACAGGGGGAAGGGGGACTACCGACTTCGTTCGGCTCTGGGGGCGGAGCGGCGGGGCCGCCCCGCGTGTCGCAGATGTGCCGGTCACCAGCTGCCGAGGACGAGGCGGTCGGCGACGGGGTCGAGGGAGTAGTTGCCGGAGGTGTACCACTTGCCGGCGTAGGTGGTGCCGTTCTTCCAGACGTGGTAGCTGAAGGTGTTGTCAGGGTTTTGGTAGGCGGCGACGATGTCGTCGTGGCCGTCTGCGTCGACGTCGCCGG
>NZ_JBEZNH010000124.1:0-3324 GCF_040653115.1 Streptosporangium sp. NPDC048047 | reverse complement strand
TGCTCGCCTGGTACCAGGCCGGGTCGCTGGAGGCGACGGGGTTGGCGAACCGGTAGTCGGTGCCGTAGCGCTGGCCGGAGTAGGTGGAGGTGCCCCAGTTGGCGCTGGCGGTGAACTTCCCGGCGGTGGTGTTGTCCACGGTGGCCGACCACGGGGTGCCGCCGCCGCTGCCGGTCACGTACTGCATGTACTTGGTCCAGTTCCAGTACGTGCCGGGGTCGGTGTGCGTGGCGCCGGGCACCTCGTTGTGCCCGATGATGTGGGAGCGGTCCTTGGGGATGCCGTACTTGTCGCAGATGGCGCGGGTCAGCGCGGCCGAGGAGCGGTACATCGCGTCGGTGAACCAGGAGGCGTCGCTGACGTAGCCCTCGTGCTCGATGCCGACGGACCGGGTGTTGTAGGTCCAGTTCCCGGCGTGCCAGGCGATGTCCTTCTCGCGGACCATCTGGGTGACGGCGCCGTCGGAGGAGCGGACCACGTAGTGCGCCGAGACCTGGGCGCTGGAGTTCTGGAACCACGAGATCGTGCCGGCGTACGAGCCCTGGGTCACGTGGATGACGACCCGGTCGATGGCGTAGCTCGACGGGCGGCTGGAGGCGGTGTAGTTGCTGGAACTGGCGGCCACCCAGGACGCGGCCGGGTAGTCGGCGCTGGCGGCCAGCGAGTTGACCGGCGCGTTGAGGTCCGCTGCCTTGGCGTACTCGCCGCGGTCGGCGGTGACCTCCTGCGGGGCGACCTTGACCTTGGGCGTGTCGATGCCGGTGCCGAGGAAGTTGTAGACGGTGTCGGCGTACAACCGGGCGACCTCCGGGGTGGAGGCGTTGCCGTACTTGGCGACGGCGCCGTACCAGCGGCCGGCGTCCTTGCGGGCGGCGTCGTCGAGGCCCAGCTCGTCGGCGTAGGACCGCAGCACCGCGGCGCCGCCGAGGATGTTGGCGGTGTCGTCCCTGCGCAGCGTCCTGGCGGGCTGGCCGGTGATCTGGGCGGCCTTCTCCAGGCTGTGCGCGGCGGGGCTGCTGACCAGGTGCATCACGCCGTAGCCGCCGCTCGCGCTCGGCGCGCCGCCGTGCCCGTCGAGGTGGGTTTCGGAGTAGGCGAGCGCGACGAGCAGGTCGCGCGGGACGTCGTAGGTGGCGGCGGCGCGGGTGAACGCGGCGGCCATGGGTCCCTCTGACGCGGCCGGCGCGGGTGGGGCGGGCGGCGCGGCGGACGCCGGATGGCCTCCGAAGATCAGGAGGGCGGAGAGTAAGCCGGCGGCTGCGGCGGCTGACCGGGCACGGGCGAGCGTCATGATCGCTCCTTGATCGGGGGGTGCCAACGGCTGCACAGTACGGCTTTCATCTGACAAATGTCGATAATTGACATTACTTCCGAGTTAGAAGAAGATTTCCGTCTTTGTAGGCCGCTCGGTCCATCCGGATCCGGCCTCGCTCCATTTGGCGCGTTCCACATTCTCCGAAGGCGTCCCGCTCGTCTCCGGTCATACGGAGAGTGGTGAAGACTATTGCGCTTTGGTGGGATTGGTCTGAAACTTCTTTTCTGTGACGACGCCTCGAGCGGGCCGGACGCGGCGGCTCGCCGCCCTCGGTCGCATTGCCGCGACGACCCTCGCCTTCGCCCTCGCCCTCACCCCCACGACCACCGCCACCGCCGCCACCGCGGGCGCCCCGCGGACGGCGCACGCGGCCACCGCCCTCGCCGCCTGCGCCACCGACCCGGCGACCCCGAAACGCCAGCTCCGCGCGATGTGGGTGGCCAGCGTGGCCAACATCGACTGGCCGAGCAGGACCGGTCTGAGCGCCTCGGCGCAGCAGGCCGAGTTCCGTGCCTGGCTGGACCTGGCGGTGCAGAAGCACATGAACGCCGTCGTCGTGCAGATCCGGCCGACGGCCGACGCGTTCTGGCCCTCGCCGTACGAGCCCTGGTCGCAGTGGCTGACCGGAACCCAGGGCGGGAACCCCGGCTACGACCCCCTGGCGTTCATGGTCGGTGAGGCGCACGCCCGGAACCTGGAGTTCCACGCCTGGTTCAATCCGTACCGGATCGCCAACCACGACGATCCCACCCGCCTGGTGTCCACCCACCCCGCCCGTCAGCACCCCGACTGGCGGTTCGCCTACGGCGGCAAGCTCTACTACAACCCGGGGATCCCGGTGGTCCGCGACTTCATCGAGGACGCCGTCATGGACGCCGTCACCGGGTACGACATCGACGGCGTGCACCTCGACGACTACTTCTACCCCTATCCGGTCAGCGGCGAGACGATTCCCGACGCGGCCGCCTACGCCCAGTACGGCGGCGGCTTCGCGAGCATCGCCGACTGGCGCCGCGACAACGTCAACCTCCTGGTCAAGGAGCTGGACCAGCGGATCCACGCGGCCAAGTCGTGGGTGAGGTTCGGCGTCAGCCCGTTCGGCATCTGGCGCAACGCCTCGACCGATCCGCAGGGCTCACAGACCTCCGGCATGCAGTCCTACGACGCCATCTACGCCGACACCCGGCTCTGGGTGAAGCAGGGCTGGGTCGACTACATCGCGCCGCAGATCTACTGGAACATCGGCTACAACGTGGCCGACTACCAGACGCTCACCGCCTGGTGGGCGGGCACGGTCCGGGGCACGGGCGTTCAGCTGTTCGTCGGCCAGGCCGCCTACCGGGCCGGGGCGTCCGGTGAGAGCGCGGCCTGGCAGCGGCCCGCCGAGCTCAGCGACCACCTCACCTACAACCGCCGGCACCCCGAGGTGCTCGGTGACGTCTTCTTCAGCGCCAAGGACATCAGGGCCGACCGGATCGGCGCCGTCTCCACGCTCGTGGCCGCCCACTACTCGAAGCCGGCCCTGCTGCCCGCGTACGGCGCCGGCGCCGCGCCTGCCGTGCCCTCGATCACCTCGGCCACCCGGGGGACCGGCGGGGTCGCGCTGTCGTGGCAGCGCGGCGGCACCGGCACCCCGGCCTCGTACGCGGTCTACCGGGTGGACGGCTCCCAGGGCGCGGCCGACCCGTGCTTCTTCGCCGACGCCCGCAACCTGGTCGCCACCACCCGCGCCACGTCCTTCACCGACACCGGCGCGGCGGCCGGCTCCACCTACACCTACTACGTGACCGCCCTGGACCGCCTGCACACCGAGAGCGGCCCCAGCGCGGGCAAGGTGGTCACCGGAGGCGGGTCCGGCCAGTTCAGCGTGATCGTCGACAACTCCGGCTCCGGGTTCACCGCGAGCGCCTCCTGGGGCACCTCCGCCTACTCCGGCCAGCGCTACGGGGCCGACTACCGGTTCGCCTCCCCGGTCGCGGCGAGCGACGTGGCCTGGTTCCGGGCGGCCG
>NZ_JBEZNH010000123.1:1445-3393 GCF_040653115.1 Streptosporangium sp. NPDC048047 | reverse complement strand
GCCTGCTGCCTCAGAATCACACAGTGGACGCGAGCACAACCCTCAAGATCACGCGCTGCTCCGGACCCGGCGAAGAGTAACAGAGCGCTGCAGCGACCATCAAAGAGCCAATGCTTTATGGTCAAGTCCTCGGCCTATTAGTACCGGTCAGCTCCACACATTACTGCGCTTCCACCTCCGGCCTATCAACCCAATCGTCTATTGGGAGCCTTACCCCCTCACGGGGTGGGAGACCTCATCTCAAGGCAAGCTTCCCGCTTAGATGCTTTCAGCGGTTATCCCTCCCGAACGTAGCCAACCAGCCGTGCTCCTGGCGGAACAACTGGCACACCAGAGGTTCGTCCGTCCCGGTCCTCTCGTACTAGGGACAGCCCCTTTCAAGTCTCCTGCGCGCGCAGCGGATAGGGACCGAACTGTCTCGCGACGTTCTAAACCCAGCTCGCGTACCGCTTTAATGGGCGAACAGCCCAACCCTTGGGACCTACTCCAGCCCCAGGATGCGACGAGCCGACATCGAGGTGCCAAACCATCCCGTCGATATGGACTCTTGGGGAAGATCAGCCTGTTATCCCCGGGGTACCTTTTAGCCGTTGAGCGACGGCGCTTCCACATGCCACCGCCGGATCACTAGTCCCAGCTTTCGCTCCTGCTCGACCCGCCGGTCTCACAGTCAAGCTCCCTTGTGCACTTACACTCGACACCTGATTGCCAACCAGGCTGAGGGAACCTTTGGGCGCCTCCGTTACCCTTTAGGAGGCAACCGCCCCAGTTAAACTACCCACCAGACACTGTCCCTGATCCGGATCACGGACCCAGGTTAGACGTCCAAAACGACCAGAGTGGTATTTCACCAATGACTCCACCCCCACTAGCGTGGCGGCTTCACCGTCTCCCACCTATCCTACACAAACCGTTCCAAACGCCAATGTCAAGCTGTAGTGAAGGTCCCGGGGTCTTTCCGTCCTGCTGCGCGTAACGAGCATCTTTACTCGTAGTGCAATTTCGCCGGGTCTGCGGTTGAGACAGCGGGGAAGTCGTTACGCCATTCGTGCAGGTCGGAACTTACCCGACAAGGAATTTCGCTACCTTAGGATGGTTATAGTTACCACCGCCGTTTACTGGCGCTTAAGTTCTCACCTTCGCACACCCAAAGAGCGTGCTAAGCGGTCCCCTTAACGTTCCAGCACCGGGCAGGCGTCAGTCCGTATACATCGTCTTACGACTTCGCACGGACCTGTGTTTTTAGTAAACAGTCGCTTCCCCCTGGCCTCTGCGACCCCCACCAGCTCCGAGTGCAAGACTCATCACCAGCGAAGGCCCCCCTTCTCCCGAAGTTACGGGGGCAATTTGCCGAGTTCCTTAACCGCAGTTCACCCGATCGCCTTGGTATTCTCTACCTGACCACCTGAGTCGGTTTCGGGTACGGGCCGCCATGACACTCACTAGAGGCTTTTCTCGGCAGCATAGGATCACCCACTTCGCCACAATCGGCTCGGCATCACGTCTCAGGATACATAGACCGCGGATTTACCTACGGCCCTCCCTACACGCTTACCCCAGGAACAACCATCGCCTGGGATGGGCTACCTTCCTGCGTCACCCCATCGCTTACCTACTACCAGATCAGGCCAGGCGTTCACCCTGACGCCCGCTCCGAAGAGCAGACCGGCTTAAGGACCCTTAGTATCACTGGATTCAGTATGGGCGCATCACAGCGGGTACGGGAATATCAACCCGTTGTCCATCGACTACGCCTGTCGGCCTCGCCTTAGGTCCCGACTTACCCTGGGCGGATTAGCCTGGCCCAGGAACCCTTGGTCATCCGGCGCAGAAGTTTCTCACTTCTGATTCGCTACTCATGCCTGCATTCTCACTCGCACGGCCTCCACAACTGGATCACTCCGCTGCTTCGCCGGCCGCACGACGCTCCCCTACCCATCCACACACC
>NZ_JBEZNH010000123.1:0-1352 GCF_040653115.1 Streptosporangium sp. NPDC048047 | reverse complement strand
ACGTGTGAATGCCACGACTTCGGCGGTGTACTTGAGCCCCGCTACATTGTCGGCGCAGAATCACTTGACCAGTGAGCTATTACGCACTCTTTCAAGGATGGCTGCTTCTAAGCCAACCTCCTGGTTGTCACTGCGACTCCACATCCTTTCCCACTTAGCACACGCTTAGGGGCCTTAGTCGGTGGTCTGGGCTGTTTCCCTCTCGACTACGGAGCTTATCCCCCGCAGTCTCACTGCCACGCTCTCACTTACCGGCATTCGGAGTTTGGCTGACGTCAGTAACCTTGTCGGGCCCATCGGCCATCCAGTGCTCTACCTCCGGCAAGAAACACGCGACGCTGCACCTAAATGCATTTCGGGGAGAACCAGCTATCACGGAGTTTGATTGGCCTTTCACCCCTAAACACAGGTCATCCCCCAGGTTTTCAACCCTGGTGGGTTCGGTCCTCCACGCGGTCTTACCCGCGCTTCAACCTGCCCATGCCTAGATCACTCCGCTTCGGGTCTGCAGCATGCGACTATAAACGCCCTATTCAGACTCGCTTTCGCTACGGCTCCCCCACACGGGTTAACCTCGCCACACACCGCAACTCGCAGGCTCATTCTTCAAAAGGCACGCAGTCACATCACGAACAGGGCGAACCCCGCTCACGCTCCTACGGCTTGTAGGCACACGGTTTCAGGTACTATTTCACGACCCCTCACCGGGGTGCTTTTCACCTTTCCCTCACGGTACTAGTGCACTATCGGTCATCAGGGAGTATTTAGGCTTACCAGGTGGTCCTGGCAGATTCACACAGGATTTCTCGGGCCCCGTGCTACTTGGGATCCCCTCCAACAGTCGACAGGATTTCACCTACCCGGCTCTCACGGTCTACGGCGCAGCTTCCCAGAAGCTTCGGCTATCCCACCGATTTATCACTGTCCAGAGAAACGGCAGTCTCTCCAAGAAGGTCCCACAACCCCGAACACGCAACGCCTGCCGGCTATCACACGCGCCCGGTTTAGCCTCCTCCGCTTTCGCTCACCACTACTCACGGAATCACTCTTGTTTTCTCTTCCTACGGGTACTGAGATGTTTCACTTCCCCGCGTTACCACCAACCGCCCTATACATTCAGGCGGAGGCAACACCACATGACTGGTGCTAGGTTTCCCCATTCGGACATCCCCGGATCAAAGTCTGGTTGGCGACTCCCCGGGGCTTAACGCAGCCTCCCACGTCCTTCATCGGCTCCTGATGCCAAGGCATCCACCGTGTGCCCTAAAAAACTTGGCCACAAAGATGCTCGCGTCCACTATGCAAATCTCAAACAACACGCAGCGACCCACCGACACCACCACCAGACACCC
>NZ_JBEZNH010000122.1:0-3581 GCF_040653115.1 Streptosporangium sp. NPDC048047 | reverse complement strand
ACCCCCAAAGGCGTCGCCGTCACCCACAAAAACATCCGCTCCTTCGCCACCGACCGCCTCTGGAACACCCCCGCCCACCGGCGGGTGCTGTTCCACACCGCCTCCTCCTTCGACGTATCCATGTACGAACTATGGGTCCCCCTCCTCAACGGCGGCACCATCGTCGTCGCACCCCCCGGCATCGTCGACGCCACCACCCTCACCTGGGCCCTCGACGAGGAGGCGGTCAGCGCCGTCTTCCTGACCACGGGACTGTTCAATGTCCTGGCGCAGGACCACGTCCCCCTGCTGGCCCGCGTCCCGGAGTTGTGGATCGCCGGTGAGGCCGCCTCACCGGCGACCGTGGAGCGGGTGGTCCGGGCCGGGGGCAACGTCTTCAACGGCTACGGTCCCACCGAGACCACCGTCTACGTCACCGCGCACCACGTCACCGAGCCCGGCCCCCTCGTGCCGATCGGCCGGCCCCTGGACGGCACCCGCGCCTACGTGCTGGACGACCGGCTCCGGCCCGTCCCGCCCGGGGTGGCCGGAGAGCTCTACATCGCGGGCGAGCACCTGGCGCGCGGCTACCTGGGGCGGCCCGACCTGACCGCCGAACGCTTCGTCGCCTGCCCAGAGGAGCCCGGTGCGCGGATGTACCGCACCGGCGACCTCGTCCGCCGGTTGCCCGACGGCACCCTGGACTACGTCGGCCGGGTGGACAACCAGGTGAAGATCCGCGGCATCCGGATGGAGCTGGGCGAGATCGAGGTGGTGCTGGACCGTCATCCGGACGTGGCCCAGGCCGTCGTCCTCGCCCGGGAGGACCAGCCCGGGGACAGACGGCTGGTCGCCTACCTCATCCCCCGCGCCGCGAACCCCGGAACGGGGACGGACGCGGACGCCGGCACGGATGCGAAGGCGGAGGGGCTCACCGGACGGGTGCGGCGCTTCGCCGAGGACAACCTGCCCGCCTACATGGTCCCGTCGGCCTTCGTGGTCATGGACGCCTTCCCGCTGAACCACAGCGGCAAGGTGGACCGCCGCGCGCTGCCCGCTCCGGAGACCGCGACCTCCGGGACGGCCCCGCGCACCCCCGCCGAGGAACGGCTGTGCGCGCTGTTCGCCGAGCTGCTGGCCGTACCCGGCGTCGGCGTCGACGACGACTTCTTCGCCCTGGGCGGCCACTCCCTGCTCGCCATGCGCGCCGTCACCGCCATCCGCGCCGCCTTCTCCGCCGAACTGCGCATCCGCGACGTCTTCGAGGCGCCGACCGTCGCGGAGCTGGCCGTACGGATCGAGAAGGCGGCGACCGGCGACGCGGGCCGGGCCCGGCCCGCACTGGTCCGTGCCGAGGACGCCGAGGACGCCGGCCGTTCGGAGCTCTCGTTCGCCCAGTACCGGGTCTGGCTGGTCGACCAGCTCGCCGAGAACGCGAGCCTCTACACGATCCCGCTGGTGCTGCGGCTGACGGGCAGGCTGGACCGCGAGGCGCTGCGGACCGCGGTCGCCGACGTGGCCCGGCGGCACGAGACGCTGCGCACCGTCTTCCCCGCCCGGGAGGACCGGCCGGCGCAGCGGGTGCTGGAGACGGCGCCGGAACTGACGGTGACCGAGGTCGACGAGGCGGACCTGGACGCCGCGATCCGGCGGACGGTGCTGCGGCCGTTCAATCTGGCGTCGGAGCCGCCGATGCGGGCGGAGCTGTTCACGCTGCCCTCCGGAGGGGACGCGCGGGCCGTACGGCCCCCGGGGAGCGCCGTACGGCCCGCCGGGACCGCGGAGCCCTCCGGCGCGATCTCGGGACCGGACGGGACCGCGGGACCCTCCGGACCGGCCGGGGGCTCGGAACCCGATGACGGCGGCGGACACGTGCTCGTGATGGCGTTCCATCACATCGCGATCGACGGGTGGTCCCTCGGCCCCCTGGAGCGGGACCTGGCCACCGCCTACGCCGCGCGGGCACGCGGCGAGGAGCCCGGCTGGGCGCCGCTGCCGATCCGCTACAGCGACTACACGCGCTGGCAGCGCGAGCTGCTCGGCGACCCCGCCGACCCGGGCAGCCTGATGAGCGAGCAGACCGCCCACTGGCGCACCGCGCTGGCCGGACTGCCCGACGAGATCGCGCTGCCCGCCGACCGGCCCCGCCCCGCGACGAGCGGGCACCGGGGCGAGGCGGTGTCCCTGAGCCTGTCCCCCGAGCTGCACGCCCGGCTGCTGGCGGTGGCCCGGGGCGGCCAGACGACGCTGTTCATGGCCTTGCAGGCCGGACTGGCCGCACTGCTGACCCGGCTGGGCGCGGGCACCGACGTACCGATCGGCGCACCCGTGGCAGGCCGCACCGACGAGGCACTGACCGACCTCGTCGGCTTCTTCACGAACACGCTGGTGCTGCGCACCGACACCTCCGGAGACCCGACCTTCCGCGAACTGCTCGCCCGGGTCCGCGAGACCGACCTGGCCGCCTTCGCCAACCAGGACGTGCCGTTCGAGCGGCTCGTGGAGGCGCTGAACCCGCCCAGGGTGTACAGCCGCCCGCCGCTGTTCCAGGTGATGCTGGCCCTGCTCAACACGCCCGGCGCGGACGCCGGGCCTCCCGGGCTGACGATGGCGCTGGATCCGGCGTACTCGCTGTACGGGTTCGGCGGCGCCAAGTGCGACCTGCTGCTGGGCCTGACCGAGGACACCACCGCCGACGGCGCCCCTGCCGGGGTGGAGGGTGTGCTGCAGTACGCCACCGACCTGTTCGACCGGGCCACCGCCGAGGCGATCGCGGCGCGGCTGGTGCGGCTGCTGGAGGCGGTCGCCGCCGACCCCGACACCCCGATCGGCACGGTGGACCTGCTCGACCCCGCCGAACGCCGCCTCCTGCTCACCGAATGGAACGACACCGCCGCCCCCACCCCGCACGGAAACCTCGCCGAACTGTTCGAGGCGCGGGTCGCGGCGGACCCGGACGCCGAGGCGGTGGTCTGCGGCGACCTGCGCCTGAGCGCGGCCGAGCTCAACGGCCGGGCCAACGCCCTGGCCCGCCGCCTCCTCGCCGCCGGAGTGACCGCGGAGACCCCCGTCCTGGCCCTGCTGGACCGCTCCGCCGACGTCATCGTCACCATGCTCGCCGTCGTCAAGGCCGGTGGCACCTACGTCCCCCTGCACTCCGCCCTTCCCCCGGCCCGGATGCGCTGGATCGCCGAACAGACCGGCGCGCCCATCCTCGTCACCGACACCGCCGGCGCCGCCCACGACCTCACCCGCCACGTCGTCTCCCTGGTCGTCGGGGACGACACCGACCCGGAGAACCCCGGTCTGGAGATCGCCGCCGACCGGCTGGTGTACGCCATGTTCACCTCCGGCTCCACCGGCACCCCCAAAGGCGTCGCCGTCACCCACGAAAACATCCGCTCCTTCGCCACCGACCGCCTCTGGAAAGGCCCCGCCCACCGGCGCGTCCTGTTCCACACCGCCTCCTCCTTCGACGTGTCCATGTACGAACTATGGGTCCCCCTCCTCAACGGCGGCACCGTCGTCGTCGCACCCCCCGGCATCGTCGACGCCACCACCCTCACCTGGGCCCTCGACGACGAACACGTCACCGCGATCTT
>NZ_JBEZNH010000121.1:0-4140 GCF_040653115.1 Streptosporangium sp. NPDC048047 | reverse complement strand
AGCACCTGACCAACCCGCGTCACCTGGCCGCGTCCGCTGAGCGGCTGGCCGCCGCCCAGCGGGACCTGGCCCGCAAGAAACGCGGCTCCGCGCGGCGGCGTAAAGCAGTGGCGCGGGTCGCCGTCCTGCACGCCAAGGTGCGTCGTCAGCGGCTGGACGGCGCACACAAGGCCGCCCTGCGGCTGGTGCGCGGCTACGACGTCATCGCGCATGAGGATCTGCGGATCGCGAACATGACCCGCTCGGCGTCCGGCTCGCTCGACGCGCCCGGCACCAACGTGGCGCAGAAGTCGGGTCTCAACCGTTCGATTCTCGACGCGGGGTGGGGGGTGTTCCTGACGATCCTGTCGCACAAGGCTGAAAGCGCCGGTCGAGAACTGATCGCGGTGAACCCCGCCGGCACCTCCCGCACCTGTGCCCGTTGCGGGCACGTGGCCAAGGAGAACCGCCTCAATCAGGCCGCGTTCCGGTGCGTGGCGTGCGGGCTCACCGCGCACGCCGACGTCAACGCGGCGGTCAACATCCTGCGGGCAGGGCTTGCCCTTCGCGACGCTGCGCAAGCGGCTTAGCGAGAAGCCGCTCCCTTCAGGGAGCGG
The DNA here is from genome assembly GCF_040653115.1 of Streptosporangium sp. NPDC048047. Lineage (NCBI taxonomy): Bacteria > Bacillati > Actinomycetota > Actinomycetes > Streptosporangiales > Streptosporangiaceae > Streptosporangium > Streptosporangium sp. NPDC048047. The sequence continues at coordinate 3,544 of NZ_JBEZNH010000121.1, read as the reverse complement.
AGGAGTCACCTCCAACCTCCACAGATGCGCGGCCACCGCTCATTTTGAAACGAGCTGTAAGGTGGCGTAGTGACAGATGATGTCATTCATCTGATCGTCAGGCTGGAGGCGGACGGCTTTCGCCCGTACGCGTCGTCCCCGCAAGCGCCGGGGCTCGTCTACGGTCGTCCGACGATGGAGGAGCTCCATGCCGATCTGCAGGACGTCCTGGGTTTCCATTTCGACCGGCCCGGCCCCTTCGACGTCGTGGAGCACCATGAGCGCCACCACGAGGTCGCGGGCGGGGAACTCGTCTTCCGGCTGGCCGCTGACGGGCATGCCCGGGAGCGGAAGAACGTTCAAACGGCTCTGAGCCGGGCGCTGCGTGACCCGCTCCAGGCGGAAGGACTGGTCTCGGCGCCGGCCAACGCCGTCGGCGAGGTGGTCTACATCTGCGCGGTCGCGTCCGACACGATCGGCTGGATCCTGGCTCAGCTCGGCCCGGAGGGCGACACCGTGAACGTCGCCGTCCGGGTGGTGAATGTCGTGGTCATGGCATGACAAGAAAGCCGGTCAGCCGAGGGCGCGGTCGAGGTTGACGGCGGCGCTGATCAGGGAGAGGTGGGTGAACGCCTGCGGGAAGTTGCCGAGCTGCTCGCCGGTCATGGCGATCTCCTCGGCGTACAGGCCGAGGTGGTTGGCGTAGGTGAGCATCTTCTCGAAGGCGAGCCGGGCCTCGTCGAGCCGTCCGGCACGGGTGAGCGCCTCGACGTACCAGAACGAGCAGATCGAGAACGTGCCCTCCTCTCCGCTCAGGCCGTCGGGGCTCTCGCCGGGGTCGTAGCGGTAGACCAGCGAGTCGGCGACGAGGGTACGGCGGAGCGCGTCGAGGGTGGACAGGAACCTGGGGTCGGTGGGGGCGACGAACTTGGTCAGCGGCATCATCAGCACGGCGGCGTCGAGGACGTCGCCGTCGAAGTGCTGGACGAACGCGCCCAGCCGGTCCGACCAGCCGCGCCGCATGATCTGCCGGTAGATCTCGTCGCGGGTGCGCTGCCAGCGCTGCGTGTCGGCGGGCAGGCCGCGGCGGCGGGCCATCCGCATGGCCCGTTCGATCGCCACCCAGCACATCAGCCGCGAGTAGACGAAGTCGCGGCGTCCGCCGCGGGTCTCCCAGACGCCCTCGTCGGGCTGGTCCCAGTTGACGCAGACCCAGTCGACCAGCGTGCAGACCTGTTCCCACTGGTCGCTGGAGATCGGCCGGCACAGCTTGTCGTAGAGGTAGACGGAGTCGATGAGGGCGCCGTAGATGTCGAGCTGGAGCTGGCCCGCGGCGGCGTTCCCGGCCCGGACCGGCGCGGAGCCGCGGTAGCCCGCGAGGTGGGGCAGTTCGATCTCGGGCAGGTCGGTGCGGCCGTCGATGCCGTACATGATCTGCAGGGGGCCCGCCTCACCGTCGCAGCCGCAGCTGACGTGCTCGGAAAGGAAGCCCATGAACGCCGCGGCCTCCTCGTCGAAGCCGAGTCTGATCAGCGCGTACATGCAGAACGCCGAGTCGCGCATCCAGACGTAGCGGTAGTCCCAGTTGCGTTCGCCGCCGATCCGCTCGGGCAGGCTGGTGGTCACCGCGGCGACGGTCCCGCCGGTCGGCGCGTAGGTGAGCAGTTTCAGCGTCAGCGCCGAGCGGTGCACCATCTCCCGCCAGCGGCCCCGGTAGCGTGACCGGGAGACCCAGCGCCGCCAGTAGGCGACCGTGGCGGTGAACTCCTCCTCGGCCTCGGCGAGGGGACAGGCCCGCGTCTCGACGCCCTCACCGTACCGGTCGAGGGCGAAGACCGCGCACTCGCCCTCGGTCAGCTTGAACGCCGAGAGCACGTCGCGGCCGTCGGTCTCCAGCGGCGCGCTGGAGGTCAGGGTGAGCGAGAGCGACGGCGAGGTGAAGACGGCCCGGCCCTCGCGCAGGTCCACGGTGTGGGACCGGCGGCCGTAGTCGAACCGGGGGGCGATCCGGGCCCGGAACGGCAGCGTCCCGCGCACGCATCTCACCCGGCGGATCAGCCGGTGGCGGTCGATCTCGCGCGCGTCGCCGGCGACCGGCATGAAGTCGTGGATCTCCCCGACCCCGTCGGGGGCCATGAACCGGGTGATCAGCACGTTGGTGTCGGGGAAGTAGAACTGCCTGGTCCTCGCGGGCACGTCGGCGGCCAGCTCGAACGCCCCTCCCCGGTCGGCGTCGAGGAGGGCGGCGAACACGCTCGGCGCGTCGAAACGCGGGAAGCAGTACCAGTCGATCGTGCCGCGCGTGTCCACGAGCGCGGCGGTGCGCAGGTCGCCGATCAGCCCGTGGTCGGCGATCGGCGGGTACCGGCCGTCGTCCGCCGGGTCCCGGAGACTGTCGAAATCGGCTGCCGTCATCTGCGGCCTTCCGTCGTCGGGCCCGCCGTCACGGGGCCCGTACGACCTCACGCTAACGCCGCCGTGCGCGACGGCCGGTCCGGTCCGGGGCAAGGAAGGGGAAGGCTTCGGGAAAGCGGGGCGCCGCCGGGGGTCACGGACGCAGGAAGCCCTCCGGTCGTTCCAGGGTCGCGCGGATGGCCCCGAGGAACTCGACGGCCTCGCGCCCGTTGACGAACCGGTGGTCGTAGGCCAGACCCAGGGACACGACTCTGCGGGTGACGAAGCCTCCCTCGCCGTTCTCCACCACCTCGGGGCGGGGCGCCGGCAGTGACAGCGCGCAGATCTGGCCGGGGAAGACGATGGGCACCGCGGTGATCACCGCGTCGCCGGTGTGCAGGGTCAGGGTGATGTTCCCGTCGCGCAGGTCGTCCTCCCGGAAGCCGCCGTTCATCGCGGTCGTGCGGAACCGTGTCAGATCCCGGGCGATCTCGGCCGGGGGCCGGCGTCCCGCGTCCCGCACCACCGGGATGTACATCCCCTTGCCGACGTCGACGGTCACGCCCACGTCGGCGGTGACGGCGCGGCGGGCGGCGTCGGCGCGGAGCGGAGTGGCGAAGAAGAGGGGGAAGCGGTCGAGCAGCTCACCGGTCGCCTTGACCACCAGCTCGGGCAGGCCGACCAGCACCCGCCCCCGTCTGGTCAGTTCGCGGGCGACCGGCAGCGCGTCGGTCACGTCCACCCTGACGGCGGTGAAGGCGGCCGGGATGTCGCGGTGCGACGCGGTGACCACCTCTGCGACGCGCCGCTGCAGCTTCGACAGCGGGAGCAGGCCCGGCCCGGTCAGGCCGGCGAGGTCCGCCCGCCTGACCACCTTCTTGCCCAGCCCTCTCACCTGGTCCGGGGAGATGCCGAGCTCGTCCATCAGCGCGCGTGCCGGCTCGGTGATCACGATGGTGTCCGGGCCGGGGGTGTCCGGGCCGGCCTCGGCGTGGATCCGCGTACCGGTGCCCGCGCCCGCGTCCGGGCCGGGGGCGTCCGGGAGAGGGTCCGCCCCCGGCGGCCGTGCCTCCCCGGCGGCGTCTCCGGGCTGCTCCCCTGTGGTCTCCCCCTCGTCGAGGAGGCGGGCGATGACCTGGCCGGGCGCGCACTCGGCGCCTTCGGCAAGGAG
>NZ_JBEZNH010000120.1:0-4442 GCF_040653115.1 Streptosporangium sp. NPDC048047 | reverse complement strand
CTGGAGACCTCCAAGGCCGCCGAGGAACTGACCGCCGAAGCCGACGGCACCCTGCTGCGCCTCCTTGCCGAAGGCGCCGAGTGCGCGCCCGGCCAGGTCATCGCCCGCCTCCTCGGCGAGGGAGAGGAGCCGGGGTCCCCGGCCGGAGCGGGGTCCTCCGGCCGGGGGCTCCCCCCGGCGGACCCCGCCGCGACCGGGCGGCCGGGGACGGACGGCGTCCACGTGAACGGCGTCCACACCGGCGGCATCCCTGTCGACGGCGTCCGCGCCGGCGGCGACGCGCGAGATGACCCGTCGCGGCCGGACGGCCCGGGGATCCCGGAGGGGGTCGTGATCACCGAGCCCGCCCGGCGGTTCATGGCGGAGCACGGCATCCCCGCCGAGCGGGTGCTGGCCCTGGGCAGGAAGCTGGTCCGGCGGACCGACCTGGAACCCCTGGTCGCGCCGCCCGGGTCCGCGGAGGGCGCGACGCCGGCCGCGCCCGCTCCCGGGCCGGATGGGACCGGGCCTGGAACGGCCGGACGAGGCGAGACCGGACCGGGCGGAACCGGGGCTGTCGAAGCCGGGCCGTCCGGAACCGCGACGGCCGGAACCGGTTCGCCCGACGCCCGGACGGCCGAGGCCGGTTCGCCCGACGCCCGGACGGCCGGTACCGGGCAGGACGAGGCCGGGCTCATCGAGCTCTCACGGAACCAGCGGCGGATCGCCGAGGTCGTCGAGCGGTCGCACCGGGAGATCCCCGCCGCGTTCACCGCGGTGCGGATCGACGTGACGGAGGCGCTGGCCCACGCCCGCCGGGAGACCCGGCGGGTGCGCGCCCTCGTCGGGCTGCCCGAGCTGCTCGTTCAGGCGACCGGCCGGCTGCTCGACCGCTTCCCCCTCTTCTTCGCCGCGCCCGTCGACGGCCTCCGCGCCCGCCCGGCCCCCTCCGCCGAGGTCGGCGTGACCGTGGACGTCGGCAAGGGGATGTTCGTGCCGGTGGTGCGGGACGCGGGGCGGCGCCCGCTCGGCGAGATCGCCCGCGACCTCACCCGGTTCCGCGAGACCGCGCTGAACGGCGCGTTCCGCGAGCGGGACCTGTCCGGCGGCAACATCACGGTCACCCTGCACACCGACGCCGCCGTCGTGGCGGCCACGCCCATCGTGTTCCCCGGACAGATCTGCGCGCTGTCGCTCACCGCTCCGCGCCCGGAGGTGGTGGCGGAGCGCGGCGGGGGCTTCGCCGTACGGAAGGTGATCACCCTGGGGCTGACCTACGACCACCGGTTCGTCAACGGCCGCGACTCGGCCGAGTTCCTCGGCGCGCTCCGGACCGCCCTGGAGGCCCCGGAGCCGCAGGAGTCCCCGGAGTCACCCGAGTCCCCGCAGGACGGCGGCCCGGCCGCCTGACCGCCGCACCGGCCCCGGGTCCCACCCGGGGCCGGCCTCCTCCGCCGCGCCGGCCCGGATCTCCCGGCGGCCCCGGTCTCCATGGCCCCGGATCCCGCCGCACCGGTCTCCCCCGCCGCGCCGGACCTCGCGGCCCCGCGCCCCGCCCTGCCGGCCCCGGATTCCGCCGCGCGAGATCCGGGCCTTCCCGCGGCCCGGGGACCCCGCGATATCCGCCTCCACCTCCCCGGCGACCCGCGCGACCACGCGCCCCGAAGAACACAACAGGAGAATTATAAGTAAAGTTTCCTAAAAGAGAGCATTGACGACGCAGGTCGGAAGGCATAACTTCCGGTCAATGACCCGTGGGGGGCGGGATCGCAGCGGTATGTCCTCACCCCGGAGGTGGCTCTCCCGATGTCCTCACGTCTGCGCACCGGCCTCGTCGCGGCCGGCGCGTCACTCGCCCTGATCGCCTGCGCGCTGGCCGGCACGGCCGGCGCCGCCGTCAACGACGAGGCCTGCCGTCCGGACGGCCTCTACACCACCCCCGGCCTCGCCGTCCCCTTCTGCCAGGTCTACGACGAGGCGGGCCGGGAGAAGATGGGCGCCGACCACCCCCGCCGCGTCATCGGCTACTTCACCGGCTGGCGGACCGGCAAGAACGGCCAGCCCGCGTACCTCGCCAAGGACATCCCCTGGGGCAAGGTCACCCACATCAACTACGCCTTCGCGCACGTCGGCCCGGACAACAGGATCTCGGTCGGCGCCGACGGCCCGGACAACGCGGCCACCGGCATGGAATGGCCCGGGATCGACGCGCCCGACCCCGGCCTGCCGTACAAGGGGCACTTCAACCTGCTGAACAAGTACAAGAAGGCCCACCCGGAGGCCAAGACGCTCATCAGCGTCGGCGGCTGGGCGGAGAGCGGCGGCTACATCGACGACGGCGGCACCCGCCGGGCCTCCGGCGGCTTCTACACGATGACCACCAACGCCGACGGGTCGGCCAACACCGCGGGCATCGACGCCTTCGCCGACTCGGCGGTGGCGTTCGTCAGGAAGTACGGCTTCAACGGCGTGGACGTCGACTACGAGTACCCCACGTCGATGAAGGACGCGGGACACCCGCTGGACTGGCAGATCGCCAACGCCCGGCGGCCGTCGCTGATGCGGAACTACGCGCTGCTGATGAAGACCCTGCGCGACAGGCTCAACGCCGCCGCGGCCGCCGACGGCAGGTACTACATGCTGACCGTCGCCGCCCCGTCGTCCGGCTACCTGCTGCGCGGCATGGAGACCTTCCAGGTCACCCAGTACCTGGACTACGTCAACATCATGTCCTACGACCTGCACGGCGCGTGGAACGAGTTCGTCGGCCCCAACGCCGCCCTCTACGACGACGGCAAGGACGCCGAACTCGCCCGCTGGGGCGTCTACACCACCGCGGCCTACGGCGGGATCGGCTACCTCAACACCGACTGGGCCTACCACTACTTCCGCGGTGCGATGCAGGCCGGCCGGATCAACATCGGCCTGCCGTACTACACCCGCGGCTGGCGCAACGTCACCGGCGGCACGAACGGCCTGTGGGGCACCGCCAAGAGCACCGGCGCGTGCCCGACCGGACTGACCTCCTGCGGCGACGGCGCGCGCGGCATCGACAACCTCTGGCACGACGAGGAGAACGGCGCCGAGGTCGGCGGGGGCGGCAACCCGCTCTGGCACGCCAGGAACCTCGCCGAGGGCCGCGCCGGATCGTACGGCCCCGCCTACGGCCTCGACCCGGCCGGCGACCCCGAGGACCGGCTGACCGGGACCTACACCCGCAACTACGACCCCACGCTGGTCGCGCCGTGGCTGTGGAACGCCGGCAAGAAGGTCTTCCTGTCCACCGAGGACGAGCAGTCCGTCGCCGCCAAGGCCGCCTACGTCAGGGACAAGGGCATCGGCGGCGTGATGATCTGGGAGCTGGCCGGCGACTACGCGTGGGACGCGGCCAAGGGCGAGTGGTTCATGGGCGACACGCTCACCACCAAGCTGTACGACACGCTCAAGACCGCCGCGCCGTACGGCGCCGCCCGCGCCAAGGTGAACGTGCCCGCCGAGAAGCTCGACGTGCAGGTGGAGCTGGGCGGGTTCCCGGTCGGCGACAGCAACTACCCGATCACCGGCAAGCTGAAGATCACCAATAAGTCGTCGACGACCATCCCCGGCGGCGCCGAGTTCCAGTGGGACTACGCCAGCTCGGCTCCCGGGACCGCCAAGGACCAGTCGGGTTACGGCCTCACCGTGATCAGCAGCGAGCACACCGCGGCGAACAACATCGGCGGGCTGAAGGGCGACTTCAACCGCGTCTCGTTCAAGCTGCGGGCCTCCGAGTCGCTCGCCCCCGGCGCGTCGCTCACCATGGACTACGTCTACTACCTGCCCGCCCCGGCCCCGGCGAACTTCACCGTGAGCTTCGGCGGCAGGACGTACGGCCTGACCGCGGACAACGCCCGCGGCGGCGTGGTCGTCAACCCGACGCCGACGTCCGGACCGACCGGCGGCCCCGGCGGCGACTGCGCCGCTCCCGCGTGGTCGGCCACCCAGGTCTACAACGGCGGAGCCCGGGTCTCGCACAACGGCCGGCAGTGGGAGGCCCGGTGGTGGACCCAGAACAACGAGCCGGGCGCCGGTGACGTCTGGAAGGACCTGGGCGCCTGCTCGGGGCCCACCTCCACGCCGACCGCCACCTCCTCCCCGAGGCCCACCGTCACCCCGACCGTCACCCCCACCGCCACCCCGACCGTGACGCCCACGACCACGCCGACGGCGACACCGACCGCGACCCCCACGGTGACACCGACCGGCGCCTACCCGGCGTGGAAGGCCGGCACGGCCTACACGCCCGGCGTCCGGGTCACCCACGCGGGCATCGGCTACGAGTGCCGCCAGGCGCACACCGCCGTGGCGGGGTGGGAACCGCCGAACGTCCCCGCCCTCTGGCTTCGCCTGCCGTAGCCCCCGGTCCTTGCGTCGGCCACCCCGACCAGGTGCGGATGATCGGCGCCGACGTCGTGCCGTTCTTC
>NZ_JBEZNH010000119.1:0-4904 GCF_040653115.1 Streptosporangium sp. NPDC048047 | reverse complement strand
CCGAGATGGCTCTCCGCTCGCGAACATGTGGCTCCGGATCTCACCTACAAAGCCATCCTCGTTTCCGGCCGGTAGACCTTGGCCAGATGCCCGGCGATCTGCTCGGGCGACCAGTCCTGAGCCAGTTTCTCGGCGACCAGGTCTCGCAACGCCGGATTGCGCGCCAGCAGGCACGCCTTGAGCCGTCGGGCGCGTGCCCAGGCGCGGTCTTCGGCGTCAACGGCCCGATAGCGGGCAACGCCCTTGTTGCGGGCGATCTCCCGGCTGATGGTCGAGGCGTGCCGGCCCAGCCGACGGCGATAGAGCGCATCGATTCGCCCCGCGCCAGGCCGCGGAAGATCTCCTCGCGCTCGGCGAAACTCAGCGTTCCGGGCCGCTTGGGCCGCAGCGGTGGAACATATCCGCCGTTGGACTTGACCACGGTGAAGACCGAGCCGGGGGGCTTATCCAATGCCCGGGCGATCTGGCTGATCGACTCGCCTGCCTTCCAGCGGTCCCATAGCTCTCGCTTTTGCGCGTCGGACATCCCCGGGCGACCCATCCTTGCCACGTAACACCTCCGTGATCATCATCTCGGATGGCGTTGCGCTGATGGGTTGAGTGCACCAAATCGCCCAACGAGCCCCTAAGCGACAGGCGTTCGACAGTCATTCGACCTCCGACCAGCGCGAACACCGAATCAGCACCAGTCCACAGAAGTGGGAAAGAAGACTGGAGAGATAACAGAATAATTACAGCTATGTCCTACCAGGCTGTTGCGATAGCGGCGAAGGCGCTAGATCTTTACTGTCTGACTCACTTGACATCGACAAGTCAGGAAGCCAGTCAAGATGCGGTCGCAGTCAGGCCTCTCACGACATGGCCTCCAGCCAGTGAGGCGCGATGAACCGAAGTTTCCGTATTACCAGCTCGCAGCACGGCCCAGGCTCTGCCACGGTTGCCAGACAGGGTGTCCTTGTGCTGATCGGCGGGATGAGTATCCACCCTGCTGTCGCCAAGCCTGCATTGCAGACTCTTGCTCAGCACCGTCTCGTCGTCGCCGACACCGTCCAGGCGACCTGGCAAGCTCCCTACATCAGGGATGAACTGCACCCACTCGACCTCAGTATCGATCACGTGCTCCGCTCGATCGAAGCGAGCCGACAGCCAGTGGCAGGCGTGCTCACCCTTAACGAGCACCTAGCCACGCTGACCGCAGCAGTGGCCGAAAGGCTCGATGTCCCAAGCTACGGCAGCAGAGCGGCCATGACGGCCGACGACAAGTGGCGCCTACACCAACGCCTGCAGGCGGCTGACTGCCCAACACCACCCGCCCGCCTCGCTACTGGAGTTGATGAGGCGGTAGCCGCCGCTGCCGGCATCGGATATCCGGTCGTCCTCAAAGTTCGAAACCGCACTGAGGGTCGAGGAGTGTTTCTCGCCCGCTCAATGCCGGAGGCCGTGGCCTTCTCCGCAGAAGCTGTTGACCAGTCCCGAGGCGGCGTCGTGGTGGAGGCGTACCTGCCTGGACCGGAGCTCACCGTTATCTGCCTGACGCAGGCAGGCCATAGCTCGATCGTGGCGGTCGCCCGGACAATGACGGACTTCATGCCATCCGCGACCGTGCTCGGACATTTGGTCGACGCGGGAGACCCCGCAAGGATGAGCCCGCCGATCGCCCAGGCGGCCCGCGGAGCACTGTCAGCGCTCGGCGTGCGCGACGGCTGTAGCGAGGTCAAGCTCTGTCTGACTCCACACGGCCCTGTTGTCATCGGAGTCAACTCGGTCGCTGGCGGCAGCTTGCTGGCTCAGACGGTGCAACTGGCCAGCGGAGCCGACCTGGTGGCTGAGTGCGCGGCTACAGCGCTGGGCCGGCCGGTGGGCTACCCGGACCAGGAGTATCAGTCGGCAGTGCTGGAGTATGTACACGCTGCCACCACCGGCAGGGTAAGGCATCTGGCGGTTCCCAAGGATCTGGCAGGGATGCCCTGGGCTCAGCAGATGGGCTGGCTGGTTGCACCTGAGGAACAGCTCATCGTCAGGCCGAAGGAAGCTCCCGCTCGTGTGGGATATGTGATCGTCACCAGCCGTGATCCGCGTCAGAGCCTTGCGCTGGCCCATCGAGCCCGAATGGGGATGCGGATCGACATCGAGGCGATCAAGCTGGCCGCGTAGTGGCGTTGGAAGACTCAGTTGATGGTGATGATCATGAGTGCGGTTGAGAACGTCGGTGGTGGCTTTCTGGCGCGACAGAGGGCCACCACCGGCCCAGCCGCCTCATTCCTAGCCAAGAAGGCGCATGGGCTCGGGCCACCGGCGATCTCAAGGGCGCAGTTAAAGCCGGAGAGGCAGCCAGAGGCGATCTGTTGAAGGTTGAGGGCCGTACATGGCGAGGCGAGAAGGCTCCGCGACGCCGAAGGCGCGGTTAGCTGCGCCCGCGTGAAGCAATTGAAGGAGTAGATACCGTGGAACTGCGGAAGTACGAGCGGGTGACGGGCCCTGAGCGGGAGAAGCTGAAGGAGGACTTGCGGCACCGGTACGCGGCAGGCGAGTCGCTGCGTCAGCTCGCGAGCTCAACAGGTCGCTCGTATGGGTTCGTTCATCGCCTCCTGGAGGAGTCGGGCGTGGCGCGACGGCCGCGTGGCGGAAGGCGGGGACGTAAAGATGTCGCCGCGGCAGCATGACAGGTTAGACCAGCTGGCTCTCCTCGTTGGGAAACTGGCGGTCGAGCTGTCCAACGCATTGCCTGTGGGCACTCACCTAGACTGATCAAAGCGTTGGTGCAAGGCCGAGCGTGCTGCAGGTCACTTCAGCTAACAGCAGCCTCTTGGTACCTCAAGGCTGCGGTGTCCAAGGCGCGCTCCGCGCGGGCCCGCAGGATCGCCAGCCGCCGGGTCAGATCCCGCGTGTCCACCACGCGCTCACTCATCGCAGGCGCATTCACCACCGCGGCTGCCTCAGACATGGCTGTGCGGAGAACGGCGTCCGCCGCGGCGTCCGCCCGCGCCCACCGCTCAGCCTCCGGTCTCTTGCGAGCCAACGCCTGCCGGGCCGCGTCGATCGCCGCACGTCGGGTCTCCGGCCGGGACGCCTCCGCCCTCCGCTTGGCGAGGTCAGCCGCCATCCGCTCCCAACCGATGCCGTCGTCGTCCACCGCGATGAAGTAGCGGCGCCGCAGCGTGCGTAGCCACCGGCCGGCCCGGTAGCGCACCACGCCGGCGAAGTTTCGGACAGAGCCGACCTGCGCCGACAGGATCTCCTCGACCTCGCTCGGCGGCACGTATCGCAACAGCAGCCCGATCAGGTGTTCAACTCCGGCCAGCGTCCCGGCATCCGGTAGCTCCGCCTCGGCCTGCTGTCGGCTCGTTCGCTGCAGGCGCCACGCCGCGACGCATCCATCCAGCACCTGCCGAGCCTCTCTCTTCTCCTCGGTGCCGGTTTTGTTCCCCCAAGGGCTGCGCCCGTGATCGTCCTGGACGCGTTCGCGGGGAGTCCGGTGCGGGGGAGGGGTGGGGCCTTCTTGTATATAGAGACACGTCTGAACTCGTCCACAGCCGAAGAACAGGGCCGGCGTGGGGCACGTTCGGGAGCCGTACCGGACGGTGATGCAGGCCGCGAGAGCGCCATGCGTCGACGCCAGCGTCGGAAGCCTCTTCGCGCGCTTCACCGGATCGTCCGCGATGTCCTCGACCGCCCGGCCGAGGGACTTCGGGAGGTCCTCAGGCAGGTGGGCGAGGTCGTAGCAGAGCACATACCTGGCGGGCTGGCCCGGTGCCGCGGCCTCGACTTTGCGCACCAAGCCCAGGCAGGTGAGCCGGTCCAGGTCCTTCCAGAACGTCCGCTCACCCACGTGGTGCTCGTTCTCGTACGCCTGGATCACCCTGGGCAGGTTCGTGACGTAGCCGGCCTTGGACGCGCTGTAGGTGAGATGGCGGGCTATACGTTCGACACAGAAGCCGGTGATGACTCCGCGGACTCGCAGGAGGCGAAACAGGCGGAACCACGTCCGGACCGGGACGGCCGGCAGCAGATCGCGATCCTCGTAGCAGACCGCACGGCGCCGACGGCGCTTCGGGAGGGTTTCCCCGGGCGCGGAGCATGATGCGCGGTTGTGATCATTCCGTGAGGCAAGGCCGCTATCACCCGATTGCGACACGCCACAATCGGGCATGGGTGGCCGAACCCGGGTCCCATCGTTTATCGTGGTCTCCAGACCTCTGGACACCGGCCAGGCACGGGAAAGCCTCGGCCGACACGAGCCGGGCCGGATGTCTACCTAGGAAGGTCCTCGCGCCGGTCGCCGGCAAGCTCAGGCGCGGGGGCCTTTTTCCATGGATGTATGAAGTTGTCCGCCGTCCTCGGCGGGTCTACGTTTCCCTCCACGTCTCCTTTCGAGCGTCAGCCACTGGGCTACGCCGCGACATGGTCGTGTGACAGCAGGTCCAGGTCTTCCTGCTGGAAGGCCGGTACGGAATCTAGAAGCGCGTCAACCAGTCGCCCGGCGGCATCCGCCTGATCGGAGGGAGACTTCGGGTCCGGGTGCAGGGCGGCGAGCAGGTCCACTAGGTAGTCGTTGAGACTCTTGTATCCCTTGGCCTTCCACGCATCGTCCAATCGATTACGCAGGGCCACGGGAGGACGGACCATCGTCGGGGTTCGAGCCCCCTTGTACGGCTGCGCCAACCTGATCACCCCTCCGTTACTGTGTCCCGCAGTTCTATCGGAAACTGATACAGAATGCGAGCACTGTGGCCAGATTGGTGAACGTGTCGGCACGGAGTGTCTCTCACGGGGCTGCGTGCTTCGGCCACGCCGAGGCCGGGACGATCGCTCGTCGGGGCTAGGCACCGTGATGGGCTGGGGCGATCGGCTCATTAGGGGAACATGGGTCGTGCGGTTCCGTTGGAATCGTCACCTCTCGGCCC
>NZ_JBEZNH010000118.1:0-5038 GCF_040653115.1 Streptosporangium sp. NPDC048047 | reverse complement strand
AGGTCTCCTTCGGGAAGGCGGCAAAAGCCAGGAGTTCCTCGCGGGCGGCGTCCAGGTGCTCGGCGGTGGCCGGATACTTCGCTTCCAGGGCGTCGATGACCCAGGCGTGCTGGGTGCGGACCTGCTCGGCGGCGGGCTGGTCGAAGATGGTCCGCACCAGCGTCGCCACCCACGGCTGCGCCGACTTGGGAACCGTGGTCAGCAGGTTGCGCAGGTAGTGAAGCCGTTAAGAATCAACACGGTGAAATGGAGGCGAGGAGCGCGGCTGCGGTCCGGTGACGGGCCGGGGCGGGTGCGGGGTCGTAGCCTTCGTGTTCCAGGAGTGGGCGGGTCTGGATGAGAGCGTTGCCGATGGTGCGGGGGCTGACGTCGAACAGTTCGCTGAGGACTTGCCGTGTGCAGATTTTCCGCTGGTAGAGGATGGCGGCGAGGATCTGCTCGGCGTCGGTGATCTTTTGTTGGAAGATGCCGCCTCGGGCTCCGGGGAGTCGTTCACCGCCGCGTCGCTGATAGCGGAGGCGTTCGAGGCGGGCGGCGTGCAGTGGGGTGAGTCGCTCGATCATCTGGTGGAGTTCTTCGCGGCTCATCGCGGTCAGAGCGGGGTGCGAGAGCGTTTCGGAGATCCGGGGCCGCTGGGCGGGGACGTCGTCGTTGTCCAGGAAACCACGCAGCTGCGCGGCGGTGGTGAACCGCATGGTGGTGGCGCGGACCGTGACCTGGTGGTCGGTGAGCAGCTTGCGGGTCTCGGCGATCCAATAGCCGATCGTGAAGTCGCTGACCTCGAGCATGTCCGACAGGACCTTCTGGGAGCAGATCTGGCGGAGGTAGACGACGGTGATCAGCACCCGGTCCGCGTCGGAGAGCAGGCTGTGGGACCCGGCGCCCTTGGCGCGGCGGCGTTCGCCGCCGCGCTGGTGGAAGGTGCGCTGCTCGGCCCGCGCGGCCTGGGTGGGAGCGAGCCGGCGCGCCAGGTCGCCCAGCTGGGCTTCGGTCATGCCGGTCAGCCGGGAGTCGGCCAGGGCGCGTAGTGCGGCAGCGCGGATCCGCGTGCGGTCGGTGCTGGCGGTGGGTGGCCGCTCGGCGGTGACCAGGGCGGGGTGGATCGTGTAGTTCCAGGAGCTGCGGGTGGGATGGGCGTCGATTGGCAGCTCGGCGAACCGGGTCTTGCTCACCGTGACGCCCAGCGGATACGAGGCGGTGTCGAGTTCGGCTTCGACCCGCAGGCCGGTGCGCGTCCTCGTTGAGGCGATGGTGTTGACGACGACCTCGTGGCTGGCCAGCGGCCGTCCACGCCAGTTCATCGTGATATGGGAGAACAGCCGGTGCTCGATCTTGTTCCATTTCGAGGTGCCCGGCGGGAAATGACACACGGTGATCACCAGGCCGGTCTCCGCGGCCAGAGCGGCGAGCTCGGCCTTCCAGACCCGGAACCGATAGCCGTTGGAGCCTCCCGCGTCAGCGGTGATCAGCAGCCGGGAGGCGTCCGGATAGTCCAGATGGCCTCGGGCTTGCCACCAGCGGCGGATCGACGCGACCGCGAACGTTGAGGTGTCGTGGTCGATGCCGACGTTCACCCAGCCGGTGTTCGCGCCGATGTCGTAGATGCCATACGGGATGGCCTGCTCGACCTGCGGCCCGGTGAAGAAGAAGCTGTGGTCCTCGACCTGGACCGGGTCGCCTTTCGGCCTCCACTCGCGGCCTGGGTTGGGCAGCCGGCCCAGTTGCTCACGTTTCTTGGTATCGACGCTGATCACCGGCTCGCCCATGGCCCGGTGGTCCTTGACCTGGTCGTTGATATAACGAAACTGCGCATCCCGTTCGGGGTGCTGCCTGCCTTCCAACGTCTTGGCGTTGGCCTGCAAGGTGAACCCGTTCTCACGCAGCATCCGCCCGACCGTGGGCGGCGATACCTGGTGTCCCCGCCGGGTCAACTCCTGCGCCAGGCGCCTCAGCGACTTGGTCGTCCATCGCAGCGGCGACTCCGGGTCGCCCCGCTCGTCCGGCTCGACCAGCGCCAACAGCGCCGGCAGTATCCGAGGGTCCTGCTGCTCGATGCTCTTACGCCCACCGCCTTCACGACGCACCCGCCCGTCCGGCAGCACTTCCCCGCCGTCCTCGAGCTCGAACACGCCCTTGCGCACGGTGGACTCGCTGACCCCGGCGACCCGAGCGACCGCACGGACTCCGCCATGCCCCAGTAGCCGGGCCTCGGCCGCCATCAGCAACCGCTGCTGCCGCTCGTTCAAATGCGGCAGCACGACCTCGAACTTCAACGCCAGCTGATCGAGAGCATCGGGCAAGATCGACATAACATGACATCCAACCCGAAAGATCGAATCGCCATGTTATTTCTTCACGGTTCCAGTGGGTGCGGCAGCGCTGCCAGGACGCGCCCGGCACGGTCGCGCCGATCGCCTCAACCAAACCAGGATGGGCATCGGAGATCACCAGCTGCACCCCGCTCAGGCCGCGGGCGACCAGACCGCGCAGGAACGCCAGCCAGCCGGCGCCGTCCTCGGCCGCCGACACCTCCAAGCCGAGGATCTCCCGGCGGCCGTCGGCGTTGACCGCGGTGGCGACCAGGACGTGGACGTTGACCGTCCGCCCGCCCTCGCGGACCTTCTGCGTCAGCGCATCCAGCCAGACGAAGGCATACGGCCCGCCGTCCAGGGCCCGGGTCCGGAAGGCCTCCACCTGCCCATCGAGGACCTTGGCCATCTGACTGACCTGGCTCTTGGAGATCCCGGTGATGCCGAGCTGCTCCACCAGCTTGTCGATGCGGCGGGTGGAGACCCCGAGCAGGTAGCTGGTGGCCACCACGCTGATCAGCGCCTGCTCGGCCCGCCGCCGGCGCTGCAGCAGCCAGTCGGGAAAGTAGCTTCCCGAGCGCAGCTTGGGAATGGCGAGCTCAACGGTGTGGCTGTTGCGTTATTGCAGGCGGCTTGATTCAGAGGTGCTCGGCCGAGCGGATCGACATAGAGCGGGCCTGCCGGTTGTGGTTGTGTAACGGCGCTGGCAGGCCGGTGGGCTTGCGGACCTCCGCGGTTCAGGTGGTGAGAGCGATCGAACGTCGGGCCGGAGTCAGGCGGCAGAACTTGCCGATGTTGAGGACCAGTGCGGCAAAGGTGAGTTCGGCTTGGCAGGCGGCCAGGCCCCGCCGGGCGAAGCGCCGCAGGGCGGTGCGGTCCTTGAGATGACCGTTGACGGGTTCGACGGTGGCACCGCGCCGCTTATAGAGGGCAGCGCCTTCTTCAGTGGCCAAGCGATGGATCATGAGGGTGGCCGGATCGGCGTTCTGAGGCGGCCGGCCGTGGTCCTGGCCGGGCTGGGGCCGAGCCGCGTTCTTGCCGGGCGCGATGAGCCGGTCGGGGCCGGAGACGGTGAGGTTGTCCTGGGTCCAGTAGCCGGCATCGAACAGCAGGGTCCCGATCCAGTCGGCCAGGCAGGGGCAGCCGGTGTCGTCGCAGCCGCGGGGGCGGTTGCCGGACTCACACGCAGCTGAGGTGAGACAACATCGGTCCAGCTTCGGGCACTGGCCGAGGCATCGTGCTTGATGAACCAGCAGCGCCGCGGTGAGGGCTGCTTGGCTCATCGGCTGCAGTTGCCGCCGGTCGTTGATGTCTTGGACGAGTTGGGCGCTGAGGATCAGGCCGTCGTCGCTCACGGCGAGCTGGGCGTTGTAGCCCTGAATGACGCCTCCGTTGCTGTCGTGCATCAGGCGGCTGTCGGGGTCGGTGACGTTGCGGCGGACGGCCGGGCGATCGTCCTTGGTGATGCCACGGGGCCCGTGCCTGCCACCGCCCGGCACCGGTGACAGATCGGCCTGCTCGTGCTCGGCGGGCGGGCCGACCTTGCATGCCCGGGCGGCGGTCAGTTCCCGTTCTGCTCGGGCGACCCACCGCTTGGCGCGGGCCACCTGCTGGCCGCGGTTCTCATCGAAGCTGAACGGCCCGAGATTCGGCTTGGGCCCTTGGCCTGCTTCGAACCTTCGGATCCGCTCGCGCATCACTGCGATCTGGTTCCGTTTGGCCTCGACTTCCTCAGCCAGCCGGTCCTGGGCTGCCTGCAGCCGCGCTTCGGCGATCGCCACGGGATCGGCTCCCACCGGACGAGACCCCACGTCATTGCGGCCGGCCCGGGTCGCCTCCAGGAACGCGCGTTCCTTTGCGGCCGTGGCCTCGGCATCCAAGCCCCGCTCAGTCTCTTCTGCGATCACCTCGGCCAGGGCCCGTTTGATCCGCTCCTCCCGCTCACGCCGTCCCTGCAGCTGCCGGGGTGTCTCCTCAGCATGCTCGCCTGGCCCGAACGCGGTGTCCTCGGCCGCGTCCTGCTCCGCGGCTCGGGTGAGGATCTCATCCACTTGCTGCTGCAGCCATTGCCGTCGGCAGGTGGCTTTCTTCGCCGCATTCGCGGTGATCTTCGTGCCGTCCACGGCGATGGCGCCCAGCCGCCCCAGCCCAGCCTTCGCGCAGATCAGCAGCACCTGGGTGAACAGCTCCCGCACGAAGTCCTGGTGCCGCTGACGGAACCGCGCGATCACTGTGTGATCGGGCACCTGCAGCCCGCAGATCACCCGCATCGCGACATCCGTCCGGCAGAGCCGCTCGACCTGCCGTGACGACCGCACACCCGCCGAATACGCGTAGATCAACAGCGACAGCAGCATCCGAGGGTCATAAGCGCGGCGGCCGGGCCCGCTCTGGGCATAGCGCGCCTCCAACGCTGCGAGGTCCAGATGTTCGACCACCTCGAGCAGCACCCACACCACATGATCGTCGGGCAGCCATTCGCGCATATCCACCGGCAGCAGGAACTGCTGATCTCGATCAACCCGTCGGAAACCCCTCGCCATCCGCTCATCCAACGATCCCCCGGCCTGGTGAATCCGCTGCTCGAGACGATCGTGTTCAAAAAGCAACAGCCACGGTGCCCGCGCGGGTGTCCCACTCCCGGGATCGGTAACCGTTGCGCCGGTTGGTCCGCTCCTCGCTGCGCTCGCCGTAGCCGGCGCCGCACAGGCCGTCGGCCTCGGCCGACA
>NZ_JBEZNH010000117.1:0-5080 GCF_040653115.1 Streptosporangium sp. NPDC048047 | reverse complement strand
CCCGGGCGGGGCGTGGGCGGCGGCCGACCGCGGAAGGCTACAGCCGGGGATCGTTGACCAGAGCGAATCCATCGGCATCGTCATCGTCGAGGCGGGTGACAGTGAACTCCCGGCCGGGCAACTCGTTTACCGGCAGCCCGGTCTGCGCTGCGATCCGCTCGGCGGACACCCGCAAAGGCGCGGCCACCGTGTGCCGCGGGGTAAGGAGCTCGGCGACTTCGCCAACGGTGATCAGAACGTGGACGCTGGTCATGGTGTGCTTCTCCTTCTTTCGCTCGAAGGAGAAGCATGATCGTCCGATGACCGTCTAGGTCAGCGACGATAGGGTCCCAGACCTTTGCGCGGCCCTCGACGATTCGAAGGACGCGCTTCGGTCGTCTCGCGGAGCTCCTCCAGCCAGTCGAAGCCTTCCGCTGGCTGTCGCTTCGACCGGCAGGCCACTGATCGCCGACCCGGCGCAACCGTCCTCCCCCAGGCGGTTAAGAGCGCTGTCCAGGCAGGCCACCCCGTCGCCTCATGGCCGGCATGGCACCTGCCGCTGTCCGGGCTGATGCGACAAAACCCCTGCTTCCCCGCCACTCGGCTCCACCGGCATGAGGAGGTCTCAAGGAGGGCTGACAGCCCTGCCTGATCTCCGCAGCCGGGTCCCGGGCCCCTTCGATCGCACCGGATACCGCCTGACCCGCGGACACGCCGAGGCACGGTCGGACGTTCTCTCGCAAATACCTCGCGCCTCCATCCGAGGCTGGCCGACCACACAACCGGCCGGATCCAATACGCGCCCCAGCCCGGGATCGGACCGATCAGCGATCTACGTGATCGCGACGGCCTCCTGATCACCGGCCACGAGATGCCCGCACCATGCCGTGATCGCCAGCTGTCGAGGCGTTGAAGCCCGGCGGCAAAGGCGAAGACCGGCGGATGATCTCCGAAGAGATCGCGGAATGGCACTCCTGTCCGCCGGCCTTCTCTCCAATCCGAAAGGACAGTCACGCTCCCCTTCCGAAGCACCCATGGTACGCCCTGGGCGAAGCACTCTGACGCGCACAGGACTAACACCCCTAAAGCTCATAAAACACGCGAATACTGTCAAAAGGTAAAATTGGGTTGTGTCGGTGGAGGCACCCACCGGCCCAATCCCTCTTCTCCGATCCGAAATCCAAGGACATTCGCGATGTCTCAGCCAGCGCCGCGGCGCACATCCGCACCGCCTTCCCTCAACGGCGAGCAACTCCCGCTCTTCGCCGCTCAGTCCGCCGAGCCGGTCAACCCTGCCCGGCCCGCCCCGCAATCCCTGGCATCCGCCTGCTCACCCACCTGGGGCCGCCACGGCTCCAACCCTCCCCGCTACGGCTGGCTCGGCCAGGCCTATGCCGCACTCGTCGACGACCCCGAGGTCTTCGCCCACGAAGACAACACCGTCCGGCTCTCCGCCGGCAGCAAGAACCGCGTCGCATCCATCCGGTTTTGGATGAGGGCCTTCACCCTCACCTGCGAGACCGATCCCGTGCCCGGCCAGGCCACCAGCGTCGTGCTCACCGAGCGTGCGCACTGGCTGCTGAACCCGGACACCGGCGTCGATCCCTACCTCGAAGATTTCGCCAGTCTCTGGCTGCTGCACTGGTGGCTGCTGTCCTCGCGCCCGTGCCGCGTACCCACCTGGTATGTGGCCTTCAACCACATGCTCGCCGTCTTCTCCAAAGACACCTTGCGTCGGCGTCTCGGCGCGCTGGCGACCCAAGCGGGGTGGAAGACCCCGAGTGCGAAGGTCGTCGGGGAGGACATCTCCTGCCTGGTGCGCATGTACAGCCCCGAGCGCACCTGGGCCGACAGCTCGCCTCACATCGAGGACATCATCGACCGGCCGTTCTCCCCCTTGAGGCTGCTGTCGACCCCCGAGGCCGATCAACTGCGCCTGCACCCCGGTGTCGTGCCTGCCGAAGTGGTCGCCTACGCGTGCCTGGACTACAGCCACACTCTTGCCCCCGCGGCCCGCACGATCTCCGTCGCACGGCTGGGCACCGACATCGGCGGGCCAGGCCGGGCGTTTCGGCTGTACTCCCGGCAACTGACCACCTATCTGCAGCGGGTGGCCGACACCCACGCCGGCATCCGGCTCACCAAATCACTCGGCGAGCCGGTCCTGACGTTCGACGAGCCCGCCATGCCGCTGGGCGGGCACCTACTGGGCGCCCTGTATTCCCGTTCCGGCTATCAGGCGCCACCATTGCCCCCGCGCTGACCTCTTAAGCACCGGCTGGTCGGGGGACACGATTCGAACCGCTGACGAATCCATCCCCCGACCGGCACATCACCGAGGTCTGCGCCGTCGATCCGGCAAAACCGGCCACCGCCCCTCTGCTATACGCGGCCCAAGCCACACCTGCCCGTTTCCCGAACCACCCCGCCGGACCGCACCCTTCTGCGGGAAAACATCGAACCACAGAAGGAGAAAACATAAAAAATGCTTTATTTTCAGAGAAGGAATTGGCGATATCCTATTAAGGATGACCGGGATGGCACTTCGGTCATCGCCACTTCCAATCCTGAAAAGAAATCAGAACATGAAACCCGTTCCCCTCCTGCCGTCCAGAAAACAACTGGAACGGCTGCGCGGCACCGCCAGCACCCGGCCTCTCGTTCTCGGCTCGCTCGGCGCCGGAGTCCAATCCAGCACCCTGCTCGTCATGTCGGCGCTCGGCCTCGCTCCCCGAGAGATACCGAGATACGACGCGGTGATATTCGCCGACACACAATTTGAGCCGCAAGCCGTCTATGCCCATCTCGCCATCCTCGAAGAGATCGCCCGATCTGCAGACATCCCCCTGATCAAGGTGACCGCGGGAAACATTCGCCATGATGCGCTCAAACCATCTGGCCACTACGCCGCCATGCCGCTCCATATCCTGGGCGAGGGCGGCACCCGCGGAATGATCAAGCGGCAATGCACCAAGGAATACAAGATCAAACCGATCAAACGTGTGGTCCGAGCGGCGCTCGGGGCGCCCATCAGCGATGACGGCAGCGTGGGGAGAGTCCCCGCTGGCCGCTACGCCTACCAGGACATCGGCTTTTCAGCCGATGAGACGCGACGCGTCAAGGACGACGAAGCGCCCGGCCCCCACAGTGAACTCACCTACCCGCTGATCCAACTCAAGATGACGCGGGAAGATTGCGTGAACCTCCTTTCCGAATACGGCCTGGAGAACACCCCGAAATCGGCCTGCCTGGCATGCCCGTTCTCAGGAAACTCCCGCTGGAGAGCGATGCGCGACACACAACCCGACGACTGGGCGGCCGCAGTCGAGTTCGACGAGAAAATCCGCCACGGGCATCCCGCCGCAGGAACCCCACTGAGGGGCCAAGCGTTCGTCCATCGATCCCGAGTGCCTTTGGATCAGGCGAATATCGACCGAATCACCCCAAATGAATGGCGCGGCCGGCAAAGCGCGATCAGTCTCGCCGATTACGAGGAAGACCCGCCCGGCTGCTCCCCCTACGGCTGCCGTCGAACCGAAATCCCCCAGGAAGCTTCCATAGAAGCCGGAGCCTGACGAAGAAAGAGGGCGACTCGGCTCCCGGGTCGCCCTCTCCCTTCACGATTTCCCCGGTACCCGCAACCTGCCCTCGCCGTCAACAACTCCCGAAAACCCCTCGTCTCGTGATGAAAAATTTCCCAGAGCGCCCCCCGCAGACGCGCCCCCCGCACATCAACGAATTATGATTCAATGAACATGTCGGCCTTTATGGCACAAAGACCGGCGCTTCATTCACCGATCCGACAGGAAACCAATGAAACCCACCCATGAAATTCACGGACAGTTCCTCTTTCTTCCTCCCAAGGAAGTGCAATCCGGAGACATCCTCATGGAAGGGGGCCTTTTCGGCCCCGTGGCCACCGACCCGCGCCCGCACGATGACGGCAATGTCGTGCTCACGATCGACGGCCGAGCGCCCGTCCCGGTATCGGGCACCAACAAAGTCCGGCTCTTCCGGCCGGACGACCCGGCCGCCGACACCTACGCACCAGGAAAGAGGCACGATGCCATCGGCCCTCTGTTCGATGACCTCCGCTACGCAGCCCGCACCACCTGGCACCACCTGGACGAGCGAGGGCGCCCGGTCGGGTGGGACCTGCCCGGGGTCTTCCAGCGCCTCCCCTACGGCGAATTGACGAACGGGGACATCGTCCTGGAGCCGGACGCGTACGGCCTGATCGTCCCAGGGGTGCAGGGTTCCCGGCTGATGAGCATCAGCGATACCGCGCAAAGGGAACCGGACGCAGATACGCCGGTCCGCTTTTTCCGGCCCGCCGATCCCATGCACGCCGCCGCATGCATGGACCCCGAAAGCTCACCCGGCGGCTACGGTCCGCCGTGCTGGGAGAGCCACTCCACCGACTTTTGCCTGTCATCGCAAGACCTGCTCGACATCGCCTGCCAGTTGTGGCCCGGACTGGAGGAGGAACACGAGCGAGCCTACGAGCAGAGCGTCGCCCTGGCACGGCAGCGCGACGCGGCGTTCGCGGCGGACATGCGAGCAAGCGCCGCTCGCTTGGAGACGGCCATGAAGGCCATCAACGACCTCGATGCCACCATCAGCACACGTGACCAGCAGGTGGAGGTGACCTGGCCGGACGGATCGATCTACTCCATCGACAGCGCCCTGTGCCCGGCCGATGATCACGACGTTCCCCACAGCGGCTCACCCGCCGTCATGCACATCAGCCGCCAACATCCCGAGGGCAAGAGCACCATTGTCAGCAGCATCGCCGCAGTCCCGTTCCCGCCTCAGTACGCGCACGACGCCCGGACCCACGCTGAATTCGCCCTAGCGGCCATCAGCCGGGACCAGCACCTGCTGACCAGGCGCGCGCCCCGCCAAGCGTAGGCACCGCCCATCGGCGCCGCCGGTCTTCCTTCTTTGCCGAGCCAGCAGACCAGCGGCGCCGATGCGCGCCAACCACCCCATCGAGGAAGCCACTCCCGCCGGTCCACCCCGTACCACGCGTGCGCCGCCCCGTCCCCCCCGTCACAATGGTCAGATGCAGGTCGATCTCACCCAGGCGCGCCGCATCGCC
>NZ_JBEZNH010000116.1:0-5182 GCF_040653115.1 Streptosporangium sp. NPDC048047 | reverse complement strand
GTATGACGACTCGCCGTTGATCGCGTTCACCGATCCGCCGCTGACCACCGTGCGCCAGCCCGTCCACTCGATGGTCACCGCCGCGGTGCACACCCTGCTGGAGGCGGTCGCGGGCGCCCCCATGCACAACTCCGAGCTGGTATTCCAGCCGGAGTTCATCGTCCGCGGCTCGACCGGCTCCGGCCCGAAGATCATTCGTTAGAGGGCGCGAAAAGCCACAAAGCAGACCGGGTCGGATATTTCAGTACCTGGGGTTTTATGCTGGACATCTCCCCGGAACACTCGTGAAACCTGTCTAGGACACCCTGATGCCCAGAGAGAGGTGATCGACAAATGATGTTCCGGCTACGGGTGTCCCTTCCCGACCGGCCCGGAGCCCTGGGCCAGGTCGCCCGGGTGCTCGGCACGTTGGGGGCGGACATCCTGCAGGTCACGGTCCTGGAGCGCGGGGGCGGCCGGGCGGTCGACGACTTCACCGTCTCCTGGCCCGGAGTCACCGGGATCGGGGACATCGGGGACCGCCTCTCCGCCGTTCCCGGCCTGACCGTCGAGGCCGCCTGGCCCACCCGCGAGATCCCCGGATGCGCGCCCGACTACGACCTGCTGCGGCACGTGGCCACGGAACCCGGACGCGCCTTCGCCACGCTCGTGGACGCCGTTCCCGGCCTGGTCGGCGCCGGGTGGGCGGTCACCGTACGCTCCGGCACCGGGGAGGTCGTGCACCGCAGCTGGCAGGCCCCGGAGGCACTGGAGGGGCACGTGGGCGCCGTGGCGGCGGGAGGGCCCGGGGAGGGCGCCGAGGGGGCGGCCTGGGTCGCTCCGCCGCGCCCAGCGGTCCTCGGCTCCGGCGGCGGCCACCTGATGAGCCTGCCGATCCCCGGAGCGGACCTGCACCTGGTCCTCGCGCGCGACGCCGCCTTCCACCGCGCCGAGCTGGACCGCGTCGTCCGCGTCGTCGAGATCGTCGCCATCATCGGCCGCTGAATCGGCCACTGGACCGGCCGCTGACGGGGAGCCGCCGGGCGGGACCGGCGGCCGTCCGCGTACGGCGCGGGGACCCCGCCGCCGGTCAGCGCTGCGGCGGGTCGATGCGGGCGCCGTCCACCGTGAAGAGCATCAGCCGTGTGGCGTCCACGCCCACCCTGGCGGGGTCACCGCCGCGCCAGACGGGGCGCGCGCCCAGCCGGACGATCAGGTCGGCCCGGCGGTGGCTGCCTCCGCCGGGCTCCTGCTCCACCTCGTCGGGCTCCGGATCGCCGGCCAGGCCGGGCAGCAGCCGCCGGATGACCGCGCGGGCCCGGCCGCCGGGCGTGGCCGCCGTGAGGTCGCGGGCCTTGTGCCTGGGGTCCGGGGGCTCGGGGACCACCGCGGATGGGATGCCGCTCTCGACGTAGGCCAGCCACTCGTGACCGTGGTACTCCAGAGCCCGGACCCGGCCGAGGAACGTGGGGCCCTCGAAGCTCTCGGAGACCGGCGCCAGGCAGTCGGGACGCAGCCCGACGATGATCTGGTGGCCGACATGTTGCGAGATGGCATAGGAACGGGGATCGTTCCAGGGGATCATGATCTGGTGCACCCCGAAGTCCAGCAGGACGTACTGGTTCTGCGGGGCCCGCACGGTCGCCGAGAGGAGATTGAGCTGCTGGGAGCTGAGGAAGGCCGCGGTGAAGGCGGTCGCCGGGTCGTTGTAGACCTGGGCCGGCGTGCCGACGTCCTGCAGCACGCCGCGGTTCATGATGGCGATCCGGTCGGCGAGGGTCAGCGCCTCCACCTGGTCGTGCGTCACGTAGATCGTGGTCACGCCCAGCGAGCGGACAAGCGAGGAGATCTCCATCCGCAGCTCGGTCCGCATGCCCGCGTCGAGGTTGGACAGGGGCTCGTCCATGAGGAACAGCGACGGCTGGCGCACGATCGCCCGGCCCATGGCGACGCGCTGGCGCTGGCCGCCGGAGAGCGTCCCCGGACGGCGTTCGAGCGTCTCGGAGATGTGCAGCGCCTTGGACAGCTCGGTCACCCGATCCCTGACCAGCGCCGGGTCGGCCTTGGCGATCTCCAGGGGGAAGGCCATGTTGCCGCGCACCGTGCGGTGCGGGTAGAGGGCGCCGTTCTGGAACACCATGGCGACGTCGCGGTCGCGCGGCGCCAGGTCGTTGGCGTGATCCCCGCCCAGCCACAGATCGCCGGAGGTGATCTCCTCCAGGCCCGCGACCATCCGCAGCAGAGTGGACTTCCCGCACCCGGAAGGGCCGAGCAGGACGAGGAACTCCCCGTTCTCCGCCCGCAGGTTCATTCGGTCGACCGCGAGATACCCGCCAGGGTAGATCTTGCTCACATTGTCGAGGACGACGGTACTCATGCGCGCTCGTTCCTCCCGGACGAGGTCGCCCGGATCCAGCCACTGTGATCGATGAGGTAGTACATCGTGCGGCTCACCCATGTGTCCATAGACATGGTGAGAAGAGGCACATCTGTTAGTTACTTCAGATTTCCCTGACGGAAAGTTGCGTTACGAGTGGGTTACCAGAGAAAGGAGAAGCCGTTGGGGCCTCCGGCGCACCTGATGGACGGCGAGGAGGCGGGCGGCGCGGCTCGGCGCTCAGGTTGCGCCCGCTCCCGTAGGGGCAGGGAGCTGATGCGCTAATCATCAGTGTTCGTCAGTCTCTCTTTGTTATTATCTTCGTATGCGACTCAGTGATTGGGCGCGCATGCAGGGCGTTCACTATCAGACCGCCTGGAAGTGGGCGCATGAGGGCAAGATGCCTGTTCCGGTAGTGAAGACGGCGACCGGCCGGTATCTCGTCCTTACCGGGGGCGACCGGGCGGGCAGTGCCGTCGCGCTGTATGCCCGCGTCTCCTCCTTCGATCAGAAGCCGGACCTTGACCGGCAGGTCGCCCGGCTGACCGAGTGGGCGACCGGAAACAACCTGGCCGTGACAAAGGTGGTCTCCGAGATCGGCTCGGCCCTCAACGGCGCCCGGCCGAAGCTCAAGCGGCTCCTTGCCGATCCGGACGTCTCTGTGATCGTGGTGGAGCACCGTGACCGGCTGGCCCCCTTCGGGGCCGAGTACATCGAGGCCGCACTGTCGGCGCAAGGCCGCACCGTGCGGGTCATGGACGACGGCGAGATGGAAGACGACCTGGTGCGTGATATGACCGATGTCCTCACCTCGTTCTGCGCCCGCCTGTACGGCGAACGTGCGGCGAAGAACCGCGCCCTGAAGGCACTGGCCGCCGCGCAGGAGGACTGCACGTGACCCACAGACAGGGGCTGCGTTTCGAACTGGCCCCCGACGAGGAGCAGGCCGTCTTGATGGGCCGTCACTGCGGGCTGTCGCGCGTGGTGGAGAACTTCTGCCTGGAGACCGTGCAGAAGAAGAAGGCCCAGCAGGAGGCGGAGAAGACCTACGGTATCACCGGCGAGGACCTGACCACGGTGCCGTGGTCTGCCCCGGCCTTGGAGAAGGAGTGGAGTGCCGCGCACCCGGACAGGTTCCCGTGGTTCGCCGAGGGCAGGTTGTCGTCCCGAGTACCCAAAGAGGCGTGCCGGGTCCGGGCGGCGGGAATCAAGAACTTCTTCGAATCGAAGAACGGCAAGCGCAAGGGCGCGAAGCTTGGCTGGCCGAAGTGGCGCAAACGCAAGCACGGTTCCCGCTTCCGCTACGACGCCGACCGCGCCAAGCCGCTCGGCCCGCGTACGGTCAAGCTCCCGGCCATCGGCAACGTCGCGACCCGCGAGGACATGTCCTGGCTGACCGACCGCATGGCCACCGGCAAGGCGCGCATACTCGGCTGCACCGTGCGCGAGCAGGCCGGACGCTGGTGGATCTCCTTCCAGGCCGAGGTTGACCGCGATGGCATCGACAAGCGCCGCCAGGCACCCCAGGACGCGCCCGCGTGCGGCATCGACCTCGGACTGAAGACGTTCGCCGTCCTGGAGAACAGCGACGGCACCAAGGAGGAGATCCACGCCCCCAAGCCGCTCAAGGCCAGCCTGCGGGCCCTGAAGAGGGCGAACCGCAAGCTGGCCAAGACCGGCGTAGATTCGAAGAACCGGGCCAAGGCACGACGCCGGGTCGGACGGCTCCATCTTCGGGTCGCTGACCGGCGCCGGGAGTTCCTGCACCAGGCCACCACCAGGCTGACGAGAACCAAGTCCGCCATCGCCGTGGAAACCCTGCACGTCAAGGGCATGGTCAAGAACCGCAGGCTCTCCCGCGCCATCTCCGACGCCGGATTCGGCGAGTTCGTACGTCAGCTGGACTACAAGGCCGGCTGGTACGGTTCCCGCGTCTGGAAAGCCGACCGCTGGTTCCCCAGCTCGAAAACGTGCGGTGATTGCGGGCGCATCAACCACGCTCTGGCCCTCGCCGATCGCGAATGGGTCTGCCCCCGATGCGGCACCCTGCACGACAGAGATGAGAACGCGGCAGGTAACCTGCTCGCCGCGATGCTCGCCGACGCAAGCGCCTGACATTCGATCCCTCGCCGGGAAGTTCCCCGGAGAGGAAAAACGCCTCGTGGAGACCACGTAAGACCTCACTCTCCGGAGTTGGCGGCGGTCGATGAAGCAGGAAGAATCTCAGTTTGAGAATCACCGAGATTCATGCGACGGTACGTCCAATGGAGGGTGAACTCAGCCGGACCCGGTCCCGCTCCGACGGCGCGGGCGTCCGGCTGGCCGACGTCGCCGCGCAGGCGGGGGTCAGCGAGGCGACGGTCAGCAGGGTGCTCAACGGCAAACCCGGGGTGTCGCAGACCACCCGGCAGGCCGTGCTGACCGCGCTCGACCTGATGGGCTACGAGCGTCCGCAGCGGCTGCGCCAGCGCAGCAACGGCCTGGTCGGCCTGGTCACCCCGGAGCTGGACAACCCGATCTTCCCCGTGTTCGCCCAGGCGATCGAGAAGGCCCTGACCCAGCACGGCTACACCCCGGTGCTGTGCACCCAGCTCCCCGGCGGCGTGCCCGAGGACGAGTTCACCGAGCTGCTCGTCGACAGGGGCGTGGACGGCATCATCTTCGTCTCCGGGCTGCACGCCGACACCACCGCCCGGATGGACCGCTACAGCCGCCTGCGCGAGCGCGGCCTGCCGATCGTCCTGCTGGACGGCTACAGCGACCGGATCGACGCGCCGTTCATCTCGCCGGATGATCGGGCGGCGGCGCGGTTGGCGGTGCAGCATC
>NZ_JBEZNH010000115.1:0-5183 GCF_040653115.1 Streptosporangium sp. NPDC048047 | reverse complement strand
GGCGGTGGCCCGGTCGAACAGGTCGGTGGCGTACTGCAGCACACCCTCCACCCCGTCCTCGGCGGAGCGGTCGTCGGTGAAGCCGAACTGCAGGTCGCACTTGGCGCCGCCGAACCCGTACAGCGAGTACGCCGGGTCCAGCGCCATCGACGGCTCCGCGACCCCGCTCCCGGCGGGGGAGACGTCCACCAGGCCGAGCATCACCTGGAACAGCGGGGTACGGCCCGGCACCCGCGGCGGGTTGATCGCCTCGACCAGGCTCTCGAACGGCACGTCCTGGTTGGCGAAAGCGGCCAGGTCGGTCTCGCGGACCCGGGTCAGCAGTTCGCGGAAGCTCGGGTTCCCGGAGGTGTCGGTGCGCAGCACCAGCGTGTTGGCGAAGAAGCCGACGAGGTCGGTCAGTGCCTCATCGGTGCGGCCTGCCACGGGTGCACCGATCGGTACGTCGGTGCCCGCGCCCAGCCGGGTCAGCAGCGCGGCCAGCCCGGCCTGCAACGCCATGAACAGCGTCGCCTGACCGGTCTGTGCCACCGCAAGCAGCCGCCGGCGCAGACCGGGCGGGAGCGTGAAGGGCACGGACCCGCCCAGATACCCGGGCACCGCCGGCCGGGGCCGGTCGGCGGGCAGCGCGATCTCGTCGGGCAGTCCGGCCAGCGCGGTGCGCCAGTGGGCGGTCTGCTCGCTCATCAGGCTGCCCGGGTCGGCGGGGTCGCCGAGCAGTTCGCGCTGCCAGCGGGCGTAGTCGGCGTAGCCGACGGGCAGCGGCGCCCAGCCGGGCTCCTCGCCGCGTGCCCGCGCGGCGTAGGCGGTGGCCAGGTCCCGCTCCAGCGGGCCGAGGGACCACCCGTCGATCGCGATGTGATGGAACATCAGGGCCAGCACATGCTCGTCCCGCCCGCCGGCCGGAGGCAGCGCGAACAGCTCCGCCCGCATCGGCGGCTCCGACGCCAGGTCGAACGGCCGCAGCGCCGTCCGCCGGATCGCGGCGTCCAGCTCCGACCTGCCGATGAGCCCGGTGACGGTCAGGTCCGGCACGCCGTCCAGCACCCGCGGCTCGGGGCGGCCGTCCCGGCTGGGGAAGACGGTGCGCAGCGTCTCGTGCCGCCGGGCCACGTCGGCGACCGCGGTCCGCAGCGCCTCGCGGTCCAGCCTGCCCGTCAGCCGCAGCACCAGCGGGATCGTGTAGAGGCCCGTGCTCTCGGCGAGCCGGTCGGAGATCCACAGACGCGACTGGGCGAACGACGGCTCCGGGCTGCCGGTCTGCCCGCCGCGCGTCAGGACCGGCCTGGGCCGGCTCCCGCCCTCACCGCGGGCCTTGTCGATCCGTACGGCCAGCTCCGCGACGGTCGGCGCCTCGAAGACGTCGCGGATGCGCAGTTCGGCGGAGAAGGCGGCGCGGATGGCGGTGACGGCGCGCATGGCGAGCAGTGAGTGGCCGCCCAGGGCGAAGAAGTCGTCGTCGACGCCGACGCCGGGTACGGCCAGCAGCTCGGCGAACAGCGCGCACAGCCGTTCCTCGGCGAGGGTGCGCGGGGCCGTCCCGGAGGTCACGCTCTCCGGAGCGGGCAGCGCACGGCGGTCCACCTTGCCGTTGTGGTTGAGCGGCAGCGACGCCAGCACGACGAACGCCGACGGCACCATGTAGGCGGGCAGCGTCTCCCCGGCCGCCCGCCGTACCCGGCCGATGAGCTCTCCGGCGTCCGCGTCCGCGGTGCGCGGGACGAGGTAGGCGGTCAGCCGCCGGTCGCCGGGGTGATCCTCCCTGGCCAGGACGACGGCCTGGGCCACCTCGGGGTGCCGCGCGAGGGTCGCCTCGATCTCGCCCAGCTCGATGCGGAAGCCGCGGATCTTCACCTGGCCGTCGGCGCGCCCGACGAACTCCAGGTCGCCGCCGGGCAGGCGCCGCACCAGGTCGCCGGTGCGGTACATCCGCGTGCCCGGCTCGCCGTACGGGCAGGCGACGAAGCGCTCGGCGGTCAGGTCCGGCCGGCCCAGGTAGCCGCGCGCCAGCTGCTCCCCGGTGAGGTACAGCTCGCCCTCGTCGGCGGGCCGCAGGTTCCCGTCCAGGACGTGGGCGCCGACGGCGTCCAGCGGGCGGCCGATGGGGACCGTGCCCGCCGGCGGTTTCCCCACCCGGTGGGCGAGCGCGAACGTCGTGTTCTCGGTGGGGCCGTAGCCGTTGTGCACGGATCCTCCGGCGAGGACGATCCGCTCCATCGCGGCGGGGTGGGCCGCCTCGCCCCCGCTCCACAGGAAGGGGACCCGCGCCAGCAGCTCCGGCGCCTCCTCGGCGAGCACGTTGAACAGGCCGGTCGTCAGGAACACCGCGGTGACCCGCTCGTCGTCCAGCATCCGGGCCACCGTCGCGGCGTCGACGGCGCCGGGCGGCGCCATGACCACGGTGCCGCCGTTCAGCAGCGGGACCCACAGCTCGTAGGTGGAGGCGTCGAAGGCGAACGAGGAGTGCGACAGCACACGGTCGTGCCCGCGCCAGCGGTGGTCGGCGGCGAGGGCGGCGACGTTGCCGTGGGTGACGCCCACGCCCTTGGGCGCGCCGGTGGAGCCGGAGGTGAACATCACGTACGCCAGCCGGTCGGCGGCGATGTCCAGGCCGGGGTTCTCCGGGTCGGTGTCGTCGCCCACGACCAGGGAGGTGACGTTCCCGGGCGGCTCGTGGCCGGCGTGCGCCCTGTCGGTCAGCAGGATCCGCACGCCCGCCTGGCCGAGTATCGCCCGCAGGCGGGCGGCCGGGTAGGCCGGATGCAGCGGGACGTAGGCGCCGCCGGCCTTGACGACGGCCAGCAGCGCCACCGCCACGTCGGCGGAGCGCTCCATGAGCACCGCGACGGGCGACTCGGGTCCGACGCCGGCGGCGATCAGGCGGCGGGCCAGGGCGTTGGCCCGGCCGTTGAGCTCGGCCGCGCTCAGGCGGACCTCGCCGCAGACCACCGCCTCGGCGCCGGGGGCCGCCGCCACCCGCGCCTCGAACAGCCCGGCGAGGCTCCGCCGTAGGGAATTCGGGTTCACGGAATCTCCAGGTTCAGGGCCCGAGGGCACAGGGGGCCCAGGGCACGATGGGGCGAAAAGCCGAACCGATGACCCAGGCGCTGCTCAGCCACTGTCCGGCCGCGCGGAATACCCGGTTCCGAACGCGGTTCGTGGCGGTAGTCGCCCGGAGAGGAGAAAATCGACGCCCTTTTCGGGGCGTTAATAGCCTTTTTGAGGGTTTTATGTCCTTTTCAGGACACCCGAAGGCTGCGCGGCCGCATGTCGGCCCAGTTCGCGTTGACGAAGTCCAGGCAGCCCTGCCGGCTGTCCTTCTCGTGCGCGATGTCCCATCCGCCGGGAACGTCGGCGGAGGCCGGCCAGAGGGAGTGCTGCCCCTCGGCGTTCACCAGGACCAGGTAACTGCCGTTCTCGTCGTCGAACGGATTGCTCATGGAAACTCCGTGCTTTCGGAAGCGGTCTTGTGGACGTCTTTGTCAACCGGAACGCAGGGTTACCGCACATCGCCGGAAAGCGACCGATCCCACCATCTAAGTCACTAACACCCCGAATGCGGAGTATCTCCTATGCGTGCCGAGGGGTGTCAACCCTTGACAGTGAGGGGGAAAGTGACCAAGATCCCGTCAGCCAGGAGTCCGGAACGAAGACGGGGGAATGATGGCCGGTCGCGCGCCCATGCCATACGAATATCTGCGACAGGTGCCGGCTTTCACGGTCGCCAGCGACGATCTGGCGCACGGCGGGGTGCTTCCCGACGCGCACGTCTACGAAGCCGGCAACGTCTCCCCGCACCTGCGCTGGTCCGGCGCACCGGCCGGGACGAAGAGCTACGCCGTGACCTGCTTCGACCCCGACGCCCCCACCGGCAGCGGCTGGTGGCACTGGGTGCTGGCCGACATCCCGGCCGACGTGACCGAGCTGCCGCGCGGCGCGGGCAGCGGCGACATGGAGGGGCTGCCCAAGGGCGCCCTGCACGGCCGCAACGACTACGGCACCTTCGACTTCGGCGGAGCCGCCCCGCCCCCCGGCCCGGCCCACCGCTACGTCTTCGCCGTGCACGCCCTCGGGGTCGAGAGCATCGAGGTCACCCCCGACCAGACGGCCGCCGTCTTCAGCGGCACGATCAACCACCACGCCCTGGCCCGCGCGGTGCTGGTCGCCGAGTACGGCGTGCCGGGCTCCGAGGACTGACCGGCCGTCCGGCGCCTCGGCCCCTCACCCTCCGGTTCCTCCGGAGGGTGAGGGGCCGAACGCTTCTCCGGCACCCGGTCTCCTCCGGACACCGGCCTTTCCCGGCGATCCGCCGTCCTCCGGGCGGTACGGCCCGCCCAGGCGTCGTGACCGTCATGGCATACCGGAGTCGTGGCATACCGGATCGGTATGCCACGACGGCCGTACGACGCGTGCCGGGCGCCGGGGATCCCCGCCGGACGAGGGCCGGCGGATCGGGACCTAGCCTCCCGCCTCGATGTCGGCGATCAGCAGTGCCTCCACGGCGTCGGCCAGCTTCTCGACGGTGGGGTTGGCGAAGATCACATTGATCGGGATCTCCAGGTCCACCGCGGATCTGATGCGCGAACGGACCCTGATGGCGAGCAGGGAGTTGCCGCCGAGGGCGAAGAAGTCGTCGTGGACGCCGATGCGGGTGGTGTCCAGGACGTCGGTCCAGACGTCGGTGATGAGGTGTTCGGCGTCGGTGCGGGGTGGGACGAAGGCGGTGGCGGTGGTGGTGTCCTGCCAGGTGGGGGCGGGCAGGGTGTGGCGGTCGACCTTGCCGCTGTGGTTGAGCGGCAGGGTGTCCATGACGGTGAGGGCCGCCGGGATCATGTAGGCGGGCAGGTTGTCCTCGGCGAAGCGCCGCACCCGGGCGGCGAAGCCCTCCGATCCTCCACCCGGGACCGAGCGCTCACCTGAGCCCTCACCCGGGACCGAGCCCGCATTCGGGGCCGAGCCTGTGTCTGAGACCGGTTCCGTGCCTGGGCCCGCGTTCGTACCGGAGCCTCCACCCGTCTCCGTGGCGGCTCCCGTTTCCGTGTCCGTGGCGCGCGGGACCAGGTAGGCCACCAGCCGCCGCTCTCCTGACCGGTCCTCCCGGGCGAGGACGACGGCCTGGGCCACGTCCGGATGGCGGCTCAGTACGTTCTCGATCTCGCCGAGTTCGATGCGGATGCCGCGGA
>NZ_JBEZNH010000114.1:0-5726 GCF_040653115.1 Streptosporangium sp. NPDC048047 | reverse complement strand
ACCAGGCACCGAGTCTGCCTGATCAGCCGACCCGGTAGCTCCCATTAGCGGATGGGCACCCCGCCGTTGTCGCGCCGGTCCAGCGCGGTCTGCAGCGCGTCGGCGGCCTCGTCCTTGCTTTCTTCCGGACGGTTCCAGGGATACATGTCGTACATGACAAGCCTCGTCTCGTTCACGGGCGAGCGGGAAATGTGATGGGGGACTCCGGTCACGAGTCCGACCGGGCCTGGGGCCGCGGATCCGGGTCGCGGATCCGCGACGCGAAGGTGAAGCCGGCGAACGCCATCGCACCGCGGCGAGGTGCCGGCCTGTCCGTCAGGCCCCGCCGCGGCAGGTAAGGATTACGAGAACCTGGCGCATTTCCTGTCACAGTACCCGCCCGCCGGAACGCCGTCTCGCCCGCCGTACACATTTCTCACATGATGAGACGCCAGCGCGCGCTCCGCGTGACGGCCCGTCCCGCCGTGCACGCCCGGGAT
The DNA here is from genome assembly GCF_040653115.1 of Streptosporangium sp. NPDC048047. Taxonomy (NCBI): domain Bacteria; kingdom Bacillati; phylum Actinomycetota; class Actinomycetes; order Streptosporangiales; family Streptosporangiaceae; genus Streptosporangium; species Streptosporangium sp. NPDC048047. The sequence continues at coordinate 5,247 of NZ_JBEZNH010000114.1, read as the reverse complement.
CCGCTCCGCCGTACGGGCTCGGGTCCGCTCGCCGTACGGGCTCGGAAACGTCTCCGCGGGCCCCCGCCGTGCCGGGGACCCGCGGAGACGGCGGGCTAGTCGGCCAGGTCGACCGAGCGGCCGCTGTCGGCGCCGATCTCGGCGGCGATCTGGTCCACCACGTCGGCCGGGATGGCGGTGTCGACGGTCAGCGCGATGAGCGCCTTGCCGCCCTTGACATCACGGGCCACCTGCATCGAGGCGATGTTGATGCCGTGGTCGCCCAGGATGCGCCCGACGACGCCGACGACGCCGGGACGGTCGCTGTAGGTGAAGAACGACAGGTGGTCGGTCGGCTCGATCTCCATCTGGTAACCGTTGACCTCGACGATCTTCGTGATCTGCCGCGGGCCGGACAGCGTTCCGGAGACCGAGACCGTACGGCCGTCGGCGAGGACGCCGCGCACGGTCACCACGTTGCGCCAGTCGGGGCTGTCCGGGCTGGTGACCAGCTCGACGGTCACCCCGCGGTCCCTGGCCAGCAGCGGGGCGTTGACGTAGGTGACGGAGTCCTCCACCACGTCGGCGAAGACGCCCTTGAGCGCGGCCAGCTCCAGCACCCGCACGTCGTGCGCGGTGATCTCACCGCGGACCTCGACGTCCAGGCGGGTGGCGACCTCGCCGGCCAGCGCGGTGAACACCCGGCCGAGCTTCTCGGCCAGCGGCAGGCCGGGCTTGACGTCCTCGGCGACGGCGCCGCCCTGGACGTTGACGGCGTCCGGCACGAACTCCCCGGCAAGGGCCAGCTTCACGCTGCGCGCGACCTGGGTGCCGGCCTTCTCCTGGGCCTCGTGGGTGGAGGCGCCCAGGTGCGGGGTGACGACGACCTGGTCCAGCTCGAACAGCGGGCTGTCGGTGACCGGCTCCTTGGGGAAGACGTCGACGCCGGCGCCGGCGACCCGGCCCTCCTTGATCGCCGAGTACAGGGCGTTCTCGTCGATGATGCCGCCGCGGGCGACGTTGATCAGGCGCACCGTCGGCTTGACGGCCCGCAGCTCCTTGTCGCCGATGAGCCCGATGGTCTCCTTGGACTTGGGCAGGTGCACGGTGATGAAGTCGGCCTCGGCGAGGGCCTCCTCCAGCGACACCAGGCGGACGCCCATCTGCGCGGCGCGGGCCGGCTGCAGGTAGGGGTCGTAGGCGATCAGCTCGACCCCGAACGGCTGCAGGCGCTGGGCGACGAGCTGACCGATCTTGCCGAGGCCGAGGATGGCGACGACCTTCTCGTCGAGCTCGACGCCGGTGTACTTGGAGCGCTTCCACTCGCCGCCCTTGAGCGCGGAGTGCGCCTGGGCGACGTTGCGCGCGGAGGCGAGGATCAGCGCGACGGTGTGCTCGGCGGCGCTGGTGATGTTGGAGGTCGGGGCGTTGACGACCATGACACCGGCCTTGGTGGCGGCCTCGACGTCGACGTTGTCCAGCCCGACGCCGGCGCGGGCGACGACCCGGAGCTTCGGCGCGGCGGCGATCGCTTCGGCGTCCACCTGGGTGGCGCTGCGCACGATGAGGGCGTCGACCCCGGCGAGGGCGGGCAGGAACTGCGCGCGGTCGGCGCCGTCGACGTGGCGGACGTCGAAGTCCGCGCCCAGGACCGCGAGACCGGCCTCGGAGAGTTCCTCTGCGACCAGTACGACGGGCTTGTTCACAGGCGGGATCCTTAAGACGAGAGGCTGCTGCACGACCTCTCGAGTCTACCGACGCTTGTGAACGTGTTCACGAGTGTCCCGGCATACGAGACGGGTCTTGCCGCTACCCATCCGGGACGATCTCATGCGTACAAAATTCAACTTGGTATTGCTCACCACAAAAGTTCACGATTACCCTCATAAGCCGTGGTCCCCTACCTATCGTTCCTCATATGAGCATCGGGAACCCCGCTCTCGGCGACGTGCTCGCACAGCACGGCGGCCCGCACCGGCTGCTGGCGGCGCTCGCCGAATGGGGACTCCTGGTAGCCGTGCGACCGGACCGCTCCGTCGTGCTCGGCACGACGCAGACGGGTGAACGCGTGCTCCTCGGATACACCTCGACGAGCACCTACGCACGGCACCGTGGCAGCCACTCCCTGTCGGCCTGCGACGCCGACACCATCCTCGACATCCAGCGCGTCACCGGTGTGCGGGAAATCGTGATCGACGCAGCGGGACCGGCGGCCGCCGCCGTCCCCATCGAGGACCTCAGGCGATATCTCGACTCCACCCGCAGCGGTCCCGCGCCCGCGCTGACGTCCAGCACCCCGACGGCGTACGCCACCGGGGCGATGGCCACGGTGTCGCGTCCCGCGCCGGTCCGCCCCCAGCAGCGGACCGCCGCGCCCACCGGGGCCGCAGTGCCCGCGCAGCCGTGGATCCCCGCCCCCCGGCCCCACCTGTCGGGGCCGATGCAGATGGTGGATCCGGGCTACCGTCGCTGCCGCCATCCCATCCTGCCCGCGCTGCGGGCGGCGATCGCGCAGGTCCTCGCCGACTACCCGCTCGTCCACCACGTGTGGATCTCCGAGGCCAGGACCTCCTCCGGCGCGCCCGGGATCATGTTGCACGTCAAGGTGCACATGACGGCGGCCGAGGACGTGGTCCGGGACATCCACCGCGGAGTGCGCGCCCGGCTGCCGCAGCTCGCCGCCAGCGAGGCGCCGATCCTGATGGCACGGGTCGCCGACGCGCGCACCGAGCGGCGGATGATCGAGCTCTGCGCCCACGTGGTCTGCGCCGACGTCATCGACTGAGACCGTCCTCCGGCGTGGGCGGGACGTCCCGCCCACGCCGCCCGGGCCGGTCCCCGCCCGGTGGACGACGCCCGGCTCGCGACCCCGAGCCGCCCGGGTCCGTCCCCGTGCCCTCGCGACGCCTTCGCGTGAACCGGTACGGCCGGCGCCACCCGCCCGGCACCGGCCCCGGGCGGGTCACTTGATCAGGACGTTCGCGGCGACGACGAACAGGCCGAGCAGCATGCTCGCGCCGCCCGTCCGCAGGGCCGCCCACCGGGCGCGGCCGGAGACCCGCGCCGCCCACACCCCCAGGCCGAAGAGCGTGAACGCGTTGAGCACCAGGACCGCCTCGACCGCGACGTAGGGGTCCCACCACCGCAGGTGCGCCGCCAGGAGCGAGGCCACCGCAGGCAGCGCCGCCGCCACCAGCGGCCACTCCGCCAGCAGCGAGCGCGCCGCGTGGGCGAGCGACCCGCCGGTCCGCGCCGGTTCGGCGATGGCGTGCGCGTAGGCGTGGGCCGCGGCCGAGACGAGCGCGGACACCAGGATCCACAGCAACTCGTAGCCGGGGTTCGGCGGGACTCCGGTCTTGTCGAGCGCCGCGGCCAGGCTGCTGGCCAGGACGGTCCCGTAGACGGCGCCGAACAGCGTCCGCCGGGACGGCCGGCGCCACAGGTCCCGCAGGAACGCCGCCGCGCCGGAACGGCCGGTGCCGGTGGACCCGGTACGGCCGGCGCCGGCCGTACCGGGTCCACCGGCACCGGCCACGCCGAACCGGCCCTCACCGCCGCGCGGACCGGACCGGCCCGCGTCCCCCGGCCCGCCCGTTTCTCCGGGCCCGCCGTCGGCCGCATCGGACGGACCCGTGTCCTCCGGCCCGCCAGGCGAGCCGGACGAGCCGGGCGGACCAGGCGAGCCGGACGAGCCGGGCGGACCAGGCGGGCCGGGCCCGCCTGCCGGGCCGTCCGGCGGGCCGCCGGGAACATCGTGGGGCATCGTCTCGCTCGCCGCCGGGATCTGGTGATCGGAACCTCACCACCACACCTACCAGCCCGGACGCCCGGCACGGCGTACCCTCGCCGCACCGGCCGGTCGTCCCTCGATGTCGAGAGGTCAGGTGATCCGGCGGGTCAGGATGACCCGGGTCCGGGTGAACGCCCCCGCGACCAGCGCCGCCAGCAGCGGCAGGCCGACCACCAGCACGGTGAGAAAGGTCCAGGGAACGGCCACGACCGGCGGTTCGGTGGGAAACGGCGGCAGCCACTCCTGGTGCGGTGGCATGGAGAGGGTCCGGCCCGGGGCCAGGACCGGCCAGAGCGCGGCGACTCCGACCGCGACCCCTTGAAGTACGCCGACCGGCGCGCCGAGGGCGGTGATGAACGCCGCCTGGCCGGCGACGACCAGCCGCCGGGTGCCGGGTTTCGCGCCGACCGCGGCCATGGTGGCGAGGTCGGGCCGCAGGTCGGCCGCGGCGAGGCCGGTGGCGGCGAGCGTGCCGCCCAGTGCCAGGACCGCCGCCGCGGTCAGGAGCAGCACGAGCTGCGGCAGGACGCCCGCCCCGAGCCCACCCTGGGTGATCACCTCGGCTCGGCCGGCCGTGGCGGCCAGCTCCCGTTCCAGCCGGGTCCGCTCCGCCGGGCCGAGCCGGTGGACGGCCGGGTCGAGGTACAGCACGCGCGCCAGGGGTTTCAGGCCGAGGGCGGGCAAGGCGGAGACGGGAAGCACCGCGACGGCGTACCGGGGGTCGGCGGCCCGCGCCACGACCGCTGGAACCGCGGGATCGGCCGGGATTCCACGCGGACGACGGCCGGAGCTCCGGACGATCAACCGCAGCCGCCCGTCACGCACCAGGTCCGGGTCGAATACCACGGCCTTGCCCGCGGCGAACGCCGCCGCCGCGACCGGGTCCTCACGGCCCTGGACGAGCGCCAGCAGCCTCCCGTCCCCCACCGGCAGTCCTCTGTGATAGTGACGGCCGTACACCGTCTCCTCGGAGGAGACCCGGGTGACGATCTCGACGCGGGTTCCCCTGACGTCCCGGGGTGCGACGGCCTCGATCGGCGGCGCCCCGGAGGACCTCCGTCCGGCGACCTCCTTGGCCTGGGCCCACCGGGCGTTGTCGAAGGAGAGCCCGGTGACCGTCGTGGTCCCCTCCGGGAGGGCCGCGTGGTAGGAGGCGCTCCGGGCGGCGAAGCCACTGGCCACCATGACGGCCGCGACCGTGCACGCCGCCGTCGCCGTCATGACCGCCGCGACGGCCGCGGCGGTGCGGCCCCGGTTGCGGGCCGCGTCGCGGGCGGCCAGCCGCAACGGCAGCGACAGCGTCCGGGCGGCCAGCGCCGCCCCGCCCCGGACCAGCGAGGGCGTCAGGGTGATGAGCCCCAGCAGGGCCGGGACCGCCGCGACGAGGACCCAGGTCGTGCGGAATCTGATGGCGAGCACGACTGCCACGGCTCCCGCGACGACCAGGACCGCCCCGAGGATCGGACGGCCCGCGCGGT
>NZ_JBEZNH010000113.1:0-5738 GCF_040653115.1 Streptosporangium sp. NPDC048047 | reverse complement strand
GGTTCTGGACGTTCGTCGTCCGGGGCCCCGCTTTTTCGTGTGCCTGTTTTCCGGGCGCGGGGAAGGGCCGTTCTCTGGCTTCGTCAGGGAACGGCCCTTTTCGTGTTTACGGGAGGATCTGCTCCCCGGCCTGGAATCGCTTCCCGGAGGCGGTTGCGGGATGGGGACCGTTCGGAAGTGGTTCCGGCATTCTCTGGGAAGGGCCGGTCGGATGCCGAGGAGTACCGCGGGTTATGGCTTGAGCGGGATCCGCGAGTGCCGCCGCCCCGGCGGATCGACGCCCAGGGACGCCCGACGATCGAGGGCATCCGCGGTCGGCTCCTCGACAATCCGCCGGCGGCGGAACCGGGCCTCGGGTTGCTGCCTGTCGAACTGCGAGCCACAGGTGAGTCCATTGGTCATTGCGGATTGACTGTCGGCCAGGGATCTTTCGACCGTCCAGGCCATCGTCGCGCCGACGGCTTCCGAAGCCGACCGCTACCGGCACATCAGTTTTCGCGCCTGTGAGACGACTCCGCCGTGGTCGGAGTGGTTGAGCTGGATGACCACCTGGCGGCGGCCGTCCTCGCTGCTCATGGCGACCCCGGAATAGCCGTGGATCAGTCCCGAGTGACTCCACGCGCGAATGCCGCACGGCAGTTCTTCGGGGAAGACTCCCAGCCCTCCGTGGTCCGTCATCGCCTTTCCCTCGGGCAGGGAGCGGGTGAACAACGCCCGATAAAAGGCCGCCACGTCCCGTGCGGTCGACACCAGTCCTCCGGCCGACCAGAAGATGGAGGAGCTCACCCGCGTCGCCCCCTGGCCGTCGCCGTAGCGGGCTCGGGCGAGCCGGTGCGGCAGAAGATCATCGGTTAGTTCGGTGGCGCGCAGCGCCAGCGGCTCGGTGATCCGTGAGCGGATCACCTGACCGTACGGCCGTCCGGTGGTCTTCTCGATGATGAGTCCGAGCAGAATAAAGTTGCTGTTCGAGTAGTGGTGGGCCCCTCGCTGGGAGGGTTTTCCGGCATAGCCCAGCAGCGCCCGGGGCGGCCAGTTCCGGGTGTGCCGGCCGTCCTTCGTGATGATGGCCGAGAAACGGGGATCGGTCAGGTAGTCCGGGATGCCGCTGGTGTGGGAGAGCAGCTGCGTCACCGTCACGCCGTCGGCGCCGGGTACGACGCCGGGGAGCAGTTTCCCCAGCGTGTCCTCCAGCGAGAGCTCGCGTTCCCGGACGAGTCGGAGGACGACGGCGGCGGTGAAGGTCTTGGTGATGCTCGCGATCCGGAACCGGTGGTCGGGCCGCATCGGAACGCCCGCGGCGGCGTCCGCGAAACCCGCGGCGGCCTCCCGGGTCACGCCGGCGTCGTGGACGTGGACCACGGCCCCCGGTGCGCCACGCGCCACCAGGTCGTCGGCGGCGGCCCGGACGGCGAGGGCGAGGTCGGACCGTGGCGGTCCGGCGGCGGGGGCCGGGGAGGCGGGAGGGGCGGGGGAACACGCGGCCAGGGCGACGACCAACGACATCACCCCCAGTCGGTTCACGCGTCTCCGGCCGTCCGTTCCGCCGCCCCTTTCCCGCACCATGATCGTGACAGTACAGGGACGGTTCTCGTGCGGTAAGACCACGGCGGCCCGCTCCGGCCCTCGCCGGGAGGGCGGGAGCGGGCCGGTTCTCAATGGGTGAGGTCGAGTTCCTTGACGCGGGGGTCGCCCTCGTCGGCGAAGTAGTGGTCGGGCTGGGTGACGTCGTTGCCCTCGGCCATCTTGGCGCCCCGGGCGATGAACGTGCCGATGACGGCGACGGCCAGGTTGATGAGGAGGGCCAGGATGCCCGCGTAGACGGTCATCTTGGTGTCGAAGCCCAGCTTCGACAGCGGGAACGCCGATCCGGCGAAGTGCATCTTGCCGGTGGCCGGGTTGGAGATGTTGTAGAGCATGATCATCCCGGCTGCCATGCCGGCGATCCAGCCGGCGATCAGGCCGGTCCGGTGGAACCAGCGGGTGTAGAGGCCGAGCGCCACCGCCGGAAGGGTCTGCAGGATGATGACGCCGCCGATGAGCTGCAGGTCGATGGAGAAGCCGGTGTCCAGGAACAGGATGCACAGCACCGCGCCGACCTTGACGAGCAGCGAAGTGATCTTCGAGACGCGGGCCTCGTCGGCGTCGGTGGCGTCCCGCTTCAGGTACTCGCGGTAGATGTTGCGGGTGAACAGGTTCGCGGCCGCGATCGACATGATCGCGGCGGGGACCAGCGCGCCGATGCCGACGGCGGCGTAGGCGACGCCGGCGAACCAGTCGGGGAACATCTTGTCGAAGAGCTGCGGGACGATCGTGTTGTTGTCGGTGCCGATGGGCTTGACCCCGGCGGCGATGGCCATGTAGCCGAGCAGCGCGATCAGGCCGAGCAGCAGGCTGTAGGCGGGCAGTGCGGACATGTTCCGCTTGATCACGTTGCGGTTCTTGGACGCCAGCACGCCGGTGACGCTGTGCGGGTAGAGGAACAGCGCGAGCGCCGAGCCCAGGGCCAGCGTGACGTACTGGAGCTGGTTGTTGGCGTTGAGGAGTGGGCCGTCGCCCTGCGCCGGGGTGGCGTCGAACTTGGCCTTGGCCGCATCGAAGATCCCGTCCCAGCCGCCCAGCTTCGCCGGGATGACGATGATCGCGACGATGATCACAAGGTAGATCAGCGTGTCCTTGACGAAGGCGATCAACGCCGGGGCGCGCAGGCCCGACTGGTAGGTGTAGGCGGCCAGGATGGCGAACGCGATGATGATCGGCAGGTGGCCGGTCACACCCATCGTCTTGAGCACGGCCTCGATGCCGACGAGCTGCAGCGCGATGTAGGGCATCGTCGCGACGATGCCGGTGATGGCGATCAGCAGCGCGAGTGTGGGGGAGTCGAACCGCGCCCGGACGAAGTCCGCCGGGGTGACGAAGCCGTGGACGTGCGAGACTGACCATAGCCGGATCAGCACGAGGAACACGATGGGGTAGACCACGATCGTGTACGGCACGGCGAAGAAGCCGGTGGCCCCGGCTCCCCACAGCAGCGCCGGCACCGCGACGAAGGTGTAGGCGGTGTAGAGGTCGCCGCCGACGAGGAACCAGGTGATCCACGAGCCGAAGCTCCGGCCCCCCAGCCCCCACTCGTCGAGCGTCGCGAGGTCCTTGGGGCGGCGCCAGCGGGCGGCCACGAAGCCCATGGCGCTGACCAGCAGGAACAGGAAGGTGAAGATGATGATCTCAGTCAGGTGCTCGCTCATCGGTTCACCGCTTCCGCTTGGTCATCTGGTAGACGACCGTGGTGCAGGTGACGCCGACCAGGATGAACGCGAGCTGGAGCCAGTAGAAACGGGGGAAACCGAAGAGCCGGGGCCCGTCGGCGTTGAAGAGGAATGGCAACAAAGGAAGGATGATCGGTACAATCAACAGCCAGTTCCACGGACTGCGATCGCTGCGATCCTTTCCGGGAGTGGTCAACACGTCTCCTAGGGCTGAAGAGGGGCCGGCGGGACGGCCGGTCCCTTCGGCTGAGCGGCAGCGTAATTACCGAGCCGGTCCGCTGCGATCATTCAGCGCCGAGCGGGCAGGTCGGCGCGGCGAGCGGCGGTTCCGGTGGTCATCGCCTCCGCCACCTGCGGCGGCGATGGCGCGGCCCGCCTGGGTGAGTCCGTTCGGCGATGCAGTCACACCGGTCGCCGCATTGCGCACCGCGCCTCCTTGACACGGCTGCCCACGCCTTGCGAAGACGCCCGCCGTTCTCGTGAGAGCTTTGCGAAGACGCCCGCCGTTCTCGTGAGAAGGGCGCCTCGCTTCGGCCTTCGGAGAGGGAATCGTTGGTCCTCGCCGGCGTTCAGGCCCGGGCGCCGCCGTCGACCCGCAGGACGGTGCCGGTCACGAAGGAGGAGCGGTCGCTCAGCAGCCAGGCGGCGGCCTCCGCGATCTCGGCCGGGTCGGCCCCGCGGCGCAGCGGGGTCTGCGCTACGAGCCGCTCCTGGAGACCGGGGGACTCCGCCTCCCAGCCGCGGATCATCTCGGTGAGGGTGTTGCCGGGGGCGATGGCGTTGACGCGGATGCCTTCGGGGCCGTAGGTGATCGCCGCCGACTCGGTGAGGCTGTTGACCGCCCGCTTCATCGCGGCGTAGGCGGGCAGTTCGGGGTTGCCCCTCAGGCTGCCGATGGACGAGTTGTTGACGATGGAGCCCGTTCCGGCGGTGGCCCGGATGGCGGCGACCTCGGCGGTCATGGCCAGCCAGACGCTCTTGAGGTTCACGGTGTAGAGGCGGTCGAAGTCGGCCTCGGGCATCCGGTCCATCGGGCCGGGGCGCTGGTTGATCGCTCCGTTGTTGAAGGCGACGTCGAGCCGGCCGTACAGGTCCACGGCGCGGTCCACGGCGGCGCGTACGGCGGCGGCGTCGGCCAGGTCGCACAACGTGTAGTCCGCGGTGCCGCCGGCCGCCCGGATCTCCTCGGTCACCGTCTTCAGCTGCGTCTCCGTCCGGGCCGCGAGCAGCACCCGGGCACCCTCCCGGGCGAACAGCCGCGCCGCGGCGGCGCCGATGCCGCGACCGGCGCCGGTGACGAAGGCGACCTTGCCGGCCAGCAGGCTCCGGCCGGCGGGAGCAGGCGTGTCGGTGGTCGGTGTGTGGTTCATGGCGACGAGCCTGCCTTCGGCCGCGTGGCCGATCCAGGCACCGGCGGTACCTGGATCAGCTCGGCGTCCCGGGCACACTTGGAGGTGTGAACCGACGAGAACTGGCAGCCTTCCTGCGCAGTAGGCGCGAACGGATCACCCCCGCGGATGTGGGGCTGCCCGCCGGGCCGCGCCGCCGTACTCCGGGGCTGCGCCGCGAGGAGGTGGCGCAGCTGGCGTTCATCTCGGCCGAGTACTACACGCGGCTGGAACAGGCCCGCGGCCCGTGCCCGTCACGCGAGGTGCTCGCAGGTCTGGCCCGGGCCCTTCGCCTGGCGGACGCCGAACGCGTCCACCTGCACCACCTCGCCGGCACCCCGCCCGGCCCGCCGGTCGGGCCCTCGCGCGAGGTACGGCAGAGCATCCTGGACCTGCTGCTGCGGCTGCCGAACGCCGCCGCGTTCGTGACGTCCGCGACACTCGAGGTGATCGCCTGGAACGACCTGGCGGCCGCCCTGATGGAGGACTTCTCCGCCCTGCCGCAGCGCGAGCGCAACCTCGTGCGCCGCGCGTTCCTCGAACCGCCCCGCTAGGGACGGCGGCTGTACGGGGTCTCCGACGTCGAGGAGTTCGCCCGCCACGCGGCCCGGCGCCTGCGTGCCACCGCCGCCCGTTATCCCGACGCGCCGGAGGTGACCGGGCTGGTGGAGGAACTCCTGGTGAAAAGCGGGGAGTTCGCGCGGCTGTGGGCCTCCCACGACGTGACGGACGAGCCCACGCTGTGCAAGACCTTCCAGCATCCGCTGGTCGGCCCGATCACCGTCAACTGCGACGCCCTCGACATCAGCGACCGCGATCAGCAAATGGTGATCTACACCGCCGTCCCCGGTTCGCCGTCCGAGGAGGCGTTACGGCTGCTGTCGGTCATCGGCACGCAGCGCATGCACGTCCCCCGCTGATCCGTGCCACATGAGTCGGCATCCGGTACGGCGGATGCCGGACCGGTGCCCGGCCGGTCACCGGGCACGAGGACGGCTCGCGCCTCCGCGGAGGCGCGAGCCGTACCCGGTGCCGGACGGTGCGTCCGGGGTCAGACCTTGGTGATGCGGACGGCGTCGGCGATGAC
>NZ_JBEZNH010000112.1:0-6115 GCF_040653115.1 Streptosporangium sp. NPDC048047 | reverse complement strand
GTCACCGGGTTCGAGGGCGCGTCGCCGCGTCAGGGACCGCGTCTCACGGAGGCGCTGCGGGCGGGGTCGCCCGGCGCGAGCTCCGCGAGCTCCGCGAACTCCTCGGTTTCCGCGAGCTCCTCCGGCTCCGGGACCGCGGCCAGGGCCGCGATCATGCCGGCCCGGCCGGTGAACAGCCCCGGCTGGACGTAGTAACGGCTCCGGGCGGCGCGCATGCAGTCGCGCAGCGCGGTCCGGAAGCCGTCGTCGTCGCGGTGGGCCAGGTAGCGGGCGAGGGCCAGGCCGATGCCGACCGACCCCTCGTCCAGGTAGGGCAGCGTGCGCCACCCCTGCGTGACCTGCAGCGAGCCGTCCTGGACGGTGACGCAGCGCCGCAGGTCCTGCCGGAGCGCCACGGCCGCCAGGTCGAGCAGCCCGGCGTCGCCGGTCCGCTCGTAGGCGTGCAGGAAGAGGAGGGCGGGCCCGGACGAGCCGTACATCAGCCCGGCCCGCGGGTTGCCGCCGCCGCTGGTCTCCGGCACGTCCTCCACCCCGCCGAGCCGGTCGGCGCAGACGCCGACGGCACGCAGCGCCAGGTCGGCGAGACCCTGCTCGCCGGTCGTGCCGGCCAGGTGCAGGAGGTTCAGCCCGACGCCGGCCAGACCCCCGAACAGGCCGGGCTCCAACCCCTCCCACTTCTCCCGCATGGCCACCTCGACCGCGTCGAGCGCGTCCTGGCGGTGCCCGAGCCGGTCGAGGACGTAGGCGACGCCGTGCAGCCCGTCGTAGAACCCGACGCCGGTCCCGGAGACGGGGGACGCCGCGCGGCGGCGCAGCCACTCCACGTGCTCGGGGCGGACCTCGGCCCCGGCGGCGTCCAGCGCGTAGAGCACGCCGGCCGCGCCGTAGGCGAGGTTCAGGCCGCCGCCCGGCCTGAACTGGGCCACGTCACCGGGGAAGAGACGGTCGTCGCGCCCGGGGGTGGCGCTCGCCAGGATCGCCCGGCACATGGCGTCCCGCAGTGCGGGCCAGTCGTCCGGGGCGAGCCGGGGGAGGGGCCGCGGCGTCACCGGGTCGTCGCCGACGATGGTGCGGACCGCCTCCCGAACCACCTCCGGCGGCACCGGGAAGGTCTCGACGACCAGCTCGGCGAGCTGGAACACCTTGGCCCGGTCGAGCGACTGGGTGACGGTGAGCTGCGGCGCGAACAGCCCGAAGCACAGGCAGGCCAGCGCGTACTCGTCGATCTCGACGCCCTGGCGGCCGCGCGGCGCGTTGAACGCGGGGTGGCCCAGGGCGGCGCGGCCGCGATCCTCGGCGAGGGTCGCCACCTCGTAGTCAATCATCACCAGGCGGCCCTCGGCGGTGATGAGGATGTTGTTGGGGTGCAGGTCGCCGAAGACCACGCCGCGCTCGTGCAGCGCGTCGACGGCCCGCCGGACCGCAGGAAGCGTCTCCATGACCCACGCGGTGTACTCGGCGAGGGTCCCGGCGTCGCAGCCGGTCCGGGTGAGGGGATAGCGCTGCACCAGCTGCCGCTGCAGGGGGTTGCCGTCGACGAACTCCTGCACCAGGAAGTGGTGCTCGCCCAGGACGAAGTAGTCGATCAGCTCGGGCACGCAGTCCAGCCCGGCCAGACGCTCCAGCATGTCGCGCTCGTGTCCCAGGCGCGCCACGGCGTCGCGGCCCGCGGCGTCGAGGCCGGCGTGCGGGCGGGCCTCCTTCAGCACCACGCGCCTGCCGCCGCGGAGTTCCCGCCCGAGATAGACCCCTCCGCCGTTGGAGAAGTGCAGGACGCTCTCGATCTCGTACGGCAGGCCGCCCGTGGTGACCGCGTTGCGGGCCGCGAGGTGCGACTCCAGGAACTCCGGCAGCGTCACCCAGGACGGCACGGAGAAGGACGGCCCGCGCACGTCGGGCACCAGCCGGCCGTCGGAGTCCTCGATCGCGTACACCGTCTCGCCCTTGTCGTCCAGGCAGTACCGGGTGGCGAAGCCGCCGTAGCGCACGAAGAGCGGGCCCTCGCCGTAGCGCAGGTCACTGAGGATGTAGGGGCCGGAGACGCCGCGGAGCAGCTCGTGCAGCTCCTTCAGCGTGAGCTCCAGCTGCGCCTCGTCCACGGGGTAGATCGTCACCAGCTTGCCGCTGGACCCGCGGGGGGCCGCCTTGGAGTTCAGCATCGTCACGACCGGCCGGCTGCGCAGGAACTTGAACGCGATCCCACGGGGCACGCAGTAGTCCCAGACCAGCTCCATCGCCCGCTCGGCGTCGTCCAGGCACGCCGACACGTGGATCTTCCAGCCCTGCTTCGGCGTCCTCGCGTCGCCGGGCGCGTAGTGCATCCACGTGTCCGTCGGCTGGTGCGCCCAACCCTCCGGCACCTCCCGGCCGGCGAGCGGGAAATCGGGGTGCTCGCTCCGGTCACTGTCGAGAGTGTCGTAGAAGATCGGGTCCGCTAGGCAATAAAGCTCATAGTGGTCATTCACGGCAATCTCCCTGCTGTCTTCCAGGGGAGAGAATTCCGGATAACCCGAGAAATAACCAGTTACAAGCTACACGTCTCACCCGTGTAAATCTCACGAGTCAAATCGTGACATTTAGTCTGACCTGGGCTTATGTGAGGGATGCGAAAGTTGTTCAGAAAAACTTTCCGCGCTTCTCGGTCGGAGACCGAAGAGGTTGTCGTTCTTGACCGAAATTACCACGTTCAATGTGAGTATGAGGGTATATATCGGGTAACAGAGTTGGTTTGCCTTCACGGTCCGTCACCGAGCGTGACGGACCGTTGGAACGGCCGGACAGATGATCGCGGGCGGGAACCCGGGCCGGGCGGATGATCGCGGGCGGGACCCTAGGCCGGCCACGGCAGCGGGTTCAGCAGCCACGCTCCGCCCGCCAGACAGGCGAACGCCACCAGCAGGAACAGCAGCACCCAGAACCCGCCGGGCAGGAAGGTCAGCCGGGCGAGCTGGTCGGCGTCGGAGTCGGGGGCGTGGCCCCGGCGCCGCTTGCGCCGCAGCTCCAGGATCGGCCGGACACCGCCGAACAGCAGGAACGACACGGCCAGACAGGAGAGGACCGCGTCCACCTCCGGCGGGGAGTACCACGTGACCGCGAAGATCGCCCCACCGGTCGCCAGCAGGCTCACCGCGCCGAACAGGTTGCGGATCAGCAGCAGCATGCCGGCGAGCAGCCCGATCACCACCGCGATCAGGATCGCCACGTGCCCGGTGGCGGTCAGCCAGGCGCCGCCCACGCCCAGCAGGGAGGGGGTGACGTAGCCCGCGGCGGCGGTCAGGATCATCCCGGGCCCGCGTGGTTTGCCCCGGGTCAGCGTGACCCCGGAGGTGTCGGAGTGCAACCGGATGCCCTGGAGCTTGCGCCGGGTGAGCAGCGCCGCCAGCGCGTGGCCGCCCTCGTGCGCGATGGTGATCAGCCCCCTGGTAAGGTGCCACGACCTGGACCACACCACCGTCGCCAGCGCGACCGCCGCCGACAGCAGCACGACCCACGGGGGCGGCCCCGCCTGGGCCGCGGTCAAGGATTCCAACACCTCGTTCAAAGTTCACTTCCCCTCAACGTCGCCGGAGCAAAGCGTCCCATGACGCTTGGTCTACCGGCGATAAGGTCGAAAGGAGACAAGGCCGGATCCGGGCGCCGGCCGCTCCGGCCTGCGGCGCGGACCGCGTCCGCGAGGTTTCCCGGCGACCGCCCGGGTAGACGGCGCGGGCACGCACAGGATCGGGGCGCCCGGCGGGGCGGACGAGGAGGAGCAGGTGGCTGACCGGCGGATACTGGGCATGCGGAGCCGGATGCGCGGCCGCCCCGATGTCGACCGCGACTCCCCCGAGCGGTCGATGGACCCCCGTTCCGCCGAGGCCGAGCCGGTCTCCACCCGGTCGCACGTCATCGACAACGCGATCTACGTCGACGGGCGGCGGGCCGCCACGCCGGGATCGCTGCCCGAGGCGTTCGAGTGCCTGAAGAACACCCCCGGCAGCATGGCCTGGATCGGCTTCTACCGTCCCGAGGACGGGGTGATCTACAACGTCGCCGAGGAGTTCGACCTGCACGAGCTGGCCGTCGAGGACGCCATCGTCGCCCACCAGCGTCCCAAGGCCGACCGCTACGGGGAGACCCTCTTCGTGGTGCTGCGCCCCGCCCGCTACGTCGACGAGGTCGAGGAGGTCGACTTCGGCGAGCTGCACCTGTTCGTCGGCCGCAACTTCGTGATCACCGTACGGCACAGCGAGGCGCCGGACCTGTCCCAGGTCCGCCGGCGCATGGAGGCGGACCCCGAGCTGCTCCGCCAGGGCCCCCAGGCGGTGCTCTACGCCGTCGTGGACGCGGTCGTGGACGGCTACGCGCCGGTGGTGGCCGGCCTGCAGAACGACATCGACGAGATCGAGGTGCAGGTCTTCGGCAACGAGCCCGGCGTCTCCCGCCGCATCTACGAGCTGTCCCGGGAGGTCATCGAGTTCCAGCGGGCCACCCGGCCGCTGCTCGGCATGATCGAGGGGTTCATCGCGGGCGCCGACAAGTACGGGATGGACCAGGAGTTGCAGCGCTACCTGCGCGACGTCGCCGACCACGCCATCACCGTGTCGGAGCGGGTCAGCGGCTTCCGGCAGATGCTCCACGACATCCTCGTGGTCAACTCCACCATGGTCGCCCAGGCCCAGAACGAGCACATGACCCGGCTCACCGAGGCCAGCAACGCGCAGAACGAGGAGGTCAAGAAGATCTCCGCCTGGGCCGCGATCCTGTTCGCCCCCACTCTCGTCGGCACCATCTACGGCATGAACTTCGACCACATGCCGGAGCTGCACTGGGTCTTCGGCTACCCGTTCGCGGTGCTGCTGATGGCGGCCGTCTGCGTCACGCTGTACCTCGTCTTCAAACGCCGCGACTGGCTGTAGGACCGCTCGGCGGGGGTCCGGGCCGTGCCCCGGGCCCCCGCCGCGGGACATCAGTTCAGCTTCGCCAGGATCAGCTCCAGCTTGCCGTCCATCGAGCTCATCCGGGCCTTCAGGGAGGCTCCGCCGACTTTCCCCCTGGCGGTCTCACGGAGAGAGTTCAGGGTCTCCCTGATATCAGCCAGCTCCGCTTCCGTCCTGAAAGCCCAGGCCTCCAGGTCGCTCACTCGCTGATCGATGGTCTTCATCGTCCCTCCGAACATGAATGCCTCCTGGTTTTCCTCAGCGGAGGGCCGCCTGACCGGTGGCGGGCTGAAAGTCCGAAACTTTGCGGAACCAATTGAACACGGTCCGGAGTGGTTCGTGGGCGTGTTCGATGATTTCCAGGGTGCGGCCGAACGACCGGTTCCCCCAGGGACGCGGCGGAGGGTTGGTAACTGCTCAAGTTTTTATAGGCAAACATGATCATGCATAGTCGTGCATCATGAATGCGTGAAGCTTTCGGAGTGGGCGCGCCAGCAGGCGTGAGCTATCAGACCGCCTGGCGATGGGTGAAGGACGGCAAGATGCCCGTACCCGTCCGCCAGGCGCCCTCCGGTACGTGGATCGTCGAAGAACCCGCCGTTGCGGCTGGTCGGGTGGTCGCGTATTGCCGCGTGTCGTCCGACGACCAGAAGGGCGACCTGGATCGGCAGGCCGTTCGGGTCGTCGAGGGCACCAACGCCGAGGGCTTGGCCGTCGGCGAGGTGGTCAAGGAGATCGGGTCCGGATTGAACGGCAAGCGCCGCGAGCTGCATCGCGTGCTGACCGACCCGACCGCGGGTGTGATCGTGGTCGAGCACCGTGACAGGCCGGCCCGATTCGGTGTTGAACACCTGGAATCCGCACTGGCCGCGACCGGGCGCCGCCTGGTGGTCCTGGAGCCGGACGAGAGCGCCGATGACCTGGTGGGTGACATGACCGAGGTGCTCACCTCCATGTGCGCCCGCCTGTACGGGCGGCGCTCGGCGAGGCGCCGCGCCGAACTCGCCGTATCCGCCGCGACCGCAAAAGTCGACGAGGAATGAAGAAGTTCCGGCCGCAGGCCGGTTTCGTGGTCCAGGCATATCGGTTCGCCCTGGACCCGAACGCGACTCAGGAGGCCGCGCTGCGTTCACACTGCGGCGCGGCCAGGGCCGCCTACAACTGGGCCGTGTCCTGGGTGACGTCCTGCTGGTGGC
>NZ_JBEZNH010000111.1:0-7092 GCF_040653115.1 Streptosporangium sp. NPDC048047 | reverse complement strand
CCGCCAGCCTGGATCAGGCTGGCCGCCTACCCGGAGAAATTCCTGACCGTCCACAACGGCAGAGGCGGGAGATCCGGTCACCGCCCGCGACCGGTACGCCGCCCTCCTGCCGACATATGAACGAGCTTTCGGCACCGAACACCCGCGCACGCTGGACGTCCGGGCGAACCTCGCCACCCTCATCGGGAGAACGGGAGACGCGACTGGAGCGCGTGACCGGCTGACCGCTCTACTGCCGGTGTACGAACGGGTACTGGACGCCGAACATCCGAACACGCTGAGCGTCCGGCACGACCTCGCCTACTGGACGGGAGAGGCAGGCGATCCGGCCACCGCCCGCGACCGACTCGCCGCCCTGATACCGGTGCTGGAACGGGTCCAAGGGGCCGAGCATCCGCACACGTTGTCCCTGCTCGACAACCTCGCCTGCATGACGGGGAAAGCGGGTGACGCGGCCGGGGCGCGCGACCGGCTGGCCGCCCTGCTGCCGGTGTACGAACGGGTCATGGGCGCCGAGCATTTCGGCACGCTGAGCGTCCGGCACGACCTCGCCGTCTGGACGGGAGAGGCGGGCGATCCGGTCGCCGCCCGCGACCGACTGGCCGCCCTGTTTCCCGTCCGGGAACGGGCACTGGGCATCGGGCACCCGGACACGCTGGACACCCGGCGCCACCTCACCCGGTGGGCGGAGGCCGCCGGGCGGGGATCCGGAGACGGTGGATGATCTCTGCGCCGGACGCTCTGCGGTTCAGGACCGGTCCGTTCGTCCGGGGAGCGATCCGGGATCGGGAATGGCCTGTGGCGTCCGCAGTCGAGGCTGAGGGCATCCGGAAGTTCTCCGTTCCCGGGGCGTCGCGATCCGTTCCGGCCCAGGCTCGCCGGCGTCCTTCCGCCGGCATCGGAAACAGGAATCCCGGGTCGATCCCACCGGGATCAACCCGGTGACAGGAATCGCAGCCATAGCCGGATGGCGCGCCACGGTTCGATTCTTCCGTACGGGATCGGAGAATCCGGCCGGCTTGATGCCGAACGATTCTCGGACCGGTTCACCGTACCCTTTTCTTATCAGGGAACGACGAACGATCGCGTCCGGCGGCCACGGCGTTTCTCGCACGGCGGGATCCGGAACAATGGCCCGTCGTACAGACCGAACAAATCGACGACGCGATGAAGATACAATTTTTCGGTTTCCTGCGCAATGCCTTTCAGCTCAGACTGAAAGGCCCAGGTGGTCGCCGGGCCGCCGCGGCTCCGGGGTTCGCGGGGCCTCGCATTCCTGCGGGCGTCCCGCGGCCGTGCGCCGGCGCGGGACGCCCGCAGACGCGACCCGGTGATCCACCGGATCGTTCGAAGAAGAGGTCACACGGACTGCCAGAGCGCCGGGACGTTCGGCGGCTCCCAGCCGGTCAACGCGGTGTGCGGCTGGACGCACCGGTAGGTGCGCCCGCCGTAAGTGACCAGGTCACCGGCCTTATAGGATGTTCCGGCCGTCCAGGCGCCGCCCGGAGTCGCCGTGGGAGTGGGCGTGGAGGTCGGGGTGGCGGTCGGCGTGGGTGTCGGAGTCACCGAGGGAGTCGGCGTGGGCGTCGGGGTCGGGCTGGGGCTCGGGCCGCCGGGACCCACCTGAAGGTCGACGCAGTTGTAGAAGGCGTTCTCGGTGTCTGCGATGTTCCAGATCGCCAGCAGCTTGATCCGGCCGGTTCTGCCGCCCAGGTTCACCGTGTGAGTGACGACCGACGGCGGCTGCTTGCCGCGGTCGTTGATGACCGCGATCCGCTCGTTGCCGATGTAGTACTCCCACGTGCTGGTGGCGTGGCGGGCCTCGATCAGCCACTTGAAGGTGACCGTGTCGCCGACCGCGATGGCGGGCCAGGGCTTGCTGTCATCGTCGAGAGGAGCCCACCGGGGGTCTCCGGCGCTGCAGTTGCGCTGGCCCTTGGGCCCCTCGACGCTCTGCGGCTCCCAGATGATCGGTCCGCAGTTGGGAACCTTGCCGGCGGCACACCACGCCTGCCGGCTCGGCGGGTCCGAGATGTAGCCGTGGGCCGACGCGGGCGAGGCGATCACCACCACCGTCGTGGCGGCGACGACCAGCGCCGCCAGGGGTGCTAACAGTTTCCGCATGTCACGCTTCCTCTGTTGGGGGGCAGTGACACTAATATAAAAGAAAGTTTACTAACAATAAACCCCATGGTGGAATCCTGACACCGACGGGTGCCAGGAAGGGGGTCATCCTGGACCGGGCCCGAAGCGCCGATCGCCCGGCATCACGCCGGGCCGTCAGCGATCCGGTCCCGGAATCGTCCCGACGTCACGGGTGCCGGGACACCGGGGCAGAGTCCGAGGCGAACTGGCAGCGGGGCATGTTCGGCGGCGGATGGGCGGAGACGTCGACGCGTTCGGCCCTGGCGAACCCCCACCCCTCCCATCGCTCGCTGCCCGGCTCCGAACGGTCCCCCTGCGTGTAGTACCAGATCGTCGCCTCACCGCCCTGGACACGTCCGAGCTCCCAGCAGACGAACCAGCTCCTCTGTGTTTCCAGGGTCCCTATCCTCTCCGTGCCGTCCACGGTGAGATAGAGCGGCGTATTGGGCAGGTTGGGACACACGAAGTCCCTGGTCCACACGTCGCGCTCGTGTCCGGGGTCGGTGTGCTTGGCTCCACCGCGCTCGGTGCAGGACCTCGCGCTCTCCGCGTCGGCCCCGAAGGGGTCGCCCAGACGCCAGACCAGGATCACGCCCATGACCAGGAGCACCAGCACCGCCGCCAACGGCCGTGCGCGGTTCCCCCACGGGACCGGCCGGCGCCCACGCGTGTTCCCCGCCGGAACCGGCGGATCCGATGCGCCGGACGACGGACCAGGCGGGTCCGATGAGCCGGACGGACCCGGCGGGTCCAACGGGTCCGATGGGTCCGACGAGTCCGGCGGCGCGGGGAGAGGTCGCTTCGGTGACGTCAGACGGTCATCCGGCTGCTCGGTGGGCTGCTGCCGTACGGGTTCGGTTTCGGGGATCTGAGCGGTCTGCGCCCACACCCATCTCCGGTGGAGTTCGAGGATCTGCGCCTGGCTCGCCTGACATTCCTTGGCGAACTGCTCCAGAAGCGTGAAGTTCGACGGGACACCCTCTCCCGAGCAGTAACGGTGGAGAGTGGATTTGCTGATACCGAGCCGCCTGGCGAGAGCGTCGTAACTACGGCCGGTCCTTTCCTTCATATGGCGTAGATGCGCGGCCAAATCTGCGACGGCGGATGGCTCTGACAACTCTTACTCCTTGAGTTGCAGCCCGATCTTGACCACCGAAGGGTAACGCGGAACCGGCCGAATCTCCCGCCCGAATCCCATTACGGTCCCATTGCGTGTGGGATTCCGCTGGTCAAAGCGTTCCATCATCCCATCCTTCCCATGCCGTCCCAGATCTCTTGCCTCAAGGTGACTCGCCGGTAATGGTGAGGACCGCCGGGCCGGCCAAGATCCTCAACCGGGCCCACCCCCACCGGTCCCAAGGACCACCGAACCTCAGGAGACGCATGAGCATGCCTCCGTTCGTTCCCTCGCGCTCCAGGCACCAGGGAACGGCGCGCCCCCTGCCGGTGAGAGCGGCGGCGGCCGCCGCTCTCACCCTCCTCCTCGGCGGCCTGCCGAGCCTTCCGGCGCACGGCGCGACCTCGGCGGGCGCCTCCGTCCGGCAGGCCGCGCAGGCCGCGCCGAACCTGCAGTTGCCCTTTCCCTGCGGGCAGAAGTGGCGGCTGGACACCTGGGCTCATGCCCCCGCCCTCGACATGGTCAAGGAGCCCGACCAGACCGGCACCGAGGGGGCCACCCTCATCGCCCCCGCCGCCGGGACGGTGAACAAGTCCTTCTACCACAGCAACGCCGGCAACGTGATCCAGATCGACCACGGGGGCGGTTACTTCACCACCTACCTGCACCTGCAGTCCCGCGTTGTCTCGGTCGGGGCGAAAGTGTCGACGGGAACCACCATCGGCAAGGTCGGCCGCACCGGACCGACCTCCAACGACCACCCCCACCTTCACTTCGAGCTCGGTTACGACGCCAACGGCGACGACGAGGCGTCCTGGGGCTTCGAGGGGTCCGAACGGGTCAGGCCCACCTTCAACGGCGTCACCTACGGCTCATCGAACAACCAGACCTGGCGCAACGTCACCAGCGACAACTGCGGCGCCCCGACGGGAACCGCTTCGGTCTACGGGGTGCTGCCCGACGGGCGGCTGACCTACAGCGCCATCGACGCCGCCACCGGCCAGCGCACCAAAACGGTCGTCTCCACCGCCACCCTCGGCTTCACCCCCAAAGCCATGGCGACCCTGAACTTCAACACCATCCTCATCACCGACGACAGCCCCGACGGCAAGCTCTACCGCATCGACGTCATCACCAACAAAGACTCCCTCGCCTTCAACCCACCCGTCCACCTCGGCGGCGGCTGGACCCACGACCTGCTCACCTACGACGGCAACACCCACCTGTTCGGCATCGCCGGCGGAGTACTACGCCGCTACATCGTCAACACCGCCAAACCCGCCATCACCAACATCTCCGCCGGCTCCATCGTCGGCACCGGCTTCACCCTCAAAACCCTCACCAGCACCGCCTCCAACTGGCTCCTGGGCACCACCGCCACCGGCCTGCTCATCTCCTACCGCATCGACGGCACCCCCTACACCCGCCACCAACTCCGCGACTCCACCTGGCAGGTCTTCGACCACCTCCTCTCCCCCGGAGGCGGCGTCTACTACGGCCACCGCCCCGAAGGATCCCTCCACCGCTACCTCGACGCCAACCCCCACGACGACAACGGCGACGACATCACCGGACAAGGCACCGTCGACACCGGCGGCTGGACCCAAACCCTCCTGTCCACCCAACCCGCCACCGTCGACTGACACGGCCGACTCCACGTACCGGACGGCACACGCCGGATCTTGTGAAGGACTCCCCCCATGTTCAGGCCCCTCCTCTCCCGTGTCCGCCTCACAGTCGCAGCGATTATCATCGTCCTCTGTTCACCGGCCGTGGCGTCCCCCGCGACGGCCGAGCCGGCGCCGCGGCCCACCACCGCCTCCGAGGTCACCGCCGCCTACCAACTGGCCGCCTGTGACCCCAACGGCGCCACGTCCGCCGACGCGGCCCTGGCCACCCAGCTCAACGGCACCCTCAGAGCGAAGATGCGCGGCTACATGTCCGCCTATCGCGTCTCGTGCGCCCGCATGGTCATCAAGGCCGTGCACGACCGCGGCCTCGACCCCCGGGCCGCCGTGATCGCCATCGCCACGACCATCGTCGAGACCAGCATCCAGAACATCAGCGAAGAGGTCGACCACGACAGCCTCGGGCTGTTCCAGCAGCGCGCCTCCTGGGGAACCGCCGCCCAGCGCCTCAACCCGACGTGGGCCACCAACGCCTTCCTCGACAAGATGCTCCGGGTATACCCGAACAACTCCTGGAAGACCGCACCCATCGGTCAGGTGTGCCAGGCCGTACAGGTGTCGGCCTACCCCGATCGCTACCAGGAACAGGCCGCCGACGCGCAGATCATCGTCAACACCGTCCTGCCCTACGTCAGCGGGCCGAAAGGCACGGCTTCGATCTACGGGGTGCTGCCCGACGGGCGGCTGACCTACAGCACCATCGACGCCGCCACCGGCCAGCGCACCAAAACGGTCGTCTCCACCGCCACCCTCGGCTTCACCCCCAAAGCCATGGCGACCCTGAACTTCAACACCATCCTCATCACCGACGACAGCCCCGACGGCAAGCTCTACCGCATCGACGTCATCACCAACAAAGACTCCCTCGCCTTCAACCCACCCGTCCACCTCGGCGGCGGCTGGACCCACGACCTGCTCACCTACGACGGCAACACCCACCTGTTCGGCATCGCCGGCGGAGTACTACGCCGCTACATCGTCAACACCGCCAAACCCGCCATCACCAACATCTCCGCCGGCTCCATCGTCGGCACCGGCTTCACCCTCAAAACCCTCACCAGCACCGCCTCCAACTGGCTCCTGGGCACCACCGCCACCGGCCTGCTCATCTCCTACCGCATCGACGGCACCCCCTACACCCGCCACCAACTCCGCGACTCCACCTGGCAGGTCTTCGACCACCTCCTCTCCCCCGGAGGCGGCGTCTACTACGGCCACCGCCCCGAAGGATCCCTCCACCGCTACCTCGACGCCAACCCCCACGACGACAACGGCGACGACATCACCGGACAAGGCACCGTCGACACCGGCGGCTGGACCCAAACCCTCCTGTCCACCCAACCCGCCACCGTCGACTGACCGTCGTCGTGGCCCTACCGGCAGGACGGGGACCGCGTCCGAACCCGTCATTCATCAGAGGCCGGCCGGAACGGTCGGGTCCCCGGAGGAGTCTCATGTCCAAAACCGCCGCCCTACGAGCGGGTGTCACCACCGTGCTCTTCGCCGCCGTCGGTCTGATCGTCCCGGTGAGCCCCGCGCTGGCCGCTCCGAATCTGCAGCTGCCCTTTCCCTGCGGGCAGAAGTGGCGGCTGGACACCTGGGCCCACGCCCCCGCCCTGGACATGGTCAAGGAGCCCGACCAGGTCGGCACCGAGGGTGCGACCCTCGTAGCCCCGGCCGCCGGGACGGTGAACAAGTCCTTCTACCACAGCAACGCCGGCAACGTGATCCAGATCGACCACGGAGGCGGCTACTACACCACCTACCTGCACCTGCAGTCCCGCGCCGTCTCCGTCGGGGCGAAAGTGAGCACGGGCACCACGATCGGCAAGGTCGGCCGCACCGGACCCACCTCCAACGACCACCCCCACCTCCACTTCGAACTCGGCTACGACGCCAACGGCGACGACGAGGCCTCCTGGGGCTTCGCCGGCTCCGAACGCGTCAAACCCACCTTCAACGGCGTCACCTACGGCTCAGCGAACAACCAGACCTCGCGCAACGTCACCAGCGGAAACTGCGGCGCCGAACCGAGCTCTCCTGCGGCTCCCGCCATGATGCGCGACGACGGTGACGGCAGCATGACGATCTGGCGCTGGACCTCCAACGGCTCCTCCTTCGCCCACGGCACCGACTACGAAT
>NZ_JBEZNH010000110.1:0-7188 GCF_040653115.1 Streptosporangium sp. NPDC048047 | reverse complement strand
CAGCCACTACCGCCGACGAGGAGATCCGCTCCCTCAAAATCTACGAATGTAGTACAGGGCTCATTCGGGTCCTCCAGCGCTGCGACTTCACTCAGTAGCGGGACGTTCCGATACGGGCTGATGTCGTAGGAGGTCACGATGTCGGCGGCGCGTTGTGAGAACTCCTCGGCGTCGCCGGAAGTGAACACGGAATAACCGGGGCGACCACCCCCGCTCAGCTTGTACACGTCTTCTGCCTTGCGCCTGGGTTCGAGGACGGTCTTGCCGTCGTCCGCGAGCAGGTACCCGTCTCTGGTGACCCTTATCTCCTTACCGAGGATGAGTTCGAAGAGTTTCGGGAACTCATCTTTCAGCCGCATCCCTGCCGTGATGTCCTTGCCCCGCTCCTCAGTGAAGGGGCATCGGCCCCCGCCGCGCTCATCGTCGGGTTCACTGTGCCAATACCCGTTCTTCAGGTGCCACCAGGCGTCCACCAGGAGAGACAAGGGAAAGACGGCCTCCTCCGGCACATATGGGACGTCGGAGTTGACGATGTGCACCCTCCCATGGAGGGTCGAGCCCTCGACGGAGTCGACGGACACGGTAAAGATTGTGGTCATGCCGGGGTGCCCCTTCAGACGGAAACGGTGGTCACACTTGATCACCAGTCACCCCGGATAGTAGACGTCCGTACCGACACTCGCTCCTGGCGTCAGGCACATCCCCACGCATCCGACGCCTACTGACGGACGCTCTTAGGGGCGCTCTGTCGACGGCTTCACCTTTACCTTTCGCGCAAAGCCCCGGAGGCCGGCCATGCTGTAACGCTGGGGATGCCGCCCCTGAGTGTTACAGCTGATCAGCCTTCGCATGAAGCGCTCAGAAGGCGTGCGAAGCACCGTTCAGCTTCTCGCCTCGTGACCGGTGTAGGCATCATCAGCAGGGACGGTAAGGACAGCCACCCAGATGGACCGTCCCTGACGGAATACCTTCAGATCAAGCCGACGAGCGTGCCCAGCATGGTCTTCCAGAAAAGGCTCCCGAAGGCGGATCGCAAGTGGCGGGGACGCGACTACTGGAAGCGCTCCGCAGTGGAGCACCGGCGGGAAGAGTCGCGGAGAACCAAGGTGATGCCGCCGAAGGCCGGCCCAAGAGAGAGGTCTCAGACACGCAGCCGCGAGGGGAAAACGGGCGCTTCATCAAGATAGAAAAGTGGAGATCACTTTTCGATCCGTAAGAGCAGCAAGAAGCGGTACAGCCTGGTGAAGCATCTGGAGTAGGCCTCGGAATCGAGGCTTCCAGGCTCGCCGCGCCAGAGTCCCGGCGGTACCGGCAAGGACGTTGCTGGACTTCGCTGCTGTACCGACATGACAGAGGCCCTCCCGGATGATCCGGGAGGGCCTCTGACCTTGGAGCCGCCTTCGGGATTCGAACCCGAGACCCCTTCATTACGAGTTAGATCACGACCATCCAGGACCGTCCACGGATGTCTTCCGGACCTGGTGGGGCGGGCTCCACGGGGTCCCTCGATCCACGGTCGTCCAGGACCATCCAGACCTGTTGTTAGCACTGGCGTTAGCAAGATCATCAATCATCGGAGTCGTAGGCCTCGGGAGCGTGGGCGCTGTTTCAGATCGCCTCATCAGGCTCGTCGGCTCCAAGCTGGCGCTGGCGATTGACGTACTCGTGGGTGCCAGGGGTGTTGGCCCGACGGCGCATGAGATCGCCTTGCTTCGTCCGGAATTCTCGCTCCTCCTGGGTGACCTTCGACGTCTGACCCTCTTTCTCGGCCGCAGCCCGCTTGGCGTCGATTTCCCCTTGCTTTCGGCGGACCTGAAGCTCCTTGGCGCTCGGCTTCGCGGGATCGGGCTTGGCGGGCTGGTGCCGCTTCTGAGGCTTCCCCATACCCGCCATCGTGAAGAGACTGCAGTCCGGAGGCGAGCCTTCGTCAGGCGCTTGTGGCGCATCGGTGAGCGGCTTTGAACCGCTCGGTCACCCGTTCTTCCGCAAGATCTCTATCGCCTGGAGCACGTCCGTGACGACATGATCCGCCTCATGCTCCTGGCTGGGCCACGTCCCTCGATCGATCCAGATCGTACGGAGGCCGGCGGCTCGTCCTCCGCCGATGTCCTTGACGGGGTGGTCACCAATCATCCATCCCCCACCGGTAAGGCTCATCCCACACCGGAGAGTGGCGATCTTGAACAGGCCGACATCGGGCTTACGGATGCCTTCAATCCCGGAGAGCGCATAGGCGTCAACAGCCTTAGCCAGTCCCGTCCGCCGGATCTTGCCGAGTTGGTTGTCCGTCGTCCCGTTGGTGACGATGGCCACCTTCCACCCGGCCGCACGTAGTTGTGACAGCCCATCAATCACTTCGGGTCGGCAGTGCACTAGATACGGCATGCGCCTGCGGTAGCGACTCCACAGCTCCTCGACCAAATCGGAGAGGGCGAAATGATCACGGACCCTGTCGAAGAAAATCTCACGATGCGGGTAACCCGCCCGGTCGAGAGCGACGAGCCAATCCACCGCCTCGCACCCGAGACCGTACCCGTCGGCGAACTCTACAGCCCACACCCGGAACGCCTCGTCCAGATTCACGAGCGTGTTGTCCAGATCGAAGAGCGCGAGCCGTTGCACGGTGACACCCTATGCGGGGCCCTGCCAATGGATCACTGTGTCACGAACTTGAGGACTACCAGCACTCTAACAAGGACGGCGCCTGAGACCTGGGCCGATGTCATGGCGCGGCTGCTGACCTGCGGTTCAGCATCTCATCGGTTCCTGGTGTTTCCCGCGCCTCACACTCTCGTGTGCCCTCGTTGTGCCCTGGGTAGCTAGAGGAAAGATCGGCAAGGCGCTTCCCAAGCGAGTTGCAAGTGTAGGTAAGGCATGGAAATATTTCCCGAGTGAACCTACATCCCCGTGACGTCGTCCGAGAGATCTTGAAGCGGCACCTCAACACGCTCGGGAAGGCACGACACCTTCTTGATGAGGGCATCCAGTACACGGCAGCTCAGTGGGAAGACAAGATCCCCAGGTTCCGGGAGATGGACGCCTGCGCCAGAGCGAGCGACATCCGCCAATACGTCAGTGCCTGCTGGGCTCCCTCCTCGAAGGACACTCTCGACTTGGAGGTCCGCTTCAACAACGGACTCCTGCTGCACGACGACTCGGCCGGTAGGCGCATGAGGGTGAAGACTCGCCCGCGCAGCCCTAAGACCGGTGCGCCCCTTCCCGTCACCGATGCCTCGCCCCAGATGGACTTGTTCGGCAACATGGTTTCCCCTGGCCTGTACGAGATAGCGGTGTTGTGGTCAATCGACTTCCGTACCGCAACCTTGGGTGCGGCCACCCTCGCGGCCGTGGACTTCGGCATCGACGACAACGGGCCCGTGTTCATCTACGCCGAAGAGGAGATCCCGACCCTTTCGGTGGGTGACGACAGAGGGGGAGAGGAAGGCGGGCAGACTGCCAGCCCGCAGCCTGGCGGCTTCGGCCCCACCGATGACTTCAACGAATTCCTGGGCGACCAGGAGGAAGATTTCGGCCCCAATCCGGCCTAACCGTAAAATAGGGTGCGCCTACCCAGCGCACCCTTCCAGATACTGTGAGTAACATATAATTATGTCTATGGTTTATGGAGACCGAATTCGTCAAGCGCGGATCCTTCGACAGGAAAAGGTTGGCGATATAGCCGACGTTCTCTCGTGTAGCCCTTCCACTTTATCGAAATGGGAGCGGGCCGAGAGCTTCCATATGCCTCCCGAGAAGCTCACCCTCCTAGTGAGCCACCTACGATTCCCGTCCGAGTTCTTTACATATCGTCCCAGTGCTCCCATCACAGATACGGACCTCTTGTTCAAAGCGCCGAAGAGCACTCCCAAGAGAGAGAAAGATTTCCTCCGGGAATTCATGCGCTTCATTTCGGAGGTTATAGGATGGCTGGACAACCGGCGCCCTCTCCCGCCCGTGGTGATTCGGCCGCAGCGAGCAGACTCTACCTCCATAGAAGAGATAGCAAGAGAGGTGCGCAAGAGCATTGGCATTAGCGTCAACGAGCCAATCGGTTACTTAACCCATCCAATTGAACGCGCTGGGGTTGTCGTTGCAGTGCGGCGCCGGAAGATCAGCGAAGTTTCTATGGATGCTGATGACTCCCCTGGACCGCGCGAACGCCATGAAGGATGTTCGACATGGGTAGGAGAGTTCCGTGAACGGCCTCTAATCATGATGCGCGCGGTAGACACCTGGGAGAAAACACGATGGGTTCTTAGCCATGAACTCGGTCACATCGTTCTTCACGCTGGCCGCATGCCCGTAAACGAAATGGCAGAGGAAGAAGCTAGCCAGTTCGCTAATGAATTCCTTGCACCCATCGAGTCGGTCACAAATAATCTGCCGAGGACAATCACTCTCGCTGCGCTCGCAAAGGCGAAAATGGAGTGGGGCATCTCTATCTCCGCCCTCATTCGCCATTTGCACCACAACAAGGTTATTAGCGATCAGCGAAAGCAGACCCTTTATGCGCAGCTATACACGCGCAGGAATCCCGAAACAGGTCGCTCTTATGGAGTGACGGAACCTGGATGGGATGCACGCGTTCCCGAAAGGCCCAGGATGATAGCTGCATGGCTAAGCCATACAGTAGGCAGCACGATTCCGGAGATAGTTTCCCATACCTCTGAAATATGGCCTTCAGACCTACTCTCTGAGGTCATCACTGAACAGAGGCCTGCTCCAACGCGGGCCCGATTTACAGAAAAATCAAAGGTGGCACCGCCTAGCGGAGCCCAGATAATTCACATGCCTACCCGCGGTAGCTTCGGGAGTCGCCAAGCCCAGTAGATGCGATCTTCCTGTCGCCATGAGGTCTGAGGCGAAACTAAGATAGCGATTTCAGGTTTTGCGATGCGGCCCGCCTCTAAGCGGGCCGCAATATTTAATTATTCTGGTTAATCTCACTCAGTCATTCGGCGGCAATTCGTTCCGTACTACGGGATCCCAGGCCCGAGTTATTCGATGGGCGGGGCGTGTCAATCCGACCCGGAGCGACCGCCGGCGCGAACGGCGAGTCGTGGTCACGACAGCGGGCGCGCCGGCGGTTGTTCCGGCGCGCGGGGGTCTGGGGGCTGCGAAGCCCCCAGCGATAGCGGTGCTCGGCCCGGCCATCGTCCGAGCATGCCATTTTAACGCCCTTCAAGCCGTGAAATGTGAAGTCGAATCAGTGGAATTAATCTCTCCAGCTCGGTTCGATCAACTCTTTCTCCAAGTCCATGTGCTACATTGTTGCGCATTTGCAGGATCTCACGGAGTTCCGCGACTTCTTGCTCGCTCAAACCCGCTTGCTTTGAGTATGCTTGAATCATCTGGCCGACCCCGATGTATCTTCGCGAATCCGTAGGCTGGCTTCCGTATCGCTCAGAAAGCATCTTCTCTAGGTGAGACCACCCAAGAAGCAACTGAGCTTGCATTCCGGAGAACGTTGCTAACTCAACTGCATGTGAAGCCTCCTCCCCAGCGCGACGACTCGAAATTGCAGCACGCAGAGAGAATGTCGTAATCGCTAGCGTGGCGACCGAAACAAGGACTCCCAGGGACGATGCGAGTTGATCAGCTTTACTAAAGCCAAGATTAACTGCTATAAGCACAGTTGCAGCAAGAGCCAGTACCACTAACGCAACTACTGCTATTAGAATAGCGGTTCTTCGAAATCGATGACGATTGAGCCTAATCTGGCTCGCCGCTGCCTCTTGGCTGATTGCGAACCCAATTTGATCCAAAGCTGCAATTATCTCTTGCGATGTGATTTCTTTGGAGGGTGTGACGCGAGAGGCATGCTCTTTACGTGCAATCTCTATGAGGCTGCTACGGAACTCAGCTACCGACTGATCGAGAAGCTCCTCGGCTTCTCTAGTCATATCCGTATTTCCCGGTGACGGTTCACGCATATCATTATCGGTCACTTTGAGCCCCAATGTATGCTTAGCAGCAGAAGAACCGCACATACAACAAACCCTATGGCGCCCCAGGGTGTGACGATATTGTTAACGAACACACCGCCAACAAACGTCGAAGACCCACCAATGACTGCAGCAACGACCTGTTTCTTGTCTGGGCTCCGGCGTACGTATCCATTCCGCACCCAGTACGCCATGTTTACTACCATTCCCGGGGTGATCATGGGATCACCGCTTCCAAGGTGCTGGCCAGCGGCGACCCGCGAAGCTTCGGCTAGAACCTCTTGGCCATGTTCAGCGAGAGCCTCGCACAGAGCTTTGCGCGTCTGCTCGGGGAGCTGGGAGCTACCTTGTATCAGAACATGCAGCTCGTCCGACGGCTCGACCACAATCAGAGCTTAGCGGTCTCAAGATTCGCCTGCACGGCTTAGGGTTTAACCGCAGATGGTACTAACGTTGCGATCTTGACGCTTGGAAGCGCGTGGGCGGCGCGGCCGCGACCGGCCGAAGAGCCGCAGCGCGGCCGGCGACCGCCCGACGCGCGGCGGGCCGCGAAGCGGACCGCCTTTAAAGTCGGAAAGAAAGTTCTCATCCGCATGGCTTGGGCTGGCTGACCTGCTGATGGGCTGGGAAGACATCGTTCCTGCGGGTTGCAGCGTGCTGCACTGTTAACTAGAGGGTGGCAGTGTGTACCAGAGTGATGCAGGATAGAGAGAGCCAGCGCTGCCCGGCTGCCGTCCTCGGTACTGGGCGGGCTGGTGGGCCTGGTCGACGCAGACGGACGGAGTGAGGTTCATGACCCTCGAAGATCTCGCGCGGGACTTCCCTGGCTGGCTGATCTGGCGCGGACGGGGCTCGGACGGCCCTGAAGGCTGGTACGCCACGCGGCGGGGTGTCTCGTTGAGCGAGGAAGAGCTGAACATGGGCTTGGCCGAGACCGTCGGCGGCACCGATGATGCCGAACTCCTCGCCCAACTGCGGGAGCAGGCGGAGATCGGCTCCCGGCTCACCTCCGTCGTGCCCGGGGAGTAGGCCATGCCTGCCCCTCGTCTCCTCGGCGTCCGCCTCGCCGCGACTCCGGCCGACCGCGAAGCGGTGACCGGGCGGAGGCGGCTTCCGCGTACGGATCTGGTCCGCGCTCGGGAGTACACGAGGCCGGAAGAGGGTGCCCTATGCCCGCGGTGAGTTCGTGCTGTAAGCGGTCATCTAAAACTCCAGGTCGGCGGACAGGTCATTCCAGGTGGAC
>NZ_JBEZNH010000109.1:0-7372 GCF_040653115.1 Streptosporangium sp. NPDC048047 | reverse complement strand
CCGGTGATCACCATCATGGTCGTGGTGGTCATGATCAACGCGGTGAACTTCGTCGCCCCTCAGAGGGTGAGGCCCGCCAGGCGGCCGACGGCCAGGCCCGCCCGGCGGGCGCTCCGCACCAGGGCGTGCTCGCTCCCGGCGGGCCCGTTGGCCACCACGGCGTAGCCGATCCGCCGCTCCGGGCCGATCATGACGCCCACGTCGGCGCGCACGCCGGTGTCGGTGCCGGTCTTGTTGGCCACCCAGACCATCCCGCGCGGGGGCGCCACGGGGATCTCGCGGTCCTCGGGCTCGTGCGGCAGCAGCGCGGGCACCAGGCTCCGGTCGGTGTTGTGCGCCATCCAGCGCAGCATGATCCGGCTCCACTCCTCCGTGCCGTCGAGCCGGGCGGCGAACCGGGCCAGCTCGCCGGCCGTGCCGAGGGCGAAGGCCGGCGGGTGCGACGGCAGCCGGGGCTCGCGGATCCGGTCCAGGACGCGGGTGCGCGTGAACCCCAGCCCGGCGGCGGCCTCGGCGACCCGGTCCAGGCCGATGCGGCGCAGCAGCGCGTTGGTGGCGGTGTTGTCGCTCACCGAGGCGACCAGCACCGCGAGGTCCCCGGCCGTCCAGCGGTCGCCGGACAGCGATCCCAGCAGGCCGGAGCCGCCGCAGCGGTCGCCGGGGCGGATCTCCACGGGTTCGGCCGGATCCAGCGCGCCGGCGGCGATGTCCCGGGCCGCCGTGGCCAGCAGCAGCAGCTTGCCGGTGCTGGCCAGGACCAGTTCGGCGTCCTCGTGGCGGGAGATCAGGCCGGGCACGGACACCGCGACGGTGCCCGGCCCGTCCAGGTCCTCCAGGTCGTCTCTCATCAGGTCCTCCGCGTCGTCTGTCATACCGCCAGCACCGTCCCCGGCCGGGCGCCGGTCCCGGCGCCGTCGCGGACCACCGTCTCACCGGCGACGAGCACCGCGTGGACGCCCGCCGGCGGCAGCAGCGGGTCGGCGAAGGTGGCGCCGTCGGCGACCGTACCGGGGTCGAAGACGACCAGGTCGGCGTGGGCGCCGTCGGCGATCACGCCGCGCCCGGTCAGCCCGAACCGCGCCGCCGCCATGCCGGTCATCTTGTGCACCGCCGCGGGCAGGCCGAGCAGCCCCAGCTCCCGGACGTAGCGGCCCAGGACCCGGGGGAACGTCCCCGCCCAGCGCGGGTGGGGGCGGCCGCCGGGCTTGGGGACGCCGTCGGAGCCGATCATGGAGTACGGCGCCGCCAGCACCCGCCGCACGTCGTCCTCGATCATCGAGTGGCTGATGATGGTGACCTCGCCCTGCTCGGCCACGAGCAGGGCGGCGGCCACGTCGAGGGGGTCCTGGCCGCGGGCGGCGGCCAGCTCGGCGATCGTGTGCCCCTCCGTCTCGGAGTGGCGGGGCGCGCAGGCGACCGAGATGCGGTCCCACCCGCCGTTGCCGACGGTGTTCTCCCAGCCGGGCACGCCCTCGGCGATGGCCCTGCGCATCAGGTCGCGCTGGCCGGGGTCGGTCAGGCGCGCCGTGAGCGCGGCGACCCCTCCCTCGGAGGCCCAGGGCGGGAGCATCGCGGCCAGCGCCGTGCTCCCCGCAGTATAGGGATACACGTCACATGTGACATCTGTTCCCTCGGCGCGCAGCGCGGCGATCCTGGGCAAGGTCCGCTCGGTCCGCCCCCAGGCGTACTTCCCGGCGGTCTTGTGGTGGGAGACGTGCAGCGCCGCGCCGCTGCCGCGGGCGATCTCCACGGCCTCCTCCAGCGCCTCCTCCACCCGGGACATCTCGTCACGCAGGTGGGTGACGTACGGCTTGCCGTGCCGGGCGGCGACGGCCGCGAGCGCGGTCACCTCGCCGGTGCCGGCGTAGGTTCCGGGGGTGTAGATGAGGCCGGTGGACAGTCCCGCGGCGCCGGCCGCCAGGGCCCGGTCCAGCAGCGCGCACATGGTCTCCAGCTCGCCGGCGGCGGCGGGCCGGTCCACCGGGCCCATCACCCCCGAGCGCAGCGTGCCGTGCCCGACCAGCGAGGCCAGGTGGTTGGCGCGGGGCACGGCGGCTTGCGCGGCGGCGAACCCGCCGAAGTCCTCGTACATCCCGACGTCGCCGCCGAAGGAGACGCGGGTCTCGGCGCGCATCGCGGCCAGCCGTTCCGGCAGCGCGGGAAAGAGGCTGGAGCCGCAGTTGCCGCAGATCTCGACGGTGACGCCCTGCAGCACGGAGGCGCCGGCCAGGTCGCGGCCCGCCTCGCCGCCGATGAGGGTGACTCCGTCGGAGTGGGTGTGCACGTCGATGAAGCCGGGCGCGACGGCCAGGCCGGTGACGTCGCGGACCTCCCGGGCCCCGGCGCGGGAGCCGGGCGGCAGGACGGTGAGGCGGCCGGCGCGGACGCCGACGTCGGCGTGCCGGGCCGCATCGGGTCCGGCGGTGCCGTCGATCACCAGGCCGCCGGTCAGCAGCAGGTCGAGGCCGCTCACAGCACCTGCCCCAGGAAGGCGCGGAAGCGCTCGTGGCGGGGGGCGGCGAGCACCTCGCGGGGGTTGCCGCGCTCGACGACCACTCCCCCGTCGAT
This sequence comes from Streptosporangium sp. NPDC048047, assembly GCF_040653115.1. Lineage (NCBI taxonomy): Bacteria > Bacillati > Actinomycetota > Actinomycetes > Streptosporangiales > Streptosporangiaceae > Streptosporangium > Streptosporangium sp. NPDC048047. The sequence continues at coordinate 4,804 of NZ_JBEZNH010000109.1, read as the reverse complement.
GAAGATCAGGTCGTCGCCGACCTCGCGGGCGAAGCCCATCTCGTGGGTCACCACCATCATGGTCATGCCGCTGGCGGCCAGGTCGCGCATGACCGCGAGGACCTCCTGGACCAGCTCGGGGTCGAGGGCGCTGGTCGGCTCGTCGAAGAGCATCAGCTTGGGGTCCATGGCCAGACTGCGGGCGATCGCGACCCGCTGCTGCTGTCCGCCGGACAGCTGGGCCGGGTAGTGGCCGGCGCGGTCGGCCAGGCCGACGCGTTCCAGCAGCTCCATCGCGCGGACGCGGGCCCTGGCCCTGGGGACGCGCCTGACCACGACGGGGCCCTCCATGACGTTCTCCAGCGCGGTGCGGTGCGGGAACAGGTGGAAGCGCTGGAAGACCATGCCGATGTCCTGCTGCTGGCGGGACAGGGCGGCGGGGCCGAGGTGGTGCAGCCTGCCGTCGCGCTCGGCGTAGCCGATGAGGTCGCCGTCGACCCAGATGCGGCCGGAGTCGATGGTCTCCAGCCGGTTGACGCAGCGCAGCAGGGTCGACTTCCCGGACCCTGAGGGGCCGACGACGCAGACCACGCCGCCCTCGGGCACGTCCAGGCTGATGCCCCTGAGCACCTCGACCGAGCCGAAGCACTTGCGCACCGAGCGGATCCGCACCATGGGCCTGGCGCCGGTTTCGGTCGTCACGCGTTCCCCCTGCCGAACGGCCGCAGGTTGCGGCGGATCCTCGTCGGCAGCGCGTGGTGGCCGCGCTCGAAGCGCTTCTCGATGAAGTGCTGGCCGACGCTCGCGATGGTGGTGAGCACCATGTACCAGATGGAGGCCACGATCAGCATCGCGATGACCTCGAAGTTGCCCAGGTAGATGCGCTGGGAGACGGTCAGCAGCTCGGCTCCGGCGATGACCGAGACCATCGAGGTGGTCTTGAGCATCGAGATGAACTGGTTGCCGGTGGGCGGGACGATCACCCTCATCGCCTGGGGCAGCACGACCCGGCGCAGCACCTGCCGGTGCGACATGCCGAGCGACTCGGCCGCCTCGCGCTGGCCGGGGTCCACCGAGCGGATGCCCGCCCGGACGATCTCCGCCATGTAGGCGCCCTCGTTGATGCCGAGGCCGAGCAGGGCCGCGGTGAAGGGGGTGATCAGCTCGTTGGCCTGCCACTCGACCAGCTTGGGGCCGCCGAAGGGGACGCCGATGCCGAAGGCGGGGAAGACCAGGCCGATGTTGAACCAGAAGATGAGCTGGACCAGCAGCGGGGTGCCGCGGAAGAACCAGGTGTACAGGGCGGAGGCGCCCCGCAGGACGCCGCTGCCGGACAGCTGCATCACCGCGGCGAGGACGCCCAGGGCCAGGCCGATGGCCATCGACAGCACGGTGAGCTGGATGGTGACCCACAGGCCGCCCAGGACCCGGCCGTCGCCGAGGTGGGCGACGACGACGTCCCAGTGCAGGTTCTCGTTGACGATGATCGTGTAGGCGAGCCAGACCAGGACGAGCCCGGCGGCGAGCGCCGCGACCCACCGGCCGGGCCGGGGCGGGCGGATCGCGTCGATGGGCAGGTCGGGCTCCTGGCCGGCCGCGGTGTTCCCGGCGGTCCCGGGGCTCTGGGTCACTTCCACGGCTTGGTGTTCACCATGGCCTCGGGGACGGCGTTGGCGGCCACGCCGTACTCCTCCAGGATCTTCCGGTAGCCGCCGTCGGCGATCAGCTCCTGCATGGCCTTGGCCACGGCGTCGCGCAGACCGGTGTTGCGCTTGTCGATCGCGATGCCCCAGGGGCCGGCGTCGTACTGCTCGGACAGCACGTCGTACTTGCCGGTCTCCTTGGCGTACATCGCCGCGACGGGCGAGTCGACGATGGTGGCGACGGCCCGGCCGGAGTCGATGCTCAGCAGGCCGGTGGGGGCGTCCTCACTCTGCATGATCTTCATCTTGTCGGCGCACTTCTCGTCCTGGCGCTGGCCGATGGCGAGGTTGGAGCTGCCCTTGGCCAGTACGACGGTCCGGCCGCACAGGTCCGGAAGGGTCTTGATGCCCTCGGGGTTGCCCTTCTTGACCATGATGGCGCCGCCGGCGTTGAAGTAGTCGACGAAGTCGACGGCCGCGCGGCGCTCCTCGGTGTCGCTCATCGAGGACATCGCGATGTCCCAGTTGCCCGCCTGGAGGCCGGGGATGAGGCCGTCGAAGGCGGCGTTGGTCACCTTGGCCTTGAGGCCGAGCTTGGCGGCGATGGCGGCGGCCAGGTCGGGGTCGACGCCGATGAGCTCCTGGGTGCCCTTCTTGTACATCTCCATGGGCGGGTAGCCCTCCGAGGTCGCCATCCGGAGCTCGCCGGCCTTGCGCACCGCCTCGGGCACCAGGTCCTTGGCCGACTTGCCGGCCGCCGCCGCGGCGCCGCCCGTGTCGCTCCCCGACGACGAGCGCCCGCAGCCGCCGGCGAGTGCCGAGACGACCAACGCGGCAGCAACGACTGAATACAGGCGCTTTGTCACGGAACCTCCTGCTTTGCGAATAGTGCAGCTCATGCTGCCGACGGTGGATAACGGCCCGAACACACCTGAATGCTTGCGAGCCTGAGCCACGGAATATTCGATGCTCCGGCCGCACGGCCTCCGCCCGGCCCTACCGTCGTCACCCATGAGCCTGGTGATCGAAAGCGGCTGGCCGCGCACCGCGGAGTGGTCCGGCGGCGAGCTGCGCCTCGGCGGGATCGGCGTGCGCGACCTGGCCGCCGAGTTCGGAACGCCCGCCTACGTCCTCGACGAGGAGGAGTTCCTCACCCGCTGCGCGCTGTGGCGCGACGCCCTGCCCGACGGGGAGGTGCACTACGGCGGCAAGGCGTTCCTGTGCCCCGAGGTGGTGCGCTGGCTGGACGCCGCCGGGCTCTGCCTCGACGTGTGCACCGGCGGCGAGCTGGCCGTCGCCATGGCCGGGGGCATGGACCCGGCGCGGGTGGTCTTCCACGGCAACAACAAGTCCGTCGCCGAGCTGCGCCGCGCCGTCGCCTGGGGCGTCGGCTGCGTGGTCGTGGACTCCTTCACCGAGATCGAGCGGCTCGCCGCCCTGGCCGCGGGAGCCGGGACGCGCCAGCGGGTGATGATCCGCGTCACCCCGGGCGTCACGGCCCACACCCACGAGTTCATCGCCACCGGCGGCGACGACTCGAAGTTCGGCTTCTCGCTGAACGCCGGCCTGGCCGCCGAGGCGGTCCGCCGCGTCCTGGCCGAGGACTCACTGGAGCTGGCCGGCCTGCACTCCCACATCGGCTCGCAGATCACCGACCTCGGCGGCTTCACCCTGGCCGCCGGCCGGATGGCCGCCTTCCTGGCGGCCTGCGAGGACGGGCACGGCGTGACCATCCCCAAGCTGGACCTGGGCGGCGGCCTGGGCATCGTGCACCGGCCGGGCGACCCGGCGCCGCCGAGCCCCGCCGAGGTGGTCGCCGCGCTGCGCGAGGCCGTGCCCGCCCGGGTACGGCTCGCCGTCGAGCCGGGCCGCTCCGTCGCCGGGCCCACCGCCGTCGCCCTCTACGAGGTCGGCACCGTCAAGGACATCCCCGGCGTGCGGACCTACGTCAGCGTGGACGGCGGGATGAGCGACAACCCGCGCCCGGCGATGTACGGCGCCGCCTACACCGCCGTCCTGGCCTCCCGCGCCTCCGACGCCCCGCAGCGGCCGGTCACCGTGGTCGGCAGGCACTGCGAGAGCGGCGACGTGCTCGTCCGCGATCTGCCGCTGCCGGCCGACGTGCGGCCGGGCGACCTGCTGGCGATCCCCGCCTCGGGCGCCTACCAGCGGTCGATGGCCAGCAACTACAACCATGTGACCAGGCCGCCGGTGGTCGCGGTGCGCGACGGGGCGGCGCGGGTGATCGTGCGCCGCGAGACCGAGGAGGACCTGCTGCGCCTCTACGTCTGAGCGGGATCAGCCGCCCGGTCAGGGCCCGGCGCGGCGGCCGGGAACCCGCTCCCGGCCGCCGCGCCGCGTCCGGCCGGACGCGTGACCGGGGTCGCGGGCCGGGAGCCGGCGTAAGCGGGCATGCGGCGGCGAGGTACAGTCGATCATGGTCGTTCCCCCGTCTTCTACCGGTCATTCCCGGCATATCGGGATCTTGTGGTTTTCATCCGGCGCTGTCAAGGGTTGACAGCGCCGGAGCCTTGAACGGCATACTCCGGATTCGCACTGATCGATATCAGGGCACGCGTATCTGGCCATCGCCGGACCCTGCGTGGTACCACTGCGTCCGATCGGCCCGATGGCACGGACGACCACACCCGACGGCACGGAGTTCTCATGAGCAATCCGTTCGAAGACGAAGACGGCCGCTATCTCGTCCTGGTCAACGGCGAGGGGCAGCACTCCCTCTGGCCGGTCTCCATCGACGTCCCGGACGGCTGGGAGGTCGCGCACGGCGAGGACGACCGGCAGGGTTGTCTCGACTTCGTCAACGCGCACTGGACCGACATGCGGCCGCGCGGCCTTTCCGGAGTCTGAGCCGGCCGGACCCGCGCGTCCGCCCGGCATGCCACCCGTTCCCCCGGTCTCCACCGAGCCGATTTCCCACCCAGCCGATCTTCACCGGGCGCGGACCCGCGGTCCGCGGTCCAGGTCCGCGCCTCTCGGGCCATGAGAAGTCTCCCTCTCCGCAGGTCCATCGTCGTACCTAAAAGCCGGAGTTTTCATGAAATTTCCTTCTTTATCGGGCAATCTCGCCGAGCTGTTCGAGGCGCGGGTCGCGGCGGACCCGGACGCTGAGGCGGTCGTCTGCGGCGACCTGCGCCTGAGCGCGGCCGAGCTCAACGGCCGGG
>NZ_JBEZNH010000108.1:0-7568 GCF_040653115.1 Streptosporangium sp. NPDC048047 | reverse complement strand
GATCAGCCACTATCGGCGAAGACAGCCAGAGGTCACAAAGTGATGCTGGAGTACTTAGAGCGCAGCTTGAGGAACGGAGCTCGTCACCAGCGCTGCGATGCACCGGCAGTGCACCCTGCTGGCGCTCACCGTCTGTCCCGGCCTGTCACCGGACCTGCCCCTGGCTGCGGTGGGCCGCGCCGGCCTGCTGTGCGACGGCGCGTCGGACGGAGACGCCATCAGGCGTCGTGATCGGAATGCCGAAGGCCCCGACCGCTACGCTGTGCCGCGTGAGGTGGATGGCATGTTGCTGAGGTTTCGGACCGCGAATGTGCGCTCGCTGCGAAAGGAGCAGGAACTGACGCTGGTCGCCCCCGCCGAGGCGGCCACCGCCCGCAAAGTGGGACTGGCCGACGGAACCGTCGGGGTGTACCCACTGATCGGTGTCTTCGGCGCCAACGCCTCGGGAAAGTCCAACCTGCTCGCCGCCCTGCGCGACATGCGGAACGCCGTACTGGATTCCTACGCGCTCTGGCCCTCGCTGCCGAGCATCCCCCGTCACCTCTTCGCCCTGGATCCCACGTGTGCGAACGAGCCGTCCTTTTTCGAGGTCGACGTCATCATCGACGAGGTGCGCTGGACGTACGGCTTCGAATTGGGGGCGGAGCGAGTGGAGGCCGAGTGGGTGCACAGCTATCCGCGGGGCCGGCGCCAGGAGTGGCTGGACAGGGACGCCTCCCGGCCCAATCCCTACCGCTGGCCCGGCGACCGGGTCCGGGACCGGACCCAGCTCGCCCGTCGCACCCGCCCCGACGCGCTGCTGTTGTCGGTCGCCGGTACGGACAACCATCCGCAGCTGTCGTCCCTCTTCCGCTGGTTCCAGCGCAACCTTGGCTTCATCGGCCCGGAGGTGGAGCCGGAGGACCGCAGGCGGTTCACCCAGAGGGAACTGGAAGGTGAGCGCGGCCTGCGGATTCAGGAGTTGCTACAGGTTGCAGATCTGGGCGTCATCGGCGCCGACCTCGGGAAGGAGCCGGGAAAGCAGCACACGGTCCGGTTGCTGCACCGGGCGGCCGACGGCGGGCACGTCGCCTTCGACTGGCATCAAGAGTCCTTCGGAACCCGGTCCTGGTTCGCTCTGCTAGGTCCGATGCTGCTGACCTTGCAGGAGGGGACGGTGCTGCTGATCGACGAGTTGGACGGTAGTCTGCACCCGCGTATGGCGGCCGAGGTCGTTCGCATGTTCGCCGACCCCGACGCTAACCCGGCGGGCGCGCAGCTGATCTTCACCTCGCACGACGTGACCCTACTGGGCAGCCCGAGTGGTGAACGCCTGCTGGCGCCGGAGCAGATCTGGCTGACGGAGAAGGACACCGGCGGCGCCACTCGCCTGTATCCCCTGACGCAGGCACAGCCGAGTGAGGAGGAGAACCTGACGGTGTCATACCTGGAAGGGGCGTTCGGCGCGGTGCCCGACCTGCTGGAGGGGCAGATCGCCAGGCGGATGGCGGCCGCATGGGAGTCGGAGCGGCGCCGATGATCAAGAAAGCGAAAGGCAAGGAGGCTCTTGTCCCGGCGCACGGAGGCAACGGGCGGAGACGCTCCATCTACGTCTTCACTGAGGGAAGGGTCACCGAGCCCACGTACATCGAGGCGATCAAGAGCCTGGTGGAGGTGAAGGTCAACATCCACCTCGCCAACCAGAAAGTGTCGGACGCCGACCGCAAGCCCTCCGATCTCGTTGCCGCGGCAATCAAGCTGCTGGAGCGTAAACGGCACGAGGACGACAGGGCGGGGCTGCCCCGGAGGCTGAGGACGCAGGTGTGGTGCATCTTCGATCACGACGGCCGGGAACGAAACGAGCTGACCGGTTTGCTGGCGCGAGCCGGCAAGAGCGGCGTCGAGATCGCCTTCTCCAATCCCTGCTTCGAAGTCTGGCGGCTGTCGCATCTCAAATCGGTTACCGGCACCTTCGGCGGCGTCTGCAGGCAGGCCGAAGTACGGCTCCCCCCCGCCTTCAGCCAGGTGCTGGGCGGCATCAAATACGTCACTCCTGACCAGATCGAGAAAAGATTTTCGATCGCCCGGAGGAACGCGGAGCAGATGAACGGCCGGCATCCCGAGCACACGGCACTTCCCAGCAGGGACCCCTACACCGACGTCTACCGGTTCGTGAAGGAAGGAATGGGCGTCGAGGAGTACTGACCTTCTCCTGCGTGTCTGCCCGGGATCTGGGTGATTGCCTTAAGGTTCCTATGCGCTCAGGCGCACATCCGGACGAAGCGGTGCGGGAGGAACTCACGTGGCCAAGCTCGGCCTCAGGCAACTGGAGCTACACCTTTCTGAGGCGGCCGACATCCTTGGCAGCAGGACGGAGGCCACCGAACGCTGCCGTCGCGTTCTCAGCGTGCTTTTCCTCAAGCGTTGCTCCGACCGGTTCGACGAGATGCGTGAACAGGCCACCGGGGAGAGAAGGACCGAAGGCGGAGCTCCGCAATCCCCGTACCAGGACGTGTTCTTCGTGCCGGAGCGGGCGCGCTGGCCGTTCATCGTGTCCCGGTCACGTGAAAAGGAGGTGGAGGACCTCTTCGAGAGGGCGCTGATGGACCTGATAGGGGGAAACAGCGCGCTCAGAGACGCTCTCGAGCCCATCGGCTTCGCATGGCGAACTGGCGGCATCGGGGTCTCCGACAGGGAGATCCGGCGGCTCGTCGGCCATTTCGACCGCTGTCGGCTGCGCAACGATGATCTTGAGTTTCCCGACCTGCTCGGCGCCGCCTGCGAATACCTCATCGGCGAGCTCGCCGACAAAGGCCGCAAGTGGGGAGGTGAGTTCCATACCCCGGTCAGCGTGGTCCGCATGATGAACCGCCTGGTCAAGCCCCAGCAAGGCATGCGGATCTACGACCCGTGCTCGGGCTCAGGCGACATGCTCGTCCACGCCAGGGAGTACGTCGATGAGCAGGGCCAAGACGCCCGCGACCTGTTCCTCTACGGGCAGGAGAACAACGGCGGCTCCTGGGCCGTCTCGAAGCTGAACATGACCCTGCACAATGTCCTCGACGCCGACATCCGGCACGGGGACACTCTCACCTCGCCCCGGCACGTCGAGGGCGGCGAGCTGATGCGCTTCGACCGGGTGCTCACCAGCCCGCCCTTCTCCCGGAGGCACGACCTGGCCGACTTGAGGCCCCAGGACCAGCGCTTCCGATACGGCCACACGTCAACTTCGGGCCTGATGTTCGTCCAGCACGTGCTGGCCGTACTCACCCCCACCGGCCTCGGCGCCATGCTCGCGCCGCACGGTGTGCTCTTTCGGGGCGGTGCGGAAAAGATGATCCGCCGGGGCATCCTCGAAGAGGACCATCTCGAAGCGGTCATCGGCCTGCCCCCCAACCTGCTCCACGGCACCGGTCTCCCCACCTGCGTCCTGATCCTGCGCGGCAGTGCCCGGCGTGAGGAGGAACGGCGCGGCAAGGTACTGTTCGTCAACGCCGACCGTGAGTACACCTCGGTCCGCTGGCGCAACCACCTCGCCCCCCGGCACGTCGAAAAGATCATTTCTGCCTTCGACGACTACCGGGATATCCCCGGTTTCGCCCGCGTCGTCGACATCGAGGAGTTGCGTGAGAACGACTTCAGCCTCGACATCCGCCGCTACGTCGACAACACCCCGCCTCCGGAATCCCAGGACGTGCACGCTCATCTGGAAGGCGGAATGCCTCGGGCCGAGGTGACGGCGCGAACGGACCTGCTCGCCTCGTACGGCATCGGCCCGCTGGATCTTTTCATGGAGCGGAAGCGCGGCCACGGCCCGTACCTGGACTTCCTGCCCGAAGGGCGGCGTCCGGGCCCGGATCGGCTCGCGGAGCTGGCCCGGCCACGCGAGGACGCCCTGTGGCAGGCCTTCGAGGAGGGATGGACGATCCTCGCCAGGCGGCTGGTGGACCTCGCCGGGCCGCCGGGACAGGACATGGACCGCAGTTCGGGGGAACGCAGGAGCGCGCTGATGCGGACGCGTGGCGAGCTGACGTTGATCTTCGCCGGAGCGGCGGCCGGTCCGCTGGATCGGCACGCCGTGGCGGATGCCATCGCCGAGTGGTGGGCGGAAAACAAACACCGCCTGCTGGCAGTGGCCGAGCACGGATTCGCCTCGGCGGCCGAGCAGGACGTCGTCCTGCGGGCGTTGCGCGAGAGCCTGCGGGGCGGGCTGAATGACTTCGTCGTGCGCAGACGCGGTGAACTCATCGAGACATATCGGGGGTGGGAGAAAAAGTACGCGCTCTCGTTCCGGGAGATCGAGTTCCGGCTGACGGGAGCCGCCGTCTCGCCCTCTCTGTACGGCCAGTGGGCCAGGCAGGAGCCCTGGGACTTCGCCGACTCCGGTACGCACCGTGTAGGAGTCCGCCACCGCGTCGGCCGCAGGATCCACGCCGTGATCGACACTGAGAAGGACGTCGAGGCGGAGATCGCCAAGCTGGACATCGATCGGCAGACGGTGCTCCTTCCCCTGGTGAGCCCGGTGCCTGGCTCGTCCTGGGAGTGCGAGCGCGTCCCGCTGGGTGAGGTCGTCAAATCGATCCGGTACGGCGTCATTGGACCGGTGAGTCTCGACGTCCACGGGCTGCCGGTCGTGCGGGCGAGCAACTTCGGTGACGGCGAGATGGACCTGGGGAGCCTTCGGTATCGAACCGAGCCGGCGGCGGAAAGAGATCTTCTCTGTGAAGGCGACGTCCTTCTCGACATCATGGGGAAAGGCGCGTCGGTCTGGCACGGCGACCTGCCGGAGGCGACGTTCTCCAACGACGTCATGCGTCTCACCGTCGACGACCAGCGGCTTCTTCCCGGCTATCTGGCGGAGTGGTTGCGCCATGCCGTCACCCATCGGGCCGACTCATTCGCCACGCCCAGTCCGTTCTCGCGCCTGCTGTCCGTTGAACGTCTGCGCGACCTCGACTTCGACCTGCCGGAAATGGACGCGCAGCGTCGGGTTGTGTCCGAGATCGCGGAAATCAGCAGAAAGCTCAGTGGAAGGCGGGTTCAGCTGGCCAAGTTGCGCTTGATCAAGCAGACACTCATCGGCGACTTGAGGAAGGGGAGGATGTCGGTCACCTACGTGGACTGACGCACCGCCGGAACGGACATCGGGCGGCCGGTGGAGAACCTCGGCCGCAGGAGAGTCCGGAGCGGGCCGCCGCCCGAATCGGAGCCGAAGGCGATGGCCTATAGGCCACACTGGCCGCCGAACAGCGGCGCACCACCGCGGCGGTCGCCGAGCAGCCCGACCACATCGCCGCACTGCAGGCCGCGCTGGCTGACCTGGATGCCGCGCTCACCTGGACCGATGAGATCTCAACGTCGCCGAAGCCCGCGCGCGCCGCCGAGACCGCTCGATAGAAGGCGCCGGCGGCCGCCGAGGTGGCCCGGTCGCGGAACGTCATTGCAGCCGGCCAGGCACAGCCGGGTGACCTCCGGGAGCCGCGATGGACGTACCTGACAGCGTGTGGCGTTCTCCGCAAGCACGGGAATTGATCGCCGCTCGCGACATCGGCGGCCTGATCGAATTCGCCCGGAGGGCTGGCTGCGTCGGCTCGCCGGGCCTCCACGAGAAGCTGCTCGAGGCGTATGGCCCCCGCGATGGCGGCGCCGAGCTCAGGATCCATGCCTGCCATCCTCACCCGATCAAGTGATCCACCCCAGGCAGACGCGGCAACCCCCCGCCCCGTTCCCGGGGCAAGGGCGTCACCGCGGGCTGTCAATCCACGATCTCGCCCAGCGCCGTGTCGAACGCCTTCGCCTGGTCCGGGGTCAGCTCCTTCGACACCCGCACCAACACCGGCCCCACGACATAGTCGTACTCGCTGAGCATCGGCATCTTCTTGCCGATCTGCTGGATGTAGTCGGCGCGCTGCTCCGCCTGGTCGGCGTCGTCGAATACTTCGACGCTGCCGCCGAGTTCGACGTCGCCCTTCTTGGCCCCGGCGACCTTGGCGGCGTCGACCCGCTGGTCGGTGAACGATGCCTTGGAGGTGTAGCCATTGGGGCGGCCGAGGAGCTTGTTCGGGTCGTCGTCGGCTGTGTAGGTCACGGTGGGGGAGACCGGCAGGCCCTTGTCGGCAAGTGCCTTGATGACGCCGGCGGCGTCCAGGTCGGTGCTCGCTCCACCGCAGGAGGTGAGGGCGACGGCCAGCGCTCCGGCGGTGAGGCTCATCCTCAGGCGGCGGAAGAAGGGGGTGGGCATGGGGGTCTCCATTGGCTGGGGTGGGCTCGATGTCTTGGTGATCTTCAGACGCTTGTGCGGGGTATGGCGGTTACCCGCGGGCGTCACATTCCCGGCAGGAGGCGTGGCCGGATGAGGCCACGGCACCGGCGCCGCGTGTGCGACTCCTCATCACCGGACAGCAGGTGACCCGCCCCGGCACCCTGCCCCCAACGTACGGGGTGCGCAGGTGGCTGAAGAGCCGGACAGCGTCGAGGCGGGGCGGATCGAGCGACGCGGCGCTGTGGCGAAACCTGGCGGCGCTGGTGCGCGGCTTGGGGCCGACAACGGACCTGCGGGTGCGGGCGACCGCGGACGTGTAGCGGGGCCAGCTCCGCGATGAGGGGGCTGCGGCCCCGGGGCGCTGAGACGAGCGTGCCGGTGCCGGGGGACACGAAGCCGGTCGCGATGTCCGATGCCGGTCATCACTCCAGACGATCACGCGAAGACGGGTACGGTCCGGCCATGGCCTCCCGACGCAAGACGCCCGGCCGCACTGACCGCATCCCGGCCATTTCCCCGGACCGTCTCGCGCACGGATGGTCGGGCCCGAACGGCACGAAGATCCGCATGCTGGCCGACGGCCAGGCCGACCGCTGGCTGGAACTGGTGGAGATGTCCGGCGCCGCGCACGAGGACGCTCTTCTGACCGCGGTACGCGAGGGGATGCTCGGCTGGCTGCTACCTGTGGGCCTGGCCGACGGACCACACGCCATGCGGCGCCGATTCCTCGAGGTGATCAGTGCGCGAACCGAACAAGCCGCGCTTTGCGCCATGGCGGGCCTGTCGGCTCCCCTGGTCGTCCAGGACCGTGGCGGCCGCGTGGTCGCGGCTTTGCACGCGGTCAGTCTTCCTCCGGCGGTCGTGGCCAACGCCGCCGACCGGGGCATCCCCTTCGAGATCATGATCGATGCCCTGACCGCAGTGATGAAGATCCGGGCCGTGGCCGTCGATGAACCATCGCGCGGCCAGGGCATCGGCTCGGCGCTGCTGACCCGCTGCCTGCACCTGTACTTCCAGCTCGGCTTCGGTGCCGCCTACGGCCAGTTCCGCACCGGCAGCGGCCTGGAGACCTTCTACGCCCGCCAAGGCTTCACCGTCCTGGACGAGGGCGCGGTCTTCAGTCTCCGCGACCGCCTCGGCCTTCCTTTCCGCATCCAGTCCGACCCAGGAGAGCGGATTTTCACCCGCGTGCGCGTCAGGTAGAGAGACGGCTACGACGATCAGGCGGTGAGCTGCCTGATCACCTCTCGGAAGCCGCCGACACGTCTTACAGGGTTGCGTCCACGGAGGTGGTGTATGAGTTTCCCCAGCTAGCAGGCGTGGCGCC
>NZ_JBEZNH010000107.1:0-7625 GCF_040653115.1 Streptosporangium sp. NPDC048047 | reverse complement strand
CCGTCGCCGCCCTCGACGGCTGCTCCGCCGATCCAGTGGGTGATGTTCTTCACGATCCCGCTTCCCGCGCGCCCACGGCGCGCTGTCCTCCGCGCGCCCATGGCGCGCCGGTCTCCACGTTGACGAATTCAGGCGCCTGGCCGGGGCGACGGCCGGCACCCCCGGTGCCGGGGGTGCCGGGGCCTGACGGGTGCCCCGGTGCCGGACGTTGGCAGGCGCCCCGGGCCCGGCCTCAGGGCCGCGCGCCGGCCCTGAGCGCCATCTCCACCACCTCGGCGACGGCTCCGTCCGCGCACGCCCCGACCACGACGTCGGCCGCCGCCCGGACGTCGGGGTGCCCGTCACCGACCGCGGCCCCGAGCCCGGCCGCCGCGATCATGTCGATGTCGTTGGGGTTGTCCCCGACGGCCGCGATGTGCGCCATCGGCACGCCCCGGGCCGCGGCCAGTTCCCGGAGAGCGGTTCCCTTGGTCGCGTCCGGCGGCAGCACCTCCAGGTAGGTCGCCTCGGACCGCACCATGACGGTCCCCTCGATCCGCCAGTCGGGCAGCCGGTCGCCGATCAGCATGCACTTGGTGACCCCGCCGGGCGGCACCGCCGCCCAGTCGCCCGGGTCGCGCAGCGTGATCCCGTCCCGCCGGGCGAAGTCGCGCAGCTCGGGCGCGTCGTGCACGGCCAGCGCCTCACCACCGGAGAACACCACCGGGTGGACGCCCTCGGGAAGCTCCCCGAACATGCCGAGCAGCGTCTTCCAGGCCGCCTCCGGCAGGTGGCGGGAGCGCAGCACGGATCCCATGGCGAGGTTCACGGTCCGCGCGCCGTTGTAGAGGATCGCGGCCCCCTCCAGGCCGAGCTCGTCGTAGTAGCGGCGCGCCGACCGTTCCATCCGCCCGGTCGCGATGACCACCTCTCCGCCCGCCTCGCGGAAGCGGCGCAGGGCGTCCCGGCTGGCGGGCACCATGGCCAGGTCCCGCCCGACGAGCGTGCCGTCCAGGTCGGTGACGATCCAGCGGATCACGCGTCCCACCCCTCCGGGGCGACCTCGGCCATCACCGAGCCGGCGAGGTCGAACCCGCCGACGCAGGCGAGATAGCCGCCGGGGACGAAGACGCTGCCGGCCAGCGGGATGTAGACGCCCCCGGCCTGCCTGACCAGCAGCGACCCGGCCGTCACGTCCCAGGCGTTGACGTGCGTGCCGTAGGCGACGTCGGCCCATCCGGCGGCGACGTGCGCCAGCTTCAGCGCCGCGCTGCCCGGCCGGCGGGTGGAGGCGAAGGCCCCGACCATCCGGGCGAAGCGGTGCAGCGCCGCGTCCCCCTCCCATCCCAGGTCGCGCGGGCTGGGGTAGCTCGACAGCAGCATCGCCTCCCGGTCGGTGCGCGCCCCGGAGCTGCGGATCGGCTCATCGTTGCAGAAGGCCCCGCCGAGCCAGGCGGTGAACTCGTCGTCGCGGACCGGGTCGTAGACGACGCCCGCGACCACCTCGCCGTCCACGGCCGCCGCGATGGAGGTGCAGAAGAACGGCAGGCCGGCGGCGAAGTTCGCGGTGCCGTCGATGGGGTCGACGTACCAGCTGACCGCGCCCTCTCCCCGGGACCCGCCCTCCTCGCCCACCACGACGCTGTCCGGGCAGCGCCGGTCGAGGATCTCGCGGATGTGCTCCTCGGCCGCCTTGTCGTGCTCGGTCACCGGGTCGTGGAAGTCACGCTTGGTCCGCACCTCGGGGCGGGAGCGGAAGGCGCCTCTGAGCCGGTCGCCGACCGCCCTGGCCGCCTCGACCGCGATGGCGGCCAACTCTCGCGAGGTGTTCACGTCCATGTCTCCTCCAGGAGGCTCAGCAGGCCGTACGGGTTCTCAACGGTGGCGTGGGGACGCTGCCGCACCGGGTACGGGATCTCCTCCGTGCTGCGGGACACCATCAGCACGGTGGCCCCCGCCCCGGCGCGGGCGCCGCAGACGACGTCGCGGTCGTGGTTGTCACCGACGTACCAGACGTCCCCGGGGTCGACGCCCAGTGCCCGGCAGGCGATCCAGATCATCTCGGGGTTGGGTTTGCGGACGCCGACCTCGTCGCTGTAGACCTGCACGGCCATCTGGCGGTCGAGGCCGCCGCCGGCCAGATAGTCGCGGTGGACGGTCCCGCACAGCGCGTTGCTGACGACCGCGGGCCGGACGTCGTGCTCCCGGCAGGCTGCCAGGAGGTCCTCCATGCCGGGGCGGATCTTCCGGTCGCTGCGCAGTTCCCCCATCCGCCGGCACAGCGGGGTCGCCTCGGCCGTCACCAGCGCGCGGGCCTGCTCCGGCCAGTCGGCCGCGACGTAGTCGGCCCAGAATCCGCGGTGCGTCATCTCCCGGGGCGCGAGCTGCCGGGAGGTTGAGTCCTTCCAGTAGGAGTCGGCGCGCGCGCCCGCTCTGATGTCGCTTTCGACCTCGTCGGCGCGGAGGCCGGTGAAGCCGGCCCGGCCGAGCATCTCGTGCACCTCCGCGGCGAGCTCGGCCGCCCAGGAGGGACGCCTGGCGGTCTCCACGATCACCCCGCCGAAGTCCAGCAGCAGCGCTTTGGGCCGGATCACGCGCCGGCCTCCACCCTGTCGGCGGAGGAGTCCTCGGAAGGGCCCTCGGAGGGACCCTCGGCGGGGTCCTGGAAGGGGATCCGCACGCCGTCCGCGTCGAACAGGTGCATCTCCTCGGTCCAGCAGGTCAACACGTCACCGGGGACGGCCTGGACCGGGGTGTAGGAGAGCGCGTACAGCTCGGTGTCCATGACGCGCAGCCGTACCGTCCAGGAGGAGCCGGCCGGCAGCACGGCCTCGACCAGCGCCTCCTCCCGCCAGGCGGAGTCGGGTGGGGAGCCCAGCCGCAGGGCCTCCGGCCGGATGCCGACGGCGGCGGGCGGGACCCGCGTCCCCCGGGACTCCGCGAAGCGCAGCAGGGAGGCGGCCGGCCCGGTGGGCGAGGGGCCGGCGTCGACGATCGCCATCGGCGGGCTGCCGACGAACTCGGCGACGAACCGGTTGGCCGGCCTGGCGTACATGTCCATCGGGGCGGCGAGCTGCTGCAGCTCGCCCTCGTTCATGACGGCGATGTCGGTGGCCATGGTGAGGGCCTCCAGTTGGTCGTGGGTGACGAAGACGATCGTCGCGCCGGACTCCTCGTGGATGCGTTTGAGCTCGGCGCGCATCTCCAGGCGGAGCCGGGCGTCGAGGTTGGACAGCGGCTCGTCGAGCAGCAGCACCGAGGGGTTGACCGCCAGCATCCTGGCCAGCGCGACGCGCTGCTGCTGGCCGCCGGAGAGCTGGGAGGGGTAGCGGTCCATGGCGGCGTCGACGTGGACCATCCGCAGCGCCGCCTCGGCCCGCGACCGCCGCTCGGCGGCGGGGACCTTGCGCATGCGCAGGCCGAACTCGACGTTCTCCCGGATCGACAGGTGCGGCCAGAGCGCGTAGTTCTGGAAGACCAGCCCCATGCCGCGCTTCTCCGGGGGGACGTAGAGGCCGCGTTCGACGGAGTCGAGGACCCGGTCGCCGACGGCGATGGTGCCCGACGTCGGCTGTTCGAGTCCCGCGATCATCCGCAGCGTGGTGGTCTTGCCGCAGCCGGACGGGCCGAGCAGGCACATGAACGCGCCGTCGGGGACGGTGAGGTCGAGGTTCTTCACGGCGTAGTCGCCGCCGCCGTAGCTCTTGGCGACTCCGCGCAACGTGATGGCCGGCATCTATCCTCCTAGACCCGACGCCAGGCTGCTGTTGGTCAGGCGCTGGGTCAGGTACGTCATGGTGAAGGAGACCAACGCGATCATGAGCACGACCGCGTTGGCGAGCTGGGTGTATCCGTAGTCCACAAGGCCGATCGAGAGCGTCGTCAGCAACTGCGTCCCCGTGGTGGTGAGCATGATCACAATGCTGAGCTCCTTGAGTCCGGAGATGAACGGCAGCACGACGCCGGTGACGAGGGCGCCCTTCTGGATCGGGAAGACGATCCGGCGCATCCGCTGCCACCAGGACGCCCCGGCGATCTGCGCGGCCTCCTCGGGCTCCCGGCCGAGCTGTGTCATCGCCGCGATGCCCGAGCGCGAGCTGTACGGCAGGTGCGTCACGGCCATCACCAGGATCAGCAGGAACGTCGTGCCGTACAGCGCGGGGAGCGGGCCGCGGGCGACGGCGAACAGCGACAGCGAGGCGGCGGCGAACGCGATGCCGGGGACGAGGTAGGGCAGGAAGGAGACCTGGCGCAGGAAGCCGGCGATCCGCGGGGCCGTCCCGCGCACCACGACGTACCCGACCAGCAGGCCGGCGACCGCGCAGACCAGCGAGGCCAGGCCGACGACGCGCAGCGAGTTCCAGGCCGCATCCCACAGTTCGGAGCCGCGCAGGACCCCGTGCGGGAAGCCGACCGCTCCGGGCAGCCGCTCGGCGAGCCAGTAGTCGAGGGTGAAGGTGGACAGGTCCAGCGGGGTCCGGGTGACCGTGGACAGCAGCAGCGTGAGCACCGGCACCAGCACGCTCACCACGAAGACCAGCAGGCCCAGGGCGAAGGCGGGCCAGCGCCGGCCGCGCAGATCGCTCAGCCGGTCCATCGCCCCCTTGCCGCCCACGGTGACGAACCGGCGGTGCTCCCGCATCAGCCGCATGTCGGTGAAGACGATCAGCACCCCGATGACCACGATGACGGTGGCGATCACGGAGGCCACGCCGGTGCTGCGGTCCCGGATCGACTGGAAGAGCCCGGTGGACAGCACCCGGTAGTCGGCGGGCAGACCCAGGACGTACGGCGTGCCGAAGGTTCCGAGCACCCGGCCGATCACCAGCAGCACGGCCGAGGACAGCGCAGGGAGCATCAGCGGCACCACGATCCGCCGGATGACGACGCGCCGCGGGGCGCCGAGGACCCTCGCGGAGTCCTCCAGCTGCACGTCGATGCGGCGCAGCGCGTTGCCGACCAGGAGCAGCACGAACGGGTAGTAGTGCAGCCCCAGCGTGACGATGATCGGCAGCGCGCCGTAGGCGAGCCAGTCGGGTGTGTGGACGCCCTGTGCCTGCAGGAAGCCGACCTGTCCGCCGGCGCGCTCGTTCTTGAACAGTGACAGCCAGGCCAGGGAGAAGGTCCACGACGGCAGCATGTAGGGGACCACCAGCGCGCCGGCGAGCCATTTGCGGCCCGGCACGTTGGTCCGCGTCACCAGCCACGCCATGCCGCCGCCGAGGATCAGCGCGAACAGCGTGGTGCCAACCGCGACGACCAGCGTGTTGAGCAGCGGCTCCCAGAACAGCAGGCCGCTGATCTGGGAGCGGAAGACCCGCCACAGGTAGTAGCCGGTCCACTCGCCGGCCCGCTGCCCGGCGTGCACGTCGTCGCCGTACTGCAGGCGGAAGGCGTCGGAGATCACCGCGATCAGGGGCGCCACCACGAGGTAGGCGAGCAGGATGACGAGGATCAGACCGAGCACGGCGGTGGGGTCGTGGCGCAGTACGCGGAGCCGGTACACCAGCCTGCGCCGTCTCGGCGGGGCGGGCGGCGGCTCTGTCTTGGTGAGAACAGCCATGGACACTTCCTTCGGGGGGTCACGGGGGGGCACCGCGGTGTGTGGTCCGCCCGTCTTGCGGACTTCGCTCCTTGGCGGGGTCTGTCGTGGTCAGTGACTTCGTTTGAGCATCGCGTCGGCGAGCGCGTCGGCGGACTCGCCCAGCCGCCGGCCCACCGCGTCCAGGCGCGAGAGCAGCTCGCGCTCGCGCAGCGTGTCCATCTCCAGCGGTCCGGAGAACAGCTCGGTGAGCCGGGTCTGGTAGAGCTGGCGGACCCGGCTGCACGCCTTCCGCGTGGCCAGCACGGCCACGGTGACCGAGCCGGGGTCGTCGAACACCTTCGGCAGGGCCCGGTCCAGCTCGTCGAGTCCGTCGATCACCGCCTGCAGCGGTTCGGCCGCGAAGGAGAGGTCCGCCGGGCCGAACAGGTCGGCCTCGCGCACGTAGTCGCGCAGGTGGTCCAGGACGTCGTCGACCGAGCGGGAGAGCCGGAACAGGTCCTCCCGGTCGATGGGGGTGGCCAGGGTCCGCCGCAGGGCCCGGATGAGCTCGGCCCGTGCCGCGTCGCCCTCGTGCTCCACCTCGGCCATCCGGGTGCGCGCGGCGGACCGGTCGGTCTCGCCGGAGGCCGTCGAGCAGGCGAGCACGGCCCCGGTCCGCGCGACGACGATCTGCCTGCGGACCAGGTCCATCACCCGTCGTCCCGACCGGCCCCGCAGGTCGTCCCAGACCCGGGTGAACCGCCGGGCTCGCCCGGCCGCGCCGCTCACAGCAACCTCAGCGCGAGCCCGGCCAGGCAACCCAGCGTCATCGACGCCGGGAGCGTGACCAGCCACGCGGTGCCCATGCTCAGCACGCTCTGCCATCGCACTCTCCTGCTTCCCTCGCTCGCCGCCACGCCGATGACTCCGGCGGTGATGGACTGGGTCATGCTCACCGGGCTGCCGAGGGCGGAACTGCCCAGGACGGCGCCGGTGGCCGCCGCCTCGGCCGAGACGACGTGCAGCGGCCGGGTGATGACCAGCCCGCGGCCCAGCCGCTCTCCCACGCGGGTGAGGCTGCTCAGGGAGCCGACGAGGAACAGCGCCACCAGGACGGCCATCCACGCCGGGGGGACCTCGACGGGCCCGACCGCTCCCGGCCCGTCGTGGCCCACGCGGACCGCGACGCTCACCACCGCGATCATCTTCTGGCCGTCGTTCACCGCGTAGGCGGCGCACTGGGCCGCGTAGGCCAGCAGGTGGGCGGCGAGCACGAGCCGGGGCATCCCCCTGCTGGACGGCGCACGGCGCGAGACGGTCCCCAGCGCGTAGCCCAGGGCCAGGCCGACCAGGGGCGCGCCGAGCCCGACCGCCAGCACGGCGGCCAGCCCGGACCACGACACCGGCAGTCCCGAGCCGAGTCCGGCCCCGGTGATGCCGCCGATCACCGCGAGCGTCAGGCTGGTCGGCAGTCCCCGGCCGGACAGGACGGCGACCACGACCACCGCGATCACCACTCCGGCCAGGAACGCCGCCGCGCCGCCGGGGGCGTCCAGCTCGGTGAGCCTCCCGGTGAAGGTCCGCGCGACCGCGACGCCCATGACGTACGGCCCGGCGAACAGCACCGCCGCGAGGAGCGCGGTGACCGCCCATCCCGGCGCGCGGGGGAACCGCAGCCCCAGCCCGATCAGGGTGGCCCCGTCGTTGGCCCCGCTGATCAGCACGAAGAGGATCGCCGTCGCGGCGAACGCCGCCGTCCAGCCCATCACAGGTAGGGGCGCTGGTCGCGTTTGGCGTCCTCGTAGTGCTCCCGCGCCGCCCTCGTCACCGGGTCACGCGACACCTCGGCGACCGGGACGTCCCACCAGGCGGTGGTGTCCGGGGCCGGGCCGGGGACCGTCTCGACGTACACGACGGTGGTCCGGCCGGCCGCCCGCGCCGTGACCAGCGCCTCGCGCAGCGACTCCCGGTCGGTGGCTCGCAGCACGTCGGCGCCGAGGCTGGCGGCGTTGGCCGCCAGGTCCACCGGCAGGTAGGGGCCGTCCAGCTCCCCGGCGGGACCGCGCGTCCGGTGGGCGGTGCCCAGCCGGTGCGCGCCGACCGCCTCCGACAGGTTCCCGAT
>NZ_JBEZNH010000106.1:0-8660 GCF_040653115.1 Streptosporangium sp. NPDC048047 | reverse complement strand
ACCGAGTACGGCGTCAAGTGGCTCCCCTTCGGCGGCTACATCCGGATGATCGGCACACCGTTATCCACCCCGGCAGTCTCCCCGTAGAGCGGTCCTTGCGGACCGTCGAGTACTCGACGCCGAGCGCCTCGGCGGCGTCCTGCTCATCAAGGAGGTCATCGGGGTGTTCGCGTGTTCCGACCGGCCACGTCGGCAGCGGGCGACCGTCCCGGACGGCTTCGGCCTGGGCGCGGTCGTAGAGCGGTTTGCGGCGGCCTGGCGTGAAGGGTTGCAGGCCGACCGCCGCGGCGCCTCCCTTGTTGCGGAACGTCTTGTAGGCCATGCCGAGCAGCTGGGCGATGCCTTCGGCGTCGATCGCATCGCGGCCCTGTGGGATCATCGGCCCTCCTGCAGGGTGAGCGGCTCGTAAGGTTCGCCGGGGTCCGGATTGTAGTGGCGAAACGCCACCTGTCGGCTGGTGGCGGTGTCGATGACGACCAGGCGCAGCCATAGGTCGGTGGCGCCTTCGCCGCTGGCTGCGGCCTGGGCATGTGCCATGGCACACAGGTCGTCGAGCGCTTGGTCGACGTCGTCGGCGCTGGGCACGCGGGCGAGCGTGTGGCCAAGGTCGTCTCGGATCTCGTACATGGTCATCCTTTCGGAGCTGGACTGGACCGCCCTTTGGATCCGTGCGGGGTCGCTGGGGGGTGGGTCTGGCCGGTGGGTGACCGGCCAGACCGGGACGGTAGGGCCAGCAGGGTCCAGTTCTTCCGCTGCCTGCTCTGGGCCGTCTTCAGGCCGGGCGGCGACCAGCGAAACCAGCCAGTGCCTTTCACGGTCGATCACGACGTACCCGCCCATCGCCAGGTAGGCACGGTCGCCGGGGATGGCTGTTGGCGACACTCGGTGCAGAGGTGATGAGCCAGGGGGTAGCTTCTCTGGGCTCACCTCGACGTGTGGAGCGTCTCGGTGACCATCGCGGTGTACTGAGCGGTAGGCGGGGATGAGGCTGCAATCGGGTGGTGAGGCAAGGCGTGCCCTTTCGGTGTGCGGCCTTCAGTGTGAGCGAGCTGGCCGCGGCGAGAAGAGCCCGAACGGGGTTCTGTGGATGGTGGGAGTGGAGGGGGAGGTCCCTTGCGCGGGGCCTCCCCCTCGTCTCTCACCGTTCGCCGAGGGACCCCGGCCAGACCTCGCTTTGGGCGAGGCGGTACATCCGGGCCCAGGCGGCGATCTGGCTGGTGGCGGAGGGCCGGTCATCGCAGATGATGATCAGGGTGCCGACCTTCACTTTCAGCTCACCGTGGCCGCTGGGGCTGTACCTGGCGATCTTCCCTTGGAGTTCGCGGCTTTTGATCCACCCGCTGTAGGCGATGGACGCCAGGGCCAAGGTCTTCGGGTGCGCCGGGTAAGGGGCGGCGCACCCGTCGGTGGTGAAGATACGTGGCAGGATCTTTTCGGCCTCGCGCCAGATTGTCCAGATCGATCTGGCGGCCAGGTGGTGGGAGATGGTGATCACGGCGCCGGGGATGCCGACGCGGATGGTGTCCGCGTGGCGCTCGATTAGGGTGTCGTGTTCTCCTGCGAGGCGGATCACCACGCTGGTGCGGTGCTGAGCGGTTACGCCCACCAGGGCTCCTCTCTTGAGTTTTCAACCTGCTGCCGGTCGAGGTTCCAACTCCCTTCCGGCACATAAAACTATACCGCAGTCGTGCCCCAAAGGACAGGGATTCGACGTACCGGAAACCTCTATTTCGGTCCTTCGAAAGCCCCACATCAGGACAGAATTGCGGTATAGTTTTATATGTCGAAAGGGGCGCGGAACCCCCGAATCGACAGCAGGTTGAAAACTCAAGAGAGGAAAATCGCGTGGACAACCATCACGACAACAACCCGCTCGACGAGCTGGGCGCCAGATTCTTGGCCGCCTACATCGTCATCGACAAGATCCTCGGCGAGCTGCCGATCCCCATCCGAATCCCTTCCATCGAAAGGGACGACTGGAATAGCCGGATCGGCGTCGCCGCCCTGGAGCGCGCCAGGGCGGCCTTGCGAGACCTCCCTCTGGACAGTCTCGCGGCGTCCATACTGGACAAGATGATCTTGGATTGGCACACCGCGCACGCGATTGCCGACCTGACCGAACTGGTCGGGCCGCAACCCCATCGCCTGGAAGCGATGGCCTACGCGCTGACGCGAATCGGGGCGAGCGTCGACCTGGTTCAGCAGCGACTCAGGGACACCGAGAATTGATCCCCGCCGCCCCCGAGCCTCACAGCCCGGGGGCGGCGACCTTGCTCAGCCGATTCTGGCAGCAGGACATGAAGAAGGGCCGGCGAGCGGAGCCCGAGGGCTCTGTATTGGAACCTCGCCGGCCCCGCAGGTTGAAAACTCCCGGAGGAGTCCTTCCATAGTAGGCTAGCCGCACACGGGATCGAGCACCTGGCCACATTTTCGCCACGCTCACAAATCAGTACCAGCCCCACGGAGAGTCTCCGTGTCGACCGCTCCCAGCCCCACGAGGATCACCACCCTCCACGCCACCGGTGAAGACCCGCATTACGGGCATGTACTGGATACTTGGCCCTGTACGGCTTACGCCCATCCAGGCGCGCAGGGACGAAGTGGCCGCTGCTCAGGTGCTGGAGCGCTTGGCCGCCCGGGGCAGGCGGATTGCCAGCTCCATCCGGCACGGTGAGGTGGTTTTCCAAGACGCCCGTCCTGGGTGGGGTGAGTCGGCCAAAGCTCGCTTTGGAAGCGGCCTGCTATCGGCCTCTGGCTCGCCTGATAGTCGTACACAGCGCAAAACCCTCACCCATGACCAGGTGGGGGGCTTCGTTATGTCCAGGCTCATGCCGTGGGCGTATGCGAACGAACAAGGCACACGGTGCATTCGAAATCGAGGAGGCGCCCGTGGAGCTGGACCGTATGGAAGACCTCCGCCCCGAGCTCATCCTCATCGCGGCGCGGCCGAACGGCTCGCCGTGGACGGTACCGGCTCCGGCGCGAGACGCCTGGATCCGCGGCCTCCGGCCTCATGCCGTGGCGCTGCAGCCGGAATTCCCGGTCGACGGTGGAATCGCCCGGGCCTGCTCGCATAGGTTCCGCATCGCCGCCCTGGGCACAAGGTTTCATAACCGTCCCGGGCCGGGGAGCGCAGCCGGCCTGCCGGATCCGTACCGGCACGTCCAGCACCCGCATCCCAGCCCTCGGGTCTTTCGGCGCCTCCGCCTGGGTGAGGGCGCCCATCGCCGCCCAGCCAGCCGGGGGGCGCCCACACTGCCGCCTGCGGCCACCACGCGATCTCCAGGCTCCTGCTCCGAGGATCGCGTGGTGGCCTCTGTATGTGACCTCATTCGGTGAGGTCACGAAGTATCACTGAAGTACTAGGACTCAGCAGCGAAGGGGACGTCACCCTGAGCGGCTTGAAGCGCCTCATCGGGAGCGGCCTTGGCGTACTGGAAGACCTCGGACGGCAGAGCGTGATCGAGCCGCCAGACGACACCGATGGGGCGTTCCCCCTTGTGGCTGATGTAGCGCATGGGCCCGGCATAGGTGTAGGGCGGGGTGCCCCAGCCTTCGTCGTGCTTGGATCGGCGGATCATGAGGTGGACCGTCGAGAGCCCCTTGATGTAGCGCTCGGCGGTGGGCGCGGTAGCGCGTAGCCCGCTTTGCGACTCCCAATGGAACCGCTCCTGAGTGATGGCGTAGTCGCTGTAACGCGTGCTTTCCGTGTAGTCCTTTTCCGCCTTGTCGATGGTCACGAAGAACACATCGGCCCGGTGTTGAGCGACGTATTTGACTCCTTCGCGCATGTGCGCGGGCTTGTCCACGCCGAACGCGGCTAGGACCTCGTTCTTGCTGTAGCGGGCGTGCACGCACAGCGGTACGTCGGCGTGCAGCGGCGAGGCCGTGGTGCGGGCTCGGCTCCTCAAGACCTCGGCCAGTTGCCCGAGTTCGGCGCGCCGGTCTTTCTCGATCCGGTTGAGCCGGATGGCCGCATCGGCGTGGGACTCGGTGCCGCCCCACAGTGCCGTGTCCAGCATCGCCTGCATCCGGTGTTCCCGCACCGTTTCCGGCGGCCGGACCATGCTCTCGGAAAACGCGTGCATGAAGGACAGGCGCTCGGTGTCGTCGATGTGAAGCATGCGGCCGAAGGCCCGGCCCAGTTGCGCATCGCGGGCCGGGTCGCTCGCTGCTGGCGCGAGGCCAGCGGCGCGGCGCAGCGCCGTCCAGCCTCCTCGGTTGCGGTAGAGGTCTTCGATCGTGAATTCGGTGGCGTTCAGAAATCCCGTCAGGGTCACGTCGCCCAGTTTGCGGAGCTCGCGCTGGAGCTCTTTCCACGTTGGGCGGTTGGCGCTGGTCATGGTTGTTTCCTTTTCGGAATCGGAGAAGTGACGCCGGGTTTGGAGTGCCATCCACATCCGGCAATGAACACATTACCAGTTAATGCATAATTTGTGGTTGCGGGTCCGCCGTGCAAGCAGAGATACACGAATCGCGCCGCCCTCTTCTTCGAAGGTGGCGGCGCGATTCGCTTCCCGCGAGCAGCGAGGTTGTTGAGGAGAACGGCCAGAAGTCTTTATGGATCGGTGAAGGAGATTGGAGTTCGAAAAACGCTCGGTCGTGTGGCGGGCTATCGCCTGGTGGTGAGTGACAGGTCAATGGCTAGATCGGTTCGCGGGGTGCTCCGCAGTATGGGCAGCCGAGTTTCTGTGAACGGCACGGGTGGTCAGCGTTTCCGGTGAGGCTGCACATCTCTCGCGGGCAGGCGTCGTGTTGGGGTGACAGGCAGTGCGGTCCCCATATCCAGGTGTCGATCACCGCCGCTGTGGCGTCGGTGAGCAGCGGGTGTCCGTGGTGGTTCATCCATGTCTCAAAGCGGCTGCGGTCGGGGTTGCTCACGGAGGTGGGCCAGATGCGCCGCCAGTCGGGTTGCCCTGCGGTGATGGTGACTTGATCCAGGTGTTCAGGGCCGTGGCTTTCTTGTTCGGGCCAGTGTTCGAGCAGGACCACCGGCCCGTTCAAAGCGTGCGTCAGTGTGGCGTGGATGCTGGTGGCGCTGTTGGTGACGCTCGCTCCGATACCCATCTGGCTGACGATCGCCAGATGGGTATGCGGCGCGGCAGTACGAGTGGTCCAGATCCGTAGATGGGCCATGCCGGATCCGGCCGCGCACGGAGAGGGATAGAGCCATGCGGGATTGTTGAGGATGAGGTCGCCGGGGACGGGCAAGGCGGGAAAGCGTAGGTCGTTCATAGGCCCTTCCGGGAGGGTTCGGGTGGAATGGGAAGATCGCCTCGGCGGAAAGCCGTCGAATGGCGGGGCAGGCGTCCTGTTTTCCGGGGACCGGCCCCGCCACGTACGTCCCTGGCCCATCGCGGTTGCGCTTTTGCCGCAGAGGGCGCCCGTGCGAGGGTGGTCGGTACCGAAAGACCGCGGGTCGGCGGTCTTGACGTTCCCGCCGAGGAGGAGCGACGCATCAAAGACCCGGTGAGTACCGGGGTCGACCGGCGGCCAACGCGCCCAGCGGCGGAGCGCGAGAGGGGATCGGACTCCGCGCCTGATAGGCCGCACGGTCGACTGCTCACGAAGGCGCCCTACGAACTGGCCGAAGGCGAGGGGATCGCGCTGTAGGGCCGCATGAGGCGCGGTCCGAACCGCTGCGCCTTATCCTCTTCGTCCGCCCAGGCGTGGGGGCGTGCCTGGGCGGACAGCAGTAGGCACATCGGGCGCCACTCGGGGTCGTCCTCCTGGAGGAGGTCTTCGGGGAGCTCGTCGAACTGCACTCCGGTGATGTAGAGCTGCCGGAGCAGCCACAGCAGGGCGACAGGGTTGCTCGGGTTGAGTTCTCCCCAGGCGCGGCGCAGGAAGCTGTCGGGATCGATCGGAGGCAGAGCGCCGGAGTGCTCGAAGTCCTCGATGATGGCGCCGTCGGCGTCTCGCACACTGTGGAGGAACAGCTCTATGTCGCGGTCGGTCTCATCCTCCCCGATCGCCAAAACCAGGTAGGCCGCGCCTGGATACTGGGTGCGGAGGGTGTCGGCGATCAGACGGGCCAGTTGGCCCGCCCTGGCGTAGTGAGCCTTCGTGGCTCGCTCCCATGCCGCCACCAGGTCGGCCGGGCCAGGTGTGCCCGCCCGGGAGTTCAGGACTGCCCTCATCTGGCTCTCAGGGGGGTAGGCGCCGAACGATTCCTCCATGGTGAGGATGTTGCCAGTGTCGGCGTCGATGAGGTCGTAGCTAAGGCCGCCGCCGGCCCACACGGTCTGCTGGACCTGGACAGGTCGTCCGTCGATGGTGTGCTCGCCGACGATTTTCGTCGAAGAGATCTTTCCCATATTGGTGTCCGTTTCTTTCGGATCGGAGATTGATCGGGGTCCCCGAGTGCCATCGGGGACCCTTCATGACCAGAAGTCATCTGATATGGATGGGGGCTTTTGCCTGACCGCAGCGGCAGGGCAGGCAAAGGCGTGCGGGCGTCGCCTACTCGGCGGCGGCGTCCTCTCCTGTGTCCTGCTCGTCGTCGTCCCAACCGGCGTAGTTGTGGAACCCATCGGTCCAGGTGAGGCTGGTGGTGGTCATGCCCGTCGGCGGGCCGATCCAGCTAGCGGGGGTACCGGGGAAGTGCGGTGTGCCCGGGTTGTGGGAGTCGCCGTTGAGCCACGGCCACAACTCCCCGACGAGTTCGAGGAGTTGGCCGTCTTCTGTCTCCCAGTAGAACTGGGAGTTGCCACCGACTCCCCAGGTGTCGATCTTGTCCCACACGCACACCAGGCGCTGCTTCACAGCCTCGCTGATCTGACCCAGAACGGAGTTGACGGCCCCGTCGTCATATCCCGTCGACATACGTCCGCGCAGCTCGCTGAGGGCATACAGCGGGCCGGGGGCGGCGGGTACGCAGTCGGCGAGCAGGTTGCGGGCTCCTTCCGGGCCGTAGGCACGGATCATTTCCTCGATCTGCCCGGCAAGACCGTGGTTGTTGGTCTCTGAGGCCGGTTCGCTGAAGAGGTCATGGACGATCGGATCCAGGTCCTCTTCGGTGATGCCGGCCGCCGTTGCCCAGAGGGTGAAGGCGTCCACGGTGGCCAGGTGATGGCGGCAGCGGGTCCAGACTGCCTCTATTTCCCCTTCGGACGGGTAGGTACTGAACGGCTGCTCGGCGGTGACCACCTCGCCGGTATTGGCGATGAGGTCGTAGCGGGTTGTCCTCCGCACTCGGATGCGCTGACCGTCGATGATGCATTCACCGACGATTTCCCCTGAGGAGATGTCGCTCATCGCGACCTCTTCCTGTTTCGGATCGGAAATGTTCTGGAATCTCTGGGTGCCACCAGAAGATCCCTTGCATAATTTTAGCGCGATCCGCTTTCCCATGATCCAACCGGAGTACCGCGGTAAAGCTTCGACGTACGCGGGGCGGGAAATCCTCTATGGGGTGCGGTGACATTACGGGGTGAGGAATTTCCCGCTGGCGTACATGGGTGATTCGATGGCGCGGCGCGCCTAGAGCGGGTCCAGTTGCCGCGGATAGGAGCGGGTCGCCAGGCCGATACGGGTGCGGGTTCGCTGGGCGCGGCTGCCCAGGCGCATCAGGTAGCGGTGGTTGCCGCCGTGGCGGATCCGGCGGGCGCCGATGACAGGCAGTTGCCGGCTCAGCCAGTGGGCGGGGTCGTCGCCGGGCTCGCGGGGAGCGGCCCCGTACCGGATGAGCTGGCGCTCGACGTAGCCATAGCCACGCTCTTGGTTTCGCACCTTGGCCATGGCCCGTTCCGACAGCACCGTGGCGTCGGGCAGCAGGGTGAGGGTGCGCGGCGTGGTGCGCCCGGCGTAGAGGCAGTTGCTGGCCATGTAAATGATCCCCAAGTGACCGGGGAAGATGATGTCCCCGCCGAGTGTCAGGCGCGGGCGTGGATCGGCGAAACTCACGACGCCTCGCACGCCTTCCGCCGCGGCCAGCCGGGACGCCTGGGCGAGAAACCAGGATTCACCATTTGCGGGCACGCTTTCGCTGAGCACGAACCGGCCGAGCTCTAAACTCTGCACGTAGGGATCGAGGTCCGGGAAAGCGTTGGTGAGGGTGGCCCGGCTGGCTGGAATCGAAAACACCGCGACGCCGACGAGTTCAGGTCGTGGTGCGGCCAGATCCCACATTCCGTAGCGCAGGCGGGCCGCGGGGTAGGAGCCGGAATAATGAAAGGTAAGAATGAATTCCTTGGCGCCTGCTTCAGGTAGTGTTGCCACACCGTAGCGGTCGGCGTTGAAGCCTCCTTCGCTGCGGTGCCGCCAGGAGGGGGTTCTGCTCTCGGTCCAGCGCTGGCACCACGGTGAGGCCGGATCCAGCTCGCCGAGGGTGAGCTGGCGGGCGGCGATGGAGGTTCGGCGCTCAACCGGTGCCCGCACGAGACGGGCGCGCCCGGTCACGCGTCCTCCGGCGTCATGATCGTGACCACCGGCCGGGGGTCGTCTCCCGGGCCGATGTGACAGATCAAGGTGACCGTACGGGGCCGGGTTCCCTTGCCCTGGCGGGGTACCCGGGCGATGCGGAAGCGCACCTGGTCCCCGGAGGTCTGGGACGCGGCGATGCTGGCCATGTTCAGCACATCGTGCAGGCGGCCCCGCTCATCCTGAGACACTGTTGGCGAAGTAGATCAAAAAGCAGCGGCCCCATGATCACATCTGTG
>NZ_JBEZNH010000105.1:0-8822 GCF_040653115.1 Streptosporangium sp. NPDC048047 | reverse complement strand
TCCGGGGCCCCGCTTTTTCGTGTGCCTGTTTTCCGGGTGTGGGGAAGGGCCGTCCTCTGGCTTCGTCAGGGAACGGCCCTTTTCGTGTTTCCCGGCTTTCCGCGCGGGTGTTCCCGGGGCGTTGCCGTGCCGTACGGCGGGGAGCTCCGAAGCGCCTGCCGGCCCTCGCATCGCTCCCGGGTTCGGGGGCGTCGGGAGCCCGACCACGCGGTCAGTAGGCTTGAGATGTGGACTATCAGGCAGTCGAACGAGCAATCATGGAACGCGGCGTCGAGTGGAACTTCGAGCCCACGCTCGACAGGATCTCCGCGCTCATGGATGTGCTCGGCTCCCCGCAGCGCTCCTACCAGGTGATACACGTGGCCGGTACCAACGGGAAGTCGACCACGACCCGGATGATCGAGACGATTCTCCGTGAGCGCAACCTCCGGGTCGGCCGGTTCACCAGTCCTCATCTCGTCTCCATGCGGGAGCGCATCTCCGTGGACGGCACTCCGCTCAGCGAGGAGCGATTCGCCGAGGTCTACGAGGACGTCCTTCCCTACCTCGAGATGATCGATGCCAAGGGGCGCCGGCTCTCGTTCTTCGAGACCCTCACCGCCATGGCCTTCGTGGCGTTCGCCGACGCCCCCGTCGACATCGCGGTCATCGAGACCGGGATGGGCGGCAGCTTCGACGCGACCAACGTCGCAGATGGAGCGGTGGCGGTCATCACGCCCATCTCACTGGACCACATGGAGTATCTCGGTCCTGATGTCGAGACCATCGCGGGCGAGAAGGCCGGCATCATCAAGCCCGGGGCGACGGCCGTACTCGCTCAGCAGCAGCTTCCCGCGGCGGAGGTGCTGATGCGCAGGGCCGCGGAGGTCGGTGCCACCGTCGCCAGGGAAGGGCTGGAGTTCGGTGTGCTCGGCCGGGAAGTGGCGGTGGGCGGCCAGCTTCTCCAGCTGAAGAGCCTCAAGGAGACCTACGACGAGGTCCTGCTCCCCCTGTACGGAGCACACCAGGCGAGCAATGCCGCCTGCGCGCTGGCCGCGGTGGAGGCGCTGACGGTCGGGAGCGAGCCTTTGGACCCCGAGCTGGTCCGGCAGGCGTTCCTGCGGGTGACCTCGCCGGGCAGGCTGGAGGTCGTGCGGCGGGGGCCCACGGTGCTCCTGGACGCCGCGCACAACCCGGGCGGCATCGAGGCGACCCTGGACGGGGTCCAGGAGTCCTTCGGCTTCGACAAGCTCGTCGGGGTGGTGGCGATGTTCGCCGACAAGGACGTCGAGGGAATTCTGGAGCTGCTCGAACCCATGATGGACGAGATCGTGGTGACCCGTAACTCCTCGCCCAGGTCGATGGACGTCGACGAGCTCGCCACGCTGGCCGAGGAGATCTTCGATCCCGACCGGGTCCACCGGGCCGACCGTCTGGACGAGGCGATCGACAAGGCGATCGCGATCGCCGACGAAGCGGGGGAGTTCGGCGGCGCGGGAGTGCTGATCACCGGTTCCGTGGTCACCGCCGGCGACGCGAGGCTGCTGCTCAAGGCAGGCGAGGCCGGATGAGTGAGGCGTCGGCCGGAAGACGAAAGGCGATCACGGTCACCCCGGGCATGCGGCGGCTCTGCGCCAGTGTGCTGGGCATGGAGGCGATCGTCGTCGGGTTGTTCGCCCCGGTCGCCATCAACGTCCAGAACATCGAACCGGCCGTCGCGCTGACGGTGGGGCTGGGCCTGGCGGTGCTGTGCGTGCTGGTCGCGGGCATGCTGAAGCGGCCCTTCGCCTACATCGCCGGAAGCGTGATCCAGGTGCTGGCGATCGCTTCGGGGTTCATGGTTTCGACCATGTTCTTCCTCGGTGGGATCTTCGCCGTTCTCTGGATCACGGCGATATTCGTCGCTCGCCGTGTCGAGGGCGTGACTTCCCGCTAAAGTCGGCCTACATGGCCGTCCCTCCCACTCAGCCGACTCGGGCGGTGGCCGCCGAGCCCACCGGCCTGGCGCGCGCACTCCGTGCCCCTTCGGCGCTCGACGTCGTCCTCGGGATGCTCGTCGCGGTGACACTTCCGCTGGCGATCGTCGCCCTGCCCAACACCATCTCGGTGGTGTCGGCTCTGCTGCCGCGTGACATCTCGCCGATCGGGATGATGCGGGCGCACGGGCTGGCGTTGCCCGCGACGGTGCTGACCGTGCCGCTGGCGGCGCTCGCCGTGCGCCGCCGGAGGGCGGCGCCGATACTGGTGGCCGGGTTGGCCCTCCTCGCCGTGGCCGACGCGGCCGGAGGGTACGCCGGCTCCGCGTCGCTGGTGGGAGTGCTGCGGGTGCTGCACGGGATCGGTGCGGGGCTGGTGGTGCCCGCGACCCTGGCCGCGGTCTGGGAGCGTTCTCCGCTCCTGCGGGCGCTGTGGTGCGCCGTCCTCGCGGTGAGCCTCCTGGCGGCGCAGGCGCTGGCGCTGTGGCCGCTGGACGAGGCCAGGTCCTGGAGGGTCGCGCTTCAGCCGTATCCCATGCTGACGGGGGTCGCGCTCGTGCTGGCCGCCGCCTACTTCGTGCTCCGGCTGAGAGATGACGGGACCCGGAGACCCGGCGGAGCCTGGAGATCCGACGTCACCCCGGAGCCCGGCGACACCAGGGGGCGCGGGCGGCTGCTGATGGCCGTCGTGCCCGCCGCGGGCATCGCGGCCCTGGCACTGGGCAGCACCTACGACTGGTCGCCGGGACTGCTGCTGGTCGCGGCCACGCTGTCCATCGCCGCCCTGTTCGGGCTGGCCTCGGCGGCCGTCTCCGGGGGCGCCGACGGCAGGGCGTCCGCCTACACGGTGCTCGTGATCGGCGTCGTGGTCCTGCCCACGGCCGCACAGGTGACCAACGTCGAGCTGGGCGGTCTGGGCGGTCCGGGCCTGTCCGGGCTGTGGCCCGCCTTCGTGGTCGCGGGTGTGGCGGCCGTCATCGCGGCCTTGGCCGTGAGCCGTCTGGGGGACGCCGTCATGTCCACGGCCGCGGCGAGCGGCATGGCGGTCGTGGTGGCGGGGCTGTGCGCGGTGGAGGTACTGCTGCCCTCCTCCGACGGCCCGGCCCTGGTCTTCCCCCTGGCGCTGCTCGCGGTCGGCGCCGCGGTGGCCCTGACCTCCGCGCTGCGCCCGTCGGGCACCGAGGCCGCGCTCTTCGCGCTGTCGCTGTTCTTCCCCGGGGTCCTCTCGGGCTTCCTGCTGGGCAGCGGGGTGCAGTTCATCATTCTTAGAGGCGCCGACACCCCGGAGGCTCTGGTCGACGCCTTCGTCGAAGCGCTGTACCGGTGGGCTCTGGTGGGCGGCGGTCTGGTGATCGTGGTCATCGTCCTCGGCGCGTTCCTCGTGCGCCGCTCCCCGGCGTCCGTGAGCGGTGTGCCCCGGCCGTCGGCCCCGGACCCGTTCCCGGGTTCCGCATCTGAGGCGTCCGGCTCCTCCCGTCCCGGTACGGCGGGCATCACGGAGACTCCGATGGCCCCCGGTGGCGTCATCCACGATGGAGAGCCGTCCGCGGTGAGGGTCCCGGGCGCCTCGTCAGAGGATGGTGAGCGGGAGGCGGACCTCGAGATGGGGGCGGAGCCCGGCCGGAAGGAGGGCGGTGAGCCGGGTGGGCCCCGGCCCGGGCCGAAACCCCGGTTCGAGCCTGTTACCGAGCCTGGCCCGAAGCCGTGGCCGAGGCCGGAACGCACCGGCACGATGCCGGTCGTGCCGCCGCCCACGCCGTCGCCGGAGGACACGGACGGTCCAGGCCGCCCCTGATGAAGGCTCCCCGATGACACTTCCTGAGACTGAACGCTTCCGGCTCCGCTTCCGCGTTCCCGGCCATGTTCCCGCCGCTTCCCGGACCGGCGTCTCCATCGCTTTCCGGATCGGCCGCCGTACGGCCGCCGCGCAACGGCGGTCGGCTCCGGGACGGTAAACTTCGCCCGTTCACGCAGTCTGCGAGCCATCCCTGTTCGAAGGAGAACTTCAGTGTCCGAGCGCACCCTTGTCCTGATCAAGCCCGACGGTGTCGCGCGCGGCCTCATCGGTGACGTGATCGCCCGGATCGAGCGCAAGGGCCTGAAGGTCGTCGCGCTGGAGCTGCGCACTCTCGACGCCGAGACCGCCAAGGTGCACTACGCCGAGCACTCCGAGCGGCCGTTCTTCGGCGAGCTCGTGGAGTTCATCACCTCCGGCCCGCTCGTCGCCATGGTGGTCGAGGGCCCGCGTGCCGTCGAGGCCTTCCGCGCCCTGGCCGGCCTGACCGACCCGGTCAAGTCCGCCCCCGGCACCATCCGCGGTGACCACGCCCTGGAGATCGGTGAGAACGTGGTCCACGGCTCCGACTCGCCCGAGTCCGCCGCCCGCGAGATCAAGATCTTCTTCCCGGACCGCTTCTAAGGGCCGCGCCGCCGGGCCCCGCCGTCCTCCCCGAAGATCTTCGGGGAGGACGGCGGGGCCCGGCGGCGCGGCCCTTAGAAGCGGTCCGGGAAGAAGATCTTGATCTCGCGGGCGGCGGACTCGGGCGAGTCGGAGCCGTGGACCACGTTCTCACCGATCTCCAGGGCGTGGTCACCGCGGATGGTGCCGGGGGCGGACTTGACCGGGTCGGTCAGGCCGGCCAGGGCGCGGAAGGCCTCGACGGCACGCGGGCCCTCGACCACCATGGCGACGAGCGGGCCGGAGGTGATGAACTCCACGAGCTCGCCGAAGAACGGCCGCTCGGAGTGCTCGGCGTAGTGCACCTTGGCGGTCTCGGCGTCGAGAGTGCGCAGCTCCAGCGCGACGACCTTCAGGCCCTTGCGCTCGATCCGGGCGATCACGTCACCGATGAGGCCGCGCGCGACACCGTCGGGCTTGATCAGGACAAGGGTGCGCTCGGACACTGAAGTTCTCCTTCGAACAGGGATGGCTCGCAGACTGCGTGAACGGGCGAAGTTTACCGTCCCGGAGCCGACCGCCGTTGCGCGGCGGCCGTACGGCGGCCGATCCGGAAAGCGATGGAGACGCCGGTCCGGGAAGCGGCGGGAACATGGCCGGGAACGCGGAAGCGGAGCCGGAAGCGTTCAGTCTCAGGAAGTGTCATCGGGGAGCCTTCATCAGGGGCGGCCTGGACCGTCCGTGTCCTCCGGCGACGGCGTGGGCGGCGGCACGACCGGCATCGTGCCGGTGCGTTCCGGCCTCGGCCACGGCTTCGGGCCAGGCTCGGTAACAGGCTCGAACCGGGGTTTCGGCCCGGGCCGGGGCCCACCCGGCTCACCGCCCTCCTTCCGGCCGGGCTCCGCCCCCATCTCGAGGTCCGCCTCCCGCTCACCATCCTCTGACGAGGCGCCCGGGACCCTCACCGCGGACGGCTCTCCATCGTGGATGACGCCACCGGGGGCCATCGGAGTCTCCGTGATGCCCGCCGTACCGGGACGGGAGGAGCCGGACGCCTCAGATGCGGAACCCGGGAACGGGTCCGGGGCCGACGGCCGGGGCACACCGCTCACGGACGCCGGGGAGCGGCGCACGAGGAACGCGCCGAGGACGATGACCACGATCACCAGACCGCCGCCCACCAGAGCCCACCGGTACAGCGCTTCGACGAAGGCGTCGACCAGAGCCTCCGGGGTGTCGGCGCCTCTAAGAATGATGAACTGCACCCCGCTGCCCAGCAGGAAGCCCGAGAGGACCCCGGGGAAGAACAGCGACAGCGCGAAGAGCGCGGCCTCGGTGCCCGACGGGCGCAGCGCGGAGGTCAGGGCCACCGCGGCGCCGACCGCGAGCAGCGCCAGGGGGAAGACCAGGGCCGGGCCGTCGGAGGAGGGCAGCAGTACCTCCACCGCGCACAGCCCCGCCACCACGACCGCCATGCCGCTCGCCGCGGCCGTGGACATGACGGCGTCCCCCAGACGGCTCACGGCCAAGGCCGCGATGACGGCCGCCACACCCGCGACCACGAAGGCGGGCCACAGCCCGGACAGGCCCGGACCGCCCAGACCGCCCAGCTCGACGTTGGTCACCTGTGCGGCCGTGGGCAGGACCACGACGCCGATCACGAGCACCGTGTAGGCGGACGCCCTGCCGTCGGCGCCCCCGGAGACGGCCGCCGAGGCCAGCCCGAACAGGGCGGCGATGGACAGCGTGGCCGCGACCAGCAGCAGTCCCGGCGACCAGTCGTAGGTGCTGCCCAGTGCCAGGGCCGCGATGCCCGCGGCGGGCACGACGGCCATCAGCAGCCGCCCGCGCCCCCTGGTGTCGCCGGGCTCCGGGGTGACGTCGGATCTCCAGGCTCCGCCGGGTCTCCGGGTCCCGTCATCTCTCAGCCGGAGCACGAAGTAGGCGGCGGCCAGCACGAGCGCGACCCCCGTCAGCATGGGATACGGCTGAAGCGCGACCCTCCAGGACCTGGCCTCGTCCAGCGGCCACAGCGCCAGCGCCTGCGCCGCCAGGAGGCTCACCGCGAGGACGGCGCACCACAGCGCCCGCAGGAGCGGAGAACGCTCCCAGACCGCGGCCAGGGTCGCGGGCACCACCAGCCCCGCACCGATCCCGTGCAGCACCCGCAGCACTCCCACCAGCGACGCGGAGCCGGCGTACCCTCCGGCCGCGTCGGCCACGGCGAGGAGGGCCAACCCGGCCACCAGTATCGGCGCCGCCCTCCGGCGGCGCACGGCGAGCGCCGCCAGCGGCACGGTCAGCACCGTCGCGGGCAACGCCAGCCCGTGCGCCCGCATCATCCCGATCGGCGAGATGTCACGCGGCAGCAGAGCCGACACCACCGAGATGGTGTTGGGCAGGGCGACGATCGCCAGCGGAAGTGTCACCGCGACGAGCATCCCGAGGACGACGTCGAGCGCCGAAGGGGCACGGAGTGCGCGCGCCAGGCCGGTGGGCTCGGCGGCCACCGCCCGAGTCGGCTGAGTGGGAGGGACGGCCATGTAGGCCGACTTTAGCGGGAAGTCACGCCCTCGACACGGCGAGCGACGAATATCGCCGTGATCCAGAGAACGGCGAAGATCCCACCGAGGAAGAACATGGTCGAAACCATGAACCCCGAAGCGATCGCCAGCACCTGGATCACGCTTCCGGCGATGTAGGCGAAGGGCCGCTTCAGCATGCCCGCGACCAGCACGCACAGCACCGCCAGGCCCAGCCCCACCGTCAGCGCGACGGCCGGTTCGATGTTCTGGACGTTGATGGCGACCGGGGCGAACAACCCGACGACGATCGCCTCCATGCCCAGCACACTGGCGCAGAGCCGCCGCATGCCCGGGGTGACCGTGATCGCCTTTCGTCTTCCGGCCGACGCCTCACTCATCCGGCCTCGCCTGCCTTGAGCAGCAGCCTCGCGTCGCCGGCGGTGACCACGGAACCGGTGATCAGCACTCCCGCGCCGCCGAACTCCCCCGCTTCGTCGGCGATCGCGATCGCCTTGTCGATCGCCTCGTCCAGACGGTCGGCCCGGTGGACCCGGTCGGGATCGAAGATCTCCTCGGCCAGCGTGGCGAGCTCGTCGACGTCCATCGACCTGGGCGAGGAGTTACGGGTCACCACGATCTCGTCCATCATGGGTTCGAGCAGCTCCAGAATTCCCTCGACGTCCTTGTCGGCGAACATCGCCACCACCCCGACGAGCTTGTCGAAGCCGAAGGACTCCTGGACCCCGTCCAGGGTCGCCTCGATGCCGCCCGGGTTGTGCGCGGCGTCCAGGAGCACCGTGGGCCCCCGCCGCACGACCTCCAGCCTGCCCGGCGAGGTCACCCGCAGGAACGCCTGCCGGACCAGCTCGGGGTCCAAAGGCTCGCTCCCGACCGTCAGCGCCTCCACCGCGGCCAGCGCGCAGGCGGCATTGCTCGCCTGGTGTGCTCCGTACAGGGGGAGCAGGACCTCGTCGTAGGTCTCCTTGAGGCTCTTCAGCTGGAGAAGCTGGCCGCCCACCGCCACTTCCCGGCCGAGCACACCGAACTCCAGCCCTTCCCTGGCGACGGTGGCACCGACCTCCGCGGCCCTGCGCATCAGCACCTCCGCCGCGGGAAGCTGCTGCTGAGCGAGTACGGCCGTCGCCCCGGGCTTGATGATGCCGGCCTTCTCGCCCGCGATGGTCTCGACATCAGGACCGAGATACTCCATGTGGTCCAGTGAGATGGGCGTGATGACCGCCACCGCTCCATCTGCGACGTTGGTCGCGTCGAAGCTGCCGCCCATCCCGGTCTCGATGACCGCGATGTCGACGGGGGCGTCGGCGAACGCCACGAAGGCCATGGCGGTGAGGGTCTCGAAGAACGAGAGCCGGCGCCCCTTGGCATCGATCATCTCGAGGTAGGGAAGGACGTCCTCGTAGACCTCGGCGAATCGCTCCTCGCTGAGCGGAGTGCCGTCCACGGAGATGCGCTCCCGCATGGAGACGAGATGAGGACTGGTGAACCGGCCGACCCGGAGGTTGCGCTCACGGAGAATCGTCTCGATCATCCGGGTCGTGGTCGACTTCCCGTTGGTACCGGCCACGTGTATCACCTGGTAGGAGCGCTGCGGGGAGCCGAGCACATCCATGAGCGCGGAGATCCTGTCGAGCGTGGGCTCGAAGTTCCACTCGACGCCGCGTTCCATGATTGCTCGTTCGACTGCCTGATAGTCCACATCTCAAGCCTACTGACCGCGTGGTCGGGCTCCCGACGCCCCCGAACCCGGGAGCGATGCGAGGGCCGGCAGGCGCTTCGGAGCTCCCCGCCGTACGGCACGGCAACGCCCCGGGAACACCCGCGCGGAAAGCCGGGAAACACGAAAAGGGCCGTTCCCTGACGAAGCCAGAGGACGGCCCTTCCCCACACCCGGAAAACAGGCACACGAAAAAGCGGGGCCCCGGA
>NZ_JBEZNH010000104.1:0-8825 GCF_040653115.1 Streptosporangium sp. NPDC048047 | reverse complement strand
CCAAGTGGCCCTCGAAGTCGTCGACATCTGGCTCTCGAAGTCAGTGACGTAGCCACGAGGATGCGGATGAGTCACGAGACGATCTACAAGTCGCTGTTCATCCAGGCCCGCGGGCTGCTGGCCAAGGAGCTGACCAAGCACCTACGCTCGGGCCGGCCCACCCGCCGCAACGTCCACAACACCGTCACCGGCCAATGGCGCTCCCAGATCACTGACGCCGTCTCGATCAGCCAGCGCCCGGCCGAGGTCGAAGATCGCGCCGTTCCCGGACACTGGAAGGGCGACCTGCTGCTGGGCCGGGGGCTGACCCAGACCCGCGACTCTGGTGGAGCGCACCACCCGCTTCACCGTTCTGGTCCAGTTGGACGGCCGGGACATGACCACCGTCACCCGCCGGCTGTCGACAACGATGGCCCTGCTGCCTGAGCAGATCCGCAGGTCCTTAACCTGGGGTCGCGGGATGGAGTTGGCCGGGCACAAGCAGCTGAGCGCCGCCACCGGGCTGCAGATCTACTTCGCCGATCCGCGTAGCCCCTGGCAGCGAGGCACGAATGAGAACACCAACCGGCTGCTGCGGCAGTACTTCCCCAAGGGAACCAGCATGGCCGATCTCACCCAAAACGATCTCGATCGAATCGCTCGGAAGCTGAACGCCCGACCTCGCAAGACGCTGGAGTTCGACACTCCAGCCGATAGACTCGGCGCCCTGTTGCGCTGATGGGTTGAGTGCACCCAGGATGCAAAGTTCACTGAACGGCTTCAGAGGTAGAGCTTCATCCCAGCTGAGCGCTCGCCATGCTCTTGGGCAAGGTGGGAGTTTCCTTTCCAAGGAAACTCCCACCCCACGCCTCACAGCGAAACACTCTACAAGTGGTTGTGGTGTCACAGGAGACGACTCACCTGTTTGTGGGTGCCTCCGCGTCCTGCTCAGCCGCGGCAGCCTGCTGCTCTTCGTACCTGATCGCCAGAATCTCCAGTTCGCAGAGCCGGTCGAAGAACTCCGACCGGTTACGAGCGAAGGTTCGCGCCTCCAGGTCCTCGAAGTCAGCGATTTCCGAGGCGGTCAGCTGCATGGACTTCGGCTTGGTGTCATGGTTGGTGCGGCGGTTGCCGCCGCGGGCGCCACGGGCCTTCCGCTTGGGGAAGAACAGGTGGGGATGGTCGACGAACCGGTTATAGGCCGCGATAGCGAACTCCGTGAGGGAGAAGCCTGTCTCTTCCAGCTCTACCTTGACCATTTCCCATACAGGCATGGACAGGTACACGATGAGCTGCTGCGTCGGTTCGGGGAGATCGACTTCTGCTTTGAGGAGCAGCTTGCCGACTTCCAGCAGGCTCCAGGAGACGTCGGGCGTGGCGAGGGCCTGGACAACGGCCAGGGTCGACGCGGCCGCGATGCGGTCCTCCTCCTCGCGAGGAACGTCGAGCACTACCTCAAGAACGTTGGTATCCCGGTGCTCATCGAAGTAGTAGGCGCTACCGGTGACCACCGCCTGGCGACGGGAAGCCTGGCGTACCTGCTGGCACACCAGGTCAGCAGCTTTTTCATGGGCCAGCAGCGCCACCTTTTTACGGCGGCCGCTTCCAGAGTGCACCAATGTGGGACGTTGTCCCGCCGGGACGGTGACCGGGACCGGAACCTGGACTTCCTTGCCGGTGGAAAGAGACGTAGTTGTCTTGTCGCGGTGAGAGATCGGCAGCGTCATCGCCGCAGGGGCGGGAGGGAAGGACGAGGGCTGCGGTGCAGGCTTCACGGGGACAACTGGCTCGGGCTGGCCAGCGGCCCAGCTGGTTCCGCTGAGAGCGACCGGCGGCAGCTGGCTGGGCTGTGAGGGAGTCGGTTCAGCGACAGATGTCTGCTGCCCGCTGACCGGGCTCTCACTATCGGTAAGCGGCTGCAGCGGAGCACCCATCGCCGAGGATGTCAGCGGAGCAGCCTCATCGAGGCTTTGCGGCGGTTGCTGGACGAGGGGTGTCGGCTTCGTCTCGAGGATGGGGACGAATGATGGCGCAGGGGATACCGCAGTGACGGTGGCAGGCCTTTCTGACAGGGACGAGTTTTCCTGGCCTGATGTTGGTACCGGGTCGTTGATCTGTGGCGCTGGCCGCGGCGCAGTCGCCGGTGTTGCCGGCGCAATGGTCCCTTCAATGGGGTGGTCTGCCGCAACCGCGCTTGGCGTCGCTGGAGAAGGTGCCGCGGTGACGTGGGTCGCGACGACTTGTACCGTCTCAGCGGCGGGATTGGGGAGGGGCTCCGCCAGCGATGTCTCTGCCAGCGGAGCTGATGTCACTTCTTCAGCGAGGACAGGGGCGGCCGCCGGCGGCATCGCCGCTACCGATAGTTCGGGGCCCTGTTCAACAGTGGCGGGTGCGGCTGTCGCAGCGGTGCCTGGGATCGTGTCTGAGGCGGTTTCTGCTTCGACAGGCGCAGGAGGTTGACTGTCAGCGGGTGCGGCGGGCTGGGAGGAGACAACCGTTACCGGCTTTTCCTCCATGGTGTCTTCTCCCGCGCCGCGCAGGGCGCTGGCAGGGGGTAGGGGGTTGTCTGCGGTGAAGGCTGCGAAGCCTTGGCCGCTTCCACCGCGCCGGGGCCGGGTCCTTCTCGTGGTTGGGCTCTCACTCATCAGGCGGACGCTCCAGCTGGGCTGTTGACCTCAACGAGGCGGGTGATGGTCGCTACAGCGATCTTGCCGTAGTCCTCAGCCAGCCCTCCGGCTTCGATACCCGGCTGTGGGTCCTCTGCGAGTTCGAAAGCGGTCTTACCCTGCTTGCGGATCTCCACCGCTACCTTCGGCACATGCCGTACGTAGTCTCCGAGGATGGGGGCAGCTCCTCCCAGCCGCTCCTGTAGCTGTCGCCTCACTTCGGCACGCAGTTTTGGCGCGCCGGAGTCGAAGTCGAAGGCAACAGCCCCTAGGAGGACCCTGGGGGTGCCCGTCAGCTCCATGATCTCTCCTGCCACCACTCCGGCCTCTTCAGCCGCGTCCAGGCTTCCCTCGTCGGCCTTGGTAGTGACAACCAGGTTTCGTGCTGCGGCAACCGCCATCTTTTGCAGGAGCTCTTCACCGGGGGGGCAGTCGATGACGATCAAGTCGTACTGGTCCGCGACGGGTTCGAGCGACTTGCCGAGGGCGAAGAGGAAGTCGGCACCACGGCGGACTGCGATGCCCAGGAGGTCGCGCAGGTAGACACCGCCCACGACAACGTCCAGGCCGGGTCGGATGTTCACCGGCTGCACGGGACGGCCCTTGCTCAACGCGTCGGCTAGGGCCTCACCATCATCATCGAAGTCCGCGCCCATATATCCGAAGTCACGGCGGAGGGATCCGACGGGGTCCATGTCGATGATGAGCGTCCGGTAGCCGCCGTAGGTCGCGGCGTAGTAGGCGGTGTGTCCACTGACGCTGGTCTTTCCCGCACCACCTTTGCCTGTCAGGTAGGCGATGGCTTGCGCAAGCATCAAAGAGTCCTTCTGCGATGTAGGTAGGCGTCTGTTGTCTCTCATACGGCTTGTTAGGCCTGGACAGAGGGAAGCCTAGCGCGTCAGGTGTGACGGGGGCAGGAAACACGCCAGGCAGAGCAGACGTACTGGACCGTTTTGGACACGCTCTGCCAACGGCGGCTAAGCAGCGACACGGCAGGAAGCGCCTTC
This sequence comes from Streptosporangium sp. NPDC048047, assembly GCF_040653115.1. Lineage (NCBI taxonomy): Bacteria > Bacillati > Actinomycetota > Actinomycetes > Streptosporangiales > Streptosporangiaceae > Streptosporangium > Streptosporangium sp. NPDC048047. The sequence continues at coordinate 5,173 of NZ_JBEZNH010000104.1, read as the reverse complement.
TAGCTGTGGAAACATCTCGAGAGCCAAGGAGGGGCCTTCGCTGTGTGCTTGTAGCCCTGGCTCACAGCGGTGTAGTTCCTCATCGGTGTTCCTGGAGGGCTAAGGGTGTGAACGTCTTCGATGCCAAGGCCGGGGTGTTCATGCCGAGCCCACCCGCGGGAAGTCACTGTCAACGCAGGCATCGGGCGGCGACAGCACTCCTTTCATTCCAGAGGGATCTCCCGTCGGCCGCACCTGTCCCAGCTGGGCCCACCTAATGAGCCTGTCGTACAGCGACGAGATTCTCCTGAAATCGAGACGCCTCGTGGGGCGAAGGGCTACCGGCGGCCGAGGAGTCTTGATGGGTGGTACCTGCTTGTGCGGTCCGTGCAACAGCCGACGAGCTGTTAAGACCTCCGCTGCCACATCTCCGTGGGAGAAGGAACGCCTCCTACTTAGGTTCGGCGGAAGACGAGGAAGCAATCCCTCCCTGGAGGGGGGAGCCGTCCAAGTAGTTGTTTCGAGGGCGAGCTCCTCCGGTAGGTCCATCCCTCACCCCTGTTGGGGGCTTCGGGCGGTACTCCGCTCCACCTTCACTGAAGGTGGAGCACCTCAGCGTCGCTAGCCAGTCGCTGTGATGTTTTGTATGGCCCCACACGCCCATACAAAACATCAACTGAACATTTCGACGGGGAGAGGTGCGCCGAAGGGCTCCTTCGGCAGATGCGCTCGGTTTGCTCTGTGGTCGGCATGTATGCTGGCCGGCTTCCCTGTTCGCGCACTCTCTACTGGCTTCGGGGCCGCTGGATCACACCGAGGCTGCCAACGGTCTGTACTGACAGAGGAGTTCCCCTCGGCAAAGACACGAATCGAGGTATTTGCGTGAGGGAGAGTGGGGAGACAGTGGGAAGCCGTTGCCTGTCTGGAAACAGGCTAGCGGTCCCGCTACGGCCCTCTCCCTCGCCCCTGTCCACCCTTCTCTGCGCCATGTCGGCCTGCACGGTCGACCTGCCGTCCAGCCTGTCGGGCCGCCTCCGATACCCCGAGCCAAGGTGGTCATCTCTCGGTCCGCTGCACGAGGTGTCCTTCTACCGCTTCGCTGCGTGTGTGCACCAAGTATGAACAGCGAATCAGATGAAGGACCGCGGTTGGCGTCCGGATGCGAGGGCAGAGCCTGCCCGCCTCCCTAGGCACTCACTCAAGATCTCTGCGACGGTCAAAGCGGCGCAGAGATCTCGATGTAGTGGTGCTTCTCATGGAGGCGGTGAGCCGGTGTCCCTTCAGGGACGATCACTTCGTCACCTCAGACTCACCAAAGCTGAATCGAGCGAGGTTCTCGTGCGCAACGAGTGGCTCCCTCCAGTGAGATCCACCCGGCTAGCAGTAGGAGCAACGCCCTTCGCCGCGACCGCATGAGCGATCCCCCATTGCGACCTTCCTGTACGGCGAGTACCGCAGTCTCATCGCTTCAGCCAGAAGTGAGCTAGCTCCCGTATGCCCGACCTCATCGTGATCAAGGCATGTCATAGGACATCTCACTAACGAGGTGAACGCCTACCTTCCCGTGAGAGGGCAGGCACCGACTGAACTAGGCTCGCCTCCTCATTGAAGGGGATTTCAACGGATGCCTGTAGCCCTTCACGGGAGGAAGGAGATGATCATCCATCGTTTTGTATGGACGTGTATGGCCATACAAAACCCCATGCTGCTCCATGGGAGCAGCCGACTGTCTGTCTCGATTGCGCCGTCACAACGAGTTCATCTCGCTGATGAGATAGCTACCCGCTAGGTACTGTAGCCAGCCGCCTCGGTAGAGGTTTCCGCCCTCTGCTACTGGCGCCCGGGGAGTCCTCCCCTCGCTGGCATCCTCCAGGTGGAGAGCATCGGGTATGCCCCTCTTCAGGCTGTCGGCACGGAGAGCCACTTCGGCATGGCTCTCGTCATCAGGTCAGCGCGAACTTGACGGGGTGTTCCTGGGGTAAGCCCAACGAGGTCCTTCCCGCTCTGCTCGCGCTCAAGATTCGCTCGGTGGATCCTCGCGAGGGTGAACCACCGCCTTCACATGCGTAGGCGCGACCTACCCCCGTCTAACGGGCTGATCCGCCTTCTCCCGGCACTTACGGCCATGTGATGCCCGGGATCGCCCTCTGGCGCCAGCACTCCTCATCGCAGGCACCCTCCATCTGAGCGAGGACCAGGGTTTTGCATAATAGTGTGCCACTATGCAAAACATCCTGCTGGCACTCACGTGATTCTCGCCACTCTCAAAACCGCTGATATCAAGGAAAGTAGCGTCAACCTGTGAAATGACGGCAGTCCAGTACTGCGCCTGACGACACAAAGCGACCAGTTATGAGTTGCCGCAGCGGCTGCGTAGCTCCGCCTGAGCGGCACGATGTCAAGTATCGGCTGATTGCCGACCCTACCGCAAAACGCCGCCAAGCAACACACCCACGTAAGAGTCTTTTCCTTGGGTCTGAACTGCTCACGTCGAGAGCCGAAGCGGTCGGTCGAGCTCGCCTAAGCACGATCCCGCGGCACCGCATCTTGAGATACCTCGTCAACGCCGGTTAGGTCATCGTCTCGGACATTCTGACCACCTGCCAGCCTCGCCTAGCCTCGCACCTACGCCCCAAGATCGCTTCCGCTGCGCTGACCAGGGGGTTCTCTGATCAGCACAAGACCTGAAGCTCTCGCAGCGTTGAAAGCCGACGTCGCTGATGAGCCACCCCAAGCCGGTGAGCCTGCGCCTGCAGATCCTCCCTCGCCAAAGCATCTTGTGAACGATGTGAAGTCAATCACCCCGCTACTATTTCTTTTCTGCGGGTAGTGGTGCGTATCATCGCAAGAACGCCGTCCCCGTGTGTGCTGCATCATTCACTTACGCGAGGTCCCACTTGCATCGCAGTCATGCTCAAAAATGTAGTTCCATTCTTCAATGACTGCTGGGCCTCCTTGCGGGCCAGCACCCATTAATTCAAGGCATGCGAACGCAATCTCATCGCCTAAAGTGGGAAACCACTCATTTCCCTATCCGGCCGAGACCAGCTTCACCCATCGGAGGGAAGGAGCACAAGGAGCCCGCTCGTCTACGATCCGCGGTGACCTACCCGAACCCACTCCGGAGAATCCCCGAATGCTCGACTTGGACATTGACTGCGGTTAGGGGATGGAAGTACTCGCGGCCGAACGCAACGCCGCCGTCGCGGACACCTTCCCGCTCAAGTCCTCCGGGAGGATCGTGTGGGAACTAGCGACTGAGCTACCGCTCGACGTGCTGGAGCTGCTGACTCATGTCCCGGTGGACCTGGGGCTGATCGTGCGGACCGCGCTGCACGCTACCCGCGCCCAGGACCCGAACGCTGCGACCATGGGTGTGATCGACATGGTGGTGGACCAGCTCACCTTCAATAAGGAACTGCCCGACCAAGTGATGACGGCCGTGCAGCAGATGGCGGTCCGGCTGCTGGGCGAGCAGGGGTTCGCGGACTTCTTCGCGCTACGGCCAGCGGCGCTCGACATCATCGCCTTGGCGAAGGGGGCTGATGTGGGCGTACGGGCGCGCCTGGAGGAATCCTCACCGTCCTCCGGCTCTGTGAGCGGTGGGACGACCTCGACGCCGATCTCGCCCACCACTATCCCGGGTTCGACGCCCGCGGAGCCTAGCAGCGGCCGGGTGACCCGGGTCCGCCGGCCTCTCGCCCGCGTCGAACGTCTCCCCGCCGATGCTCTGATCCACACCACGGCGGAGCAGCGCTGGCCGAAACCGCAGGAAGTGCGGCGGCCGGGATTGGTGATCGGGACAATCGATAAGGCAGGTATCGCCCGAGCGATCGATGTGATGATGGCCCTGGCCAGTCTGCGCCCTCGCACTAGCTCGGCCACCACACCCCCAGCGACCGGAACGGACATCATCGCCCATCCAACCGCCCCAACCACCAAACCGGTGAACGTCCCCGGTCAGGCCGGCAGGAGCCGCTCGTGCTCCGCCGCAAGCCTGGTCAGGCGCTCCATCAGGGTTTCCTTGATTCGAGCGCGAAACTCACCGTAGGCGTCGTCGGCTAGGTCGGCGAGTATGAGGCGCACTCGCGCGGCCGCGTAGCGCATGCGCTCGGTATGGGCCGCAGTGAGTGGCTGAGACATGCCTGTCAGAGTGATGTTCAGATGGCCGAGATCCTCTGCCAGATCCGTCGGGGCCGTGTCCGCCATCGCGGCCAGTTCTGCGGCGTCGGCCAGGAACTGCGGTCCGTGCTCGAGAAGCCACGCCGTTTCCTTCCCTCGGGAGGAGCCGCTGGTCACCTGTCGGCCATCGGGCGTGGGCGCTCCAAGGTCTTTCATGAGCCGCCGCTTTCGTTCCCACACACCTCTGCGGCCTCGGAGGCCCAAGGGGGCGGCCATGAGCTCCTGTGCGAGCCGTACGCGGTGATCCTCTGCCAGGACGAGCAGACTCAGCTCCAGGCGCTTGAGCTGACCTGGCCGGGCGGGCTCGTTGACCCGCACGTATTCGAGCAGCTCCAAGGCTCCGAGGATGTCTTCTCTCAGCACGTCCCCGGGCACCAGAGGATGAGGCCTGGTCACGTAAGCGATCAGTTCGAGGAAGTCATCAGAAATCTGGTCGAACCACGGATCCGATCCTCGTTTCCAACAGCATTCACGCCGAGCGATGATCGTCTCGCGTAGGTGCCGGGCGCGGGATGCCTCGACGACGGGTTGTTTCCTGGGTGGCATGTGTCCACATGGTATGGACACGATGCCTGAGGCGGGAAGCCAGTCGGCAGAGCATCAGGTACCACCCTCTGGTGTCTGACGGTCTCGAAGGTGATGTCGTGCCTCAGTGAATCTGCTTGGTTCTCGGTGCACCTGCTTTGACCTGGCCGGTTGTCTCAGTCGATCCGCCAAGCACTATCCGGTCCCCGGTGAGTCCGGCCCCAGTGCTCGATCTCGATCTGAAACGATCAGCATTGCCCTAGATGCTAGGAGGCCCTGGCATCTCACCTCAGAGCTGCAAGACCCTCGGTGGGGGCAACCACGTCGTCCGGGTCAGCGGCACGGTCCGGAAGCCCACCGGCCGCTGGACGTCGGCCGTTCACGCCTTGCTGAACCACCTTGCGGCGGCCGGGTTCAACGGCGCCCCCCGTGGTGTGGACGGTCAGGAATTTCTCCGGGTAGGCGGCCAGCCTGATCCAGGCTGGCG
>NZ_JBEZNH010000103.1:0-9536 GCF_040653115.1 Streptosporangium sp. NPDC048047 | reverse complement strand
GGCTACCAGGCACCGAGTCTGCCTGATCAGCCGACCCGGTAGCTCCCATTAGCGGGAGAAGCGGTCGAGCAGGAGCGCCATCCGGTGGTCGTGGTGCTCGCTCCGGAACCTGCCGTCGCGCATGAGCGTGACGAGGCCGTGCAGCCCGCCCCAGAAGACCTCGGTGAGCGTCTCCAGGTCGGCTTCCGTCTCGCCCTCCCGCAGCAGAGGCCGTACGGCCTCGCGCAGCTCGCCGAAAGCCTCCTTCAGGGCGGGCGGGGCCTCGTCGGTGGCGAACGGCAGATCCACGGCGTGCGTGAACATCACGTCGTACAGCGCGGGCCGCCGTTCGGCGAATCCGGTGTACACGGCGCCGACGTCGGCGAGGGCCCGGTGGGGATCGGCCGCCGCCGTACGGGCCGTGCGCAGCTCGGCGGCGAGGTCGGCGCAGCCCTCGATCGCGACCGCCGCCATGATGGCGCCCTTCCCCTTGAAGTGGCTGTAGAGGACCGGCTGGCTGTACTCGATCTCCTGGGCGAGGCGGCGCGTGGTCACCGCGTCCCAGCCCTCCGACTCGGCCAGCTCCCGGGCGGCCCGGATGATCAGCCGCTCCCGCTCCGCTCGTTCGCGCTCCCGGCGCGTCTGGATCGACATGCTCTTCATTCTAGCGCCGCTAGCGGAACTGTCGAAGCTATGCTAGCTTCACTCTTGTTCCTAGCGGTGCTAGATAAAAAGGAGGGGCAATGCTCGCCCCCATCGCCTACGGCCTCGCCGTCGTGCTCAACCTGTTCATCCTCTTCATCGGCGCGCGGTTCCTGCTGGCCCCCCGGCCCTCCGCCGCCGGGTACGGCGTCCCCGCCAAGGAGAACGGGGACGCCGTCTACCTGACCATCAAGGGTCAGCGCGACTTCGTCTACGGCCTCGTCGGCTTCGCGCTGCTGATCTTCGTGGGCGCCCGCGCCGAAGCGTGGTTCATGCTCGTCGTCGCGCTGTTGCCCCTTACGGACACCCTCATCGTCCTGCGCAACGGCGGCACGAAGGCGGTCGCCTTCGGCATCCACTTCGCCACCGCCGTGGTCGTCCTGATCAGCTCCGCCCTGCTGTTCGCCGTCTGATCCCCCGCACCCGCCCGATCCCCGGGTTCCATCCGCCGGGCCGCTCAGCAGACGCAGAACTCATTGCCCTCGGGATCGGCCATGATCACGTGATGGCCGGGGAACTCGTGCAGCGCCGCGCCGCCGGCCGCCGTCAGCCGCTCGACCTCCTCGACGACCCTGGCCCAACGCTCCTCGGGACCACCCGTTCCGGCCACCCGGACGTCGATGTGCAGCCGGTTCTTGGCCGTCTTCGGCTCGGGAACCTCCAGGAGCACCAGGCGGGGGCCGACCCCGGCCGGATCGTGCAGCCAGGCCCCGCCCTCCGCGGTGTCGGAGGGGTCGAAGTGCTTCACCCACTCGTCCCTGGTCGTGAACGGCGCGGGCGGCGGCTCGTCCTCGTATCCCAGCGCCAGCTTCCAGAACCCGCCCAGCCTGCCCGCATCCGAGCAGTCCATCGTCAGGTCGATCCTGCGTGCCATACGGCCTCCTTCGTCCGGAAGGCAGGACCGTACCGGAGGGGCACGACGGTTCCGGGGCCGCGGAGGTTCTTCCCTGGCGTTCCCGCGACGTCGTCGCCGCCGTCTTCGAGGAGTCGTCCCCTCCGGGCGGCGGTTGACGATGCGCCGCCGGGATGGTGGAATCTCGGCTCAGCGTCGCAGTGCACCCGGTGAAGAGACCGCCGTGGGCATGGAGGCGCCGAATCATGGGACGACATCCATGACCGCATCCGACCGGCCGGGTGACCGCCTCGCGGCGTTCGGCAACCAGCTCGTCGAAGTCCACCTTCAGCTCCGCGAGGAGCTCGACCGGATCCGCGAGGATCTCGACTCCCACCTCGACGGCGGCGAACGCCCGCGCACGCTGTGGGCGCACTGCATGACCTTCTGCTCCGCGCTGACCAGGCATCACACCGGTGAGGACGGCGGTGCGTTCCCCGTCCTCGCCGAACGGTTCCCCGAGCTGCGCCCCGTGATCGAGCAGCTGGAGCACGACCACCTGATGGTCACCGGGATCCTGTCGCGGGTGGAGGAACTGCTCGGCGGCCTCGCACCGCGTACCGGGATGACCGGCGTGACCGATACGGAGGACCCGGACGATACGGCCGGCGCGCGGGCCGTACGGGACGAACTGGACGGCCTGAGCGCCATCCTGGAGACGCACTTCCGCTACGAGGAGAAGAAGATCGTCGAGGCCCTCAACTCCCTGGACCTCCCGGAGTGGAAGGGCTCGCCGCCCGCCTTCCTCCGGGTCCGCGGAGACTGAACGGGATCACCCGCGGCGCTTCCGCCGCATGCGCAGCCGTTTCGAGGGCGGGGAACCGGGTGCGGACGGGGACGGTTCCGCGGGTGCGTCCTCGTCCGGGGAACCGGGGACGGCGATCCCCTCGGCGGCCGGGGCGAGGGCTTCGTGGACCTTGTTGTAGGAGGGGTCGAAAGCCGGCGCCTCGGCCGTGTCCCGGGCTTCGGCCGCGGCCCCGGTTCCGGCCTCGGCCCCGGTTCCGGTCCGGGACCCGATCTCGCCTCCGGGTCCGGACTCGGTCCCCGACCTGACCACCGTTCCGTTCCGGATTCCCGTTCCGCACTCGGTCCCGGCCACGGACTCGGGTTCGGTTCCGGACTCGGTTCCGGCTACGGACTCGGGTTCGGCTCTGGCCAGGGGTTCGGCGCCGGTCGCGACAGGCCGGGGTTCGGTTCCGGCCGGGCGCCGTGCCTCGGGTTCGGTCCGGGGAGCGGGCCGGGGCGCTCTGCGGGGGCGGCCGGTCCTGGAGGTCCCCGCCGGTACGGCCGGGGTGGAGACGCTGCGGCGGATGAGGTCGAGGTCGAGGCCGAAGAGAGGGCGCGCCGCACTCGAGGCGGGGGCGCGGCCCGGCGCGGTGTCGCGGACGGGAGAGGCGGAGGAAGCGGCGGAGGAAGAAGAGGTGCTCGCGGAACGACCGGCGGAAGAAAAAGAGGAACGGCCGGTGGAGGAGGAGGCGGTCCCGGAGGACCGGCCGGCGGAGGAGGACCGGTCGGTGGCGGAAGCGGTGGGGGAGTCGAGGCCGGGCCACGGAGAAGCGGGCGCGGTGCGGCGGCCGGCGGGGGAGCGGGACGAGGACGCGGCCCCGCCGTACGGGCCGCCACCCATGAGGCCGGTGGACATCAGACCGGGGTAGAGGAACGGGAGGAGATACCGGCCGTCGGCGTCCGGCACGCCGGAGGCGGCATCGCCTGCGGACCATTCCGCGCCCGACCGCTCCTCGGTGATCACATCGTCGGCGGCGGCGACGTGATCGGCCAGTTCGGCGAGCGTGGTCGTCGCCGGGCGCCGCGCGTCGAGGGCGTCACGATGGTCCTGCCCGGCACTGACGAGTCCACCGGCGGCGTCGGCGGTGACGGCCGTGGACAGCGCGATGTCGTTCAGGGTCCGCTCGCCGATGTGCGCGACGGTCAGCCGGGCGAGCCGCAGCCGGGCGGAGGCGAGCGCCAGGGTCGAGGCGTCGCCGGTCATGGTGGCGGCCAGCAGATGGCCCAGCTGCGCGATCGTGAGCCGTACGGTGGCCTCGATCGTGTGCTTGGTGTTCCGGACGCGCACCCCGGCGTCGTTGATCGCTATGGCGGTGCCGACCAGCCGGGTGACCAGCTCGGCCTCACGCCCGCCCACCACCCTGGCGACGTGTTCGGCGAAGGCGGCGTGGGCCGCGCCGTCCCACGTCCGTTCGCTCTTCCCGCCGCTCCGGAGGGGGCCGGACCCGCTCCCGGCGGCGGTTCCAGGACCGGCTCCGGCCTCCGCGTCGATCTGACGGCCGGGCCCGGTGCCGAGGGTCATCCGGCGGCCGGGTCCGTCGCCCGAGATGATTTGGCGGTCGGGTCCGTCGCCCGGGGTGATCCGGCGGTCGGCTCCCGGTCCCGCGACGATCCGGTGGGCGGCGTCGATGCAGGCGTCGGCGAGGCGGAAGCACCGTTCCTCATCGCCTTCGGGCCAGTACCGCCCGATCATCCAGCCGACGTAGGGTCCGGCCCAGCCGGGGATCGGTGTTCCGTCGAGTCCCACCGCCGATCACACCCCGGCGCCGGCGGCGCGCTCGGACCACGCGCCCTGCCCGGTACGGTCGGCCCGTCCGGCGCGCTCGGCCCATGCGGCCCGTCCGGCGCGCTCGGTCCGCCCGGTGCGCTCGGCCCACGCGCCCCGCCCGGCGCGACCGGTCCGTGTGATCCGTACGGCATGATCGGTTCGCGCGGCCCGTCGGGTCCGCTCGTATCCTCCGGCGTCCATGGCACCCGCCTCCGGCACATGCTCGTGCGGTCACTCCCCGGCTCCCCGGGTCCCCTGGGACCTTTCAGAGCATCCCAGCTCGGACCGGTAAGGAACCGCTCGGGTGATCATGCCATCGGTGAGGGCCCCTGTGTTGACGATTCGCGCATACGTCTCGCCCGATTCCGTCCGGCGCGGTGCGGCCGGCCGCTCGTGGGACCGGTCACAGGAGAGGGCCGACGGTCGTGCGCGGCGGAGACCGGCGGGAGGAGATCCCCGGGGGAGCCTCGCATCCGGCACGAGGAGATCGGCGCGAGGAGACCGCCACGGGGACCCGTCATCAGGAGATCGTCATGGTGAGACGGTGGGAGGCGGATCCCTCCCGTGGGGGAGGCGGGCGGCCGTACGGGGGCGGATCATGGCGGCAGGAGGTCCCATGATGCGTGATTTCTCGTTGGACTGGCCGTCCCCCCTCGACCCGCCCGCGCTGCTCTCCGAACTGGACGCGGAGAAGCCGGTGTTCCGGGTCCGCATGCCGTCGGGGGACACGGGCTATCTCGTGACCCGCTACGACGACGTCGTCAGGGTGCTGTCGGACCCGGTGTTCAGCCGGGCCTGGATGTTCCGCCCGGGGGCGCCGCGATACTCCGACCGGCCGATCGGCCTGCCGGACAGCCTGCTCAACCTCGATCCCCCCGAGCACGGACGGCTGCGCCGGGCCGTGTCGCGGGCGTTCACGCCGCGGCGGGTCGAGGCGATGCGGGCCGGGGTCGAGGAGGTCGCAGAGGACCTGCTCGACCGGATGGAGGCGGCGGGCGGGCCCGCCGACCTGGTCGAGGCGTTCTGCGCGCCGTTGCCGGTCTCGGTGATCTGCCGGCTGTTCGGCGTGCCCGAGGCGGACCGGCCGGCGCTGCGGAAGTGGATCGAGACCGCGCTGTCGCTGACGGCGCACTCCGCGGAGGAGAGTTTCGACGCGCTCATGCGGTTGCACGGCTACTTCACCGACCTGGGCGCCGCCAGGCGCGCGGAGCCGGGGGACGACCTGCTCAGCACGCTCATCACCGCCCCCGACCGGCGGGACGAGCTGACGGACGCCGAACTGGTGGGCGTGGCGGGCACGATCATCGGCGCGGGGTTCGAGACCACCGTCCACCAGCTCGCGATCAGCGCGTACGTGCTGCTGCGCGACCCGGAGCGGTACGCCGGGCTGCGCCGCGAGCCCGGCGGCGTGCCCGCCGCGGTCGAGGAGCTGCTGCGCATGACTCCGGCGGTCCACGGCACCGCGCGGATCGCCACCGAGGACGTGGAGGTCGGCGGGGAACGCGTCCCGGCGGGCTCCATGGTCCTGGCCTGGACCGCCGCCGCCAACCGGGACCCGGGCGCCTTCTCCGGCGCGACCGCCCTGGACCTCGGGCGGTCCCGCAACGACCACCTCACCTTCGGTCACGGGCCGCACTTCTGCCTGGGCGCAGGGCTCGCCCGGGTGGAGTTGCGGGCCGGCCTTGCGGCGCTCCTGCGCCGGTTCCCGGACCTGCGCCTGGCCGCGGACCCGGCGGAGCTGCGCTGGCGCAGCGGCATGGTCGCCTTCGGTCCGCACGAGTTGCCGGTGCGCTGGTGACCGGACCGGCCGATCGCGGAAGCCGTTCTTCCGCGATCGGTCGTACCGTTCCCGATATGAACGACGACCGCGAGATCCGTCCCTTCCGCATCGACATCCCCCAAGCCGACCTGGACGACCTGCGCGACCGGCTCGGCCGTACCCGCTGGCCCGACGAGCCGCCCGGCGTGGGCTGGTCGTACGGCGTGCCGCCCGGCCGGCTGCGAGAGCTGACCGAGTACTGGAGGACGGGCTACGACTGGCGACGGCACGAGGCGAGACTGAACGCGTTCCCGCAGTACACCACGACCATCGACGGGCAGAACGTGCACTTCCTGCACGTGCGCTCGCCGGAGCCGGACGCGTTCCCGCTGGTCCTCACGCACGGCTGGCCGGGCTCGGGCGCCGACTTCCTGAAGGTGGCCGGGCCGCTCGCCGACCCCCGCGCGCACGGCGGCGACCCGGCGGACGCCTTCCACCTCGTCATCCCGTCTCTCCCGGGATACGGGTTCTCCGGGCCGACGACGGAGACCGGGTGGGACGTGCCGCGGATCGCGCGGGCCTGGGCGGAGCTGATGAGCCGCCTCGGTTACGAGCGCTACGGCGCCCAGGGCGGCGACTGGGGCGCGCGGATCTCCCCCGAACTGGCCAGGATCGACTCCGGCCACGTCGCCGGGCTGCACATGAACTCCTTCACGGCCTTCCCGCGCGACCCCGCCGAGGCCGAGAAGCTGGACGAGGCGGAGAAGAAGCGGCTGGCGGGGATCAGCCGGTGGAGAGAGGAGCGGTCCGGATACGCGGAGATCCAGTCCACCCGGCCGCAGACGATCGCCTACGCCCTCGTCGACTCGCCGGTCGGCCTGCTCGCCTGGAACACCGAGTGGTTCGACGACTACGGGCACGGCGCCGGCGCGATGGACACCGACGACATCCTCACCAACGTGACATTGACCTGGCTGACCGGCACCGCCGGGTCCGCGGGCCGCCTCTACCGGGAGGCCGCCGCGTCGTGGGGACGGGAGGTGGAGTTCTGCCCGGTGCCGACCGGCCTGGCGGTGTTCCCGGGCGACTCGACCGTCCGGTCGTTCGCCGAGCGGGAGCACCGGGTCGTGCACTGGTCGGAGTTCGACCGCGGCGGCCACTTCGCCGCGCTGCAGGCGCCGGACCTGCTGACGGGTGACGTACGGGAGTTCTTCCGCCAGGTCCGCTGAGCCGCTCAGGTCCGCTGAGCCGCTCAGGTCCGCTGAGCCGCCCAGGTCCGCTGAGCCGCTCAGGTCCGCTGAGCCGCCCCGGCCTGCCGTGCGCCCCGGCCCGCCGTACGGCATGGCGCGCCTCCTCGGGCCGCCCGCCGTACGGAGGCCGACGGCTGCCCGGCCCGGCGCCGTGGCCCGCTCCGGCCACGGCCTTCCCGGATGAAATGATCCCCGGGTCTCCGACATGAAGGGGTGTCCGAACATCCCGACCCCGAGGAGGCCGACCATGTGGACCGCCCGTGAGTGACGACCGGAGACGTCGTTTCGAGGAGGCGTATCTCGACGCCTACGAACGCATCCTCGGCTACGCGACGCGTCGCTGCGACTCCCCCGAGGACGCGCTGGACGTCGTGGCAGAGACGTTCGAGATCGCCTGGCGCCGGATCGACGACCTGCCCCCGGGCGACCAGGCGAGGCTCTGGCTGTACGGCGTGGCCCGTAACGTCCTGGCGAACCAGCGCCGGGGGAACATGCGCCGTCACGCCGGCCAGGTGGAGCTGCGCGAGGACATCGCCGACCTCTACGCCCGCACCGCGCCGCCCGCCGGACACGCCGGCCTGGACGCGGTGGGCCGGGTGTTCCGCGCACTGTCCGACGACGACCGGGAGCTGCTGTCGCTGGTCGCCTGGGAGGGGCTGGACGCGGGGGAGATCTCCCGCGTCCTGAGCTGCTCCCGCAACGCCGCGCGCATCCGGATCCACCGGGCACGCAGGCGCCTCTCCCGCGCGCTGGCCGCGGCGGACGCCGAAACACCCCTGATGAGCAGGTCAACGCGGATTCCGACTGGAGGGTCGCTGTGAACGACACCGAGGAGATGGTGGCCCGGCTGGCCCGGGTCCGGGATGGCGAGCTGGCCGGGCAGGCGTCCGCCGCGGGGGCGCGGGCGCTGCTGGCATCGATCGTCGCGGGCTCCGGCTCCGCCGCGGAGGGCACGGGTTCCGTCGAAGCCGGGTCCGGGGCCGGTGCCGGCCCGGGTGCCGGGCGCGGTGACCGGCGGCCCGGCACCGGGGAGCGGACCGGCCGGTGGCGCCGGTCGGGGGTGCGGCCACGGCCGTGGGCGATCGCGGGTGGCGGGCTGGTCGCGGCGGCCACGGCCGCCCTGGCGGTCACCGTGGCCGTCCCGGGTAGTGACCCGGTGCGCCTCTCACCCGGCGCGGGCACGTCCGCCACGGCGCGGGCCGGGCAGCCGGACGCCCGGCGGATCCTGCTCGCCGCGGCGTCCGCCACGGTGACCGGAGCGGCGAAGGAACCCTCCGGCGGCGCCTACTGGCGTGTCCGGACGGTCACCGACCTGCCGGTCGTCGATCCGACCGGCCGCTACCTCCTCCGGCACCGCGTCTCCGACGAGACATGGCTGGCGCGGCGGCCCGGCGGGCGGAGCGTACGGGTTCACCAGGACCTCGGCACCCAGCCGGCCACCCCCGATGACGAGGCGGCCTGGCGCGCGGCCGGCTCTCCCCGTACCTGGCGGTATCCGCAGGGCACCCGGGACAAGGGCTACGTCCTCTCGAACGAGAGCCTGCGCTCCTCGCCCGGCACGCCGGTGACGACCTCGTTGCCCGACGTGCAGGAGGGGAAGGGCGGGACCCTGCTCACGAGGATGCTCACCTGGGACGAGCTGTCGGAGGTCCCGGACGAGGCGGGGAGGCTGCGGGCCTACCTGGAGGAGCGCATCACCCGGGAGCTGGTGAACGGCAACGGCGGAGCCCCGGACCTGCGGATGGAGCGGGTCCTGCAGAGGAGCTGCGTGGACCTCATCGTGCGGCTGCCGGTCACGCCGGAGGTGCGGGCCGCCGCCTACGAGATCCTCGCCGCGCTGCCCGGCATGCGCTCGGCGGGGGAGGTCACCGACCCGCTGGGCCGTACCGGGCAGGCGGTCGGCTACCGCAGCGAGGACGGCGGGCGCGACCTGCTCTTCGTGGTCGAGCCGGGAAGCGGGCGGCCCCTCGGCGGGGAGGAGAGATTCGACGGCAGGCTCGCGGACGGGCGGACCGTCCGGGTCGGCGCCGTCACCGCCTACGAGGAGAACGGCTGGACCGACGAGCAGCCACCCGCCCCCTCCGCCTCCGGCGGGAGAAACGGCGGCCGTTGACCTCCACCGGGTGATCGGCGAAGAGGATCCGTGGCGCGGGCCGGGGTGATGGCGGGCCCCGGCGCACCGCGAGGAATCCCTCCCGGCGGGAATGCGCGCAGGCGGGCGATGGTTCTACTCCCCGTAGCCGGTGTGTCCAGTGTCCCCGGGCCTCATTTATCGCCTTCGCGGACTACCGTTCGGCTGGAGCCGCGTTGTGCTTTTCGCCGAGAGGCGACCCTGCACACCGCTACGCCGAAGCCGTTGCCCTGCGCGCAGTCCCACAGCAGCCGGTTGAACCAGTCGCC
>NZ_JBEZNH010000102.1:0-10869 GCF_040653115.1 Streptosporangium sp. NPDC048047 | reverse complement strand
CGGTGTCTGGACTGAGGAACGCAGCCGCGGAGCGGCGGAGTGACGAGGGAAGACACCGGGTCAAGAGCCCCGCGCTGCGACGCGCAGCGTCGCCATGAACAGGGAGCGAAGCGAGCGAACGACGAGGGAAGACATCGGGTCAAGAGCCCCGCGCTGCGACGCGCAGCGTCGCCATGAACAGGGAGCGCAGCGAGTGAACGACGAGGGAAGACATCGGGTAAGAGCCCCCGAGCCGCGACGCGCCAGCGTCGCAATGAACACAGTCACCCTCGGGGCCGTTCAGCTCCGGTCGGCGCACGGCGACGTCGCCGCCAACCTGGAGGCGATCGAGGACCTCACCGCCGCGGCCGCCGCGGCCGGCGCGAGGGTGGTCGTGACCCCCGAGATGGCCCTGACCGGCTACCTGTGGTCCTCCGAGGAGCATGTGCGGCCCTTCGCCGAGCCGGTGGACGGGCCGTCCGTGCGGCGGCTCACCCGGCTGTGCCGTACCACCGGGGCCTGGCTGGTGCTCGGCATGCCCGAACTCGACCCCGATCTGGGCACCCTGCACAACACGTGCGTGCTCATCGGCCCCGACGGGCCGGCCGGCTCCTACCGCAAGACCCAGGCGTTCGTCGCCGACCCTCTGTGGGCGGTCGACGGTCACCTGCCGCCACCGGTGTGGGACACCCCCGCGGGCCGTGTCACCCCGTTGATCTGCGCCGACGCCGACTACCCCGAGCCGGCCCGGTACGCCGCGCTACACGGCGCCGACTGGATCGCGCTGCCCACCGCCTGGGTGGCCGAGCCCGGCCCCAGCGCCACCTGGCGACTGCGAGCCTGGGAGAACGGCCTGCCGCTGGTCGCGGCCGACCAGGCCGGAGCCGAGACCCTCGCCGGCAACTCCTTCCAGTTCAGCGGCGGAAGCTGCGTGCTCGACCACACCGGGGCCGTCGCCGCCGCCCTGGACGACGGCTCCGGATTCGTCGTCGCCACCCTGGACCTCGACGCCGCGGCCGCCGCGCGCCACCAGCGGCTGGCCGCCCGGCGGCCAGCGGAGTACGGCCCACTGGCCCGCTCGACCGTCTGGCCGCGCGCCGACCGCGAGGCGCTGACCACGCCACCCGGCGGCATGCCCTCGTCCGGCGGGGCGTTTTCGCCCGGCGGGGCGTCTTCAGCCGAGACCGGATCGGGGATCGGGACAGTGTCCGAAGCCGGGACCGTGTCCGAGACCGGGATTGGGGCCGTATTCGAGGCCGGGGACACGACCGGGGCCGGAGAGGGGCGGACGGTGGGCGTCGCCGTGCTGGCCGGGCCCGCCGGTGATCTGCCCGCTCCGCCCGAGGGCACCGACCTCGCCGTGCTGCCCGCCTTCCACCTGACCGGTGGCGTCCCCGACCCGGACCGGGCCCGGACCGCGCTGGAGGAACTGCGCGCCTGGTGCGAACGGCACCGCTGCGAAGCGGTGACCGCGCTGGCCGTACCCGGCGACGACGAGAGGGGCGCGGAGATCGCTCGCGGGACGGAGATCGCGGACGGCCCGGGTGGTCCGGAGAGGCCGGACGGCGTGGGCCGCGATGGCGGCGCGGACGACCCGGGCGGCGCGGACGGCCCGCGGGGCCCGGTCCGGTACGCGGTCACGCTCGTCACCTCCGGCGGGGAGGCCGCCCGCCGCCACGTCACCCATCTGGGCGCGCACGCCGCCTGGGCCGAGCCGGGCGATGAGCCGCCGGCGGTCGTCACCCGGCCGTGGGGCTCCCTCGGGCTGCTGGCAGGGGAGGAACTGGAGCCCTTCGAACCCTCACGGGTGCTCGCGGTGCTCGGCGCCGACGTCCTCGCGGTGCCCGCCGCGGTGGACTGGCCGTATCCGGTGCCCTTCCCCGGCACCCGGGTCCCGCTGAACCCGGCCGTACTGCGCGGCCCCGAACCCGCCTTCGCCCACCCCGCCCGTTTGCGCGCCGGTGACTCCCACGTCTGGATCGCCCTGGCCAACGCCGGCGTGACGCCCGGTGGCGTCTTCGGCCCCGACCACGTCACGGTGCCCCGCGAGGAGGCGCTGAACACGGGGATAGGCTGGACGAGACTGCGGTGCGCGGTGCGGGGCACGAACGGCGCGGGGGAGACGTGCGCGGTGAAACCGCAGCTGGCACGGCGCCGGACCGACCTGTTCGGCGCGGAGATGCTGCGACGGCCCCGCTGACCGGCGGCCGCCGGGGCGGCCGCGCGGAGGGCGGTGGAAAGCCATGGCGGTGACGATCCGGCGACTGCTGGCCAACGCCCGCCTCGGACTGCGGGTGGTTCTGGGCCACGAAGGGCTCGACCAGCCGGTGCGCTGGGTGGCGGTGTCCGAGCAACCCGACCCCACACCCTGGCTCGACGGCGCCGAACTGCTGCTGACCAGCGGCATGTGGTTGTGCGACCAGGCCGACCCCGCCGCGACGGCCGAGCGGTGGGCGGCCCGGCTCGCCGAAGCCGGGGCCCGAGCCGTCGGCTTCGGCCTCGACCCCTGGTTCCCCGAAGTCCCCGCCGAGATCGTCCAGGCCACCCGCCGCCACCGGCTGACGCTGATCGAAGTCCCGAGCCGCACGCCGTTCGTCGCGGTGGACCGGGCCGTGGCCGACCTGAACGCCACCGAGGCGCGGCGCGAGGCCGAGCAGGCCAGAAAGGTGCAGCAGCAGCTCGCCGAGGCCGGATACGCCGGACGGCAGGCCGTGGCCGACCGGCTGGCACGGGAACTGCACGGCTGGGTCGCCGTGCTGGACGCCGGGCACGCCGTGGCACTGCGCGCGCCCACCGGCGCAGGCCCCGCCGCCGAGGCGCTCACCGATCTGGCCCGCCAGGGCGACCGATCAGGGCGGCACATCCTTCAGGTCGAGCTGGACGGGGTGCCGGTGACCGCGGTTCCGCTGGGCCCGGCCCGCGGCCGGCGCGGCACGCTCTGCGTCGGCGCGCTCGCGGTCGGCGAGCGGCCCATGTGGGCCGCCGGGATCATCGGCACCGCCGCCGCCCTGCTCACCGTGCTCGACCGGGGCGGAGAACGCGAGCTGCGCCGTACGGTCGCCGGGCTGCTGGCCGAGGGCGACGCCCGTTCGGCCGCGCGGGTGGCCGCGGTGGCGGACCTGCCGCTGCCCGGGGAGTTCGCAGCCGTCACGCTGGTCGGCTCCGGCCGCCGCCGCGCCGCCGAACGGATCGTGGCGGCCGGCGGCTGGGCGGCCGGCGACGGCCGGTCCGGTACGGTCGTGCTCGTCATCCCAGGGTTCACTGAGGAACGGCTGGAATCCCTGCTCGACGGCGCCCGCGCCGGGATCGCCACGCCCAAGCCGCTCGACGGGATCCCGGCCGGTATCCGCGAGTCCGGACTGGCCGCCCAGCTGACCCGCCCCGACCGGCCGGCGGTGTGCTACGCCGACACGCCCGCGATGGAGCTGGACCGGCTGCTGGTGTCACCCGAGGCGGAGCGGTTCGCGGACGCGCTGCTCGCGCCCGTGACCGAGGCGGCCGACGGCGAGACGCTGATCGCCGCCGCCCGGGCATGGGTCGCGGCCAACCACCATTGGGACCCGGCCGCCGCTGCGACGGGCGTGCACCGCGAGACGCTGCGCGCCCGGCTGCGCCGCCTAGCGAACCTGACCGGCCTGGACCTGGACTCACCCACCGACCGCCTCGCCCTCTCCCTGTTCATTGCGACGCTGGCGCGTCGCGGCTCGGGGTAGTGCTCATTGCGACGCTGGCGCGTCGCGGCTCGGGGGCTCTTACCCGATGTCTTCCCTCGTCGCTCACTCGCTGCGCTCGCTCCCTCCTCAGTCCAGACACCGGCGCTCCCTCGCGGGTCCAGACACCGGCGCCCCCTCGCGGGTCCAGGCACCGGAGTTCCCGAGCGGGTCCGTCAGCGGCGCCCCCTCGTGGGTGCGGCGTGGAAGTCGGGCTGGGACGGGTAGGAGCGGGTGATGTTGTTCATTTTCGGTCTTCGTACCGTCGTCCAGCGGCTCGGCATGATCACTCTTGTCTGCCGCAACTGCGGTAACACCGCGGCCCAGGCGCTGGCGAAGCGGGTGACGAAGTTCAGCCTCTTCTTCATCCCGATCTTCCCGGTGCGGACGAGACACATGATGCAGTGCACGTACTGCGGGGCCGCCTACGACGTCTCCCGGGACGAGATGAAGAGGCTCCGGAGCGGCGTCGGCCCGGCCCGGCTCGGGGGATTCTGAGAGGGACGGCTCAGCGGACGGCGTAGGCGCCCAGGGACGGTTCCAGGAGGTCGAAGACCTGGGTGGCCGAAGTGTGCAGGGCCGCGGCGACGGTGTCCTCGTCCTCGCCGTCCAGGGTGCGGCGGATCGCCTCACCGAACAGCACCCGGAGGGCCGAGACGAGTTGCCCGGCCACCATGCGGGCGATGACGTCGCCGGTCGTCCCATCCGCCCCGTCCGTGCCGGGTTCTCCGGCCAGTACCGCCGCCAGGGCCGTCTCGCGCTGCTCGTGGAGCTCGCGGAGCCTGGCCAGCAGCGCGGGGCTGCCGGTCACCGTACGGGCGAACGGGCGACCGGAGAAGCCTAGTAGCGCGTCGCGGCGCTCCAGCGCCGCGAAGTAGTCACGGCGTAGCGCGGCCAGGGCGGACTCGCCGGACGCCCGTTCGGCCACCGTGCGCGCCGGATGGGCGACGATCTCGTCATGCAGGTCGAGGACCAGGTCCTCCTTGCGCGGGAAGTAGTTGGTGACGGTCATCTTCGCCACCTCGGCCGCCTGTGCGATCTCGGCGATCGTGACCTCGTCGAAGCCGCGCTCGATGAACATCCGCGTCGCGATGTTCGAGATCTGCTGCCGCGTCTCCTTCTTCTTGCGTTCCCGCAGGCCCATCGGCCGGGTCGTCATACCGCCATCTTAGAGCTCTTTGCTGGGTCGAAGACAGAATCAGACTTGAGTCATTTTTATGACGAGTATATATTTTGAATCGACCTAACAAGAGAGGCCGGGAAGGACGACCATGAAGCAGGGAATCCCCCTGGAGGGGATCTCCGCCGAGCCGCCGAGGCTGATGGCGGTGCACGCCCATCCCGACGACGAGTCCAGCAAGGGCGCGGCGACGCTGGCGCGCTACGCCGCCGAGGGAGCCGAGGTCCTGGTGGTCACCTGTACCGGTGGCGAGCGCGGTGCCGTGCTCAACCCGGCGATGGACCGTCCCGAGGTGCGCGCCGACCTGCCGGCCGTACGGCGGGCGGAGATGGAACGGGCCCGGGAGATCCTCGGTGTACGGCAGCACTTCCTTGGCTTCACCGACTCCGGGCTGCCCGCAGAGGGCGACCCGCTGCCGGAGGGCTGCTTCGCCACCCAGCCCCTCGATGTCGCCGTACGGGCGCTGACCGCCGAGATCCGCGAGTTCCGCCCGCACGTGGTCGTCACCTACGACGAGACCGGCGGCTACCCGCACCCCGACCACGTCATGACCCACCGGGTGACGGCGGCGGCGTTCGACGCGGCCGGAGACCCCGCCCGCCACCCCGGGACCGGTGCCCCCTGGCGTCCGCTCAAGTTGTACTACCTGGCGACGCTGTCCCGGGCCTGGTTCGCCGCGATGCACGAGGCGATGACCGCTCGCGGACTCGACTCCGGGATGGGCCCGCTGCTGGAGGGCTGGCCGGAGACCGCACCCACCCCGGAGGTCACCACGCGCGTCCGCTGCGACGGCTATTTCGCGGTGCGAGACCGGGCGCTGCTGGCGCACGCCACCCAGATCACCCCGGGTGAGAGCTTCATGCGGCACCCACGCGACATCGAGCGGGAGGTCTGGCCGACCGAGGACTACCACCTGGCCCGCCCCCTGGTCCCGGTGGACCTGCCGGAGGATGATCTGTTCGCGGGCTTATGGTGACGCTGGCGTTGTGTGGTTGCGATGCCGCGCGTCGCGGCGTCGTACTCATGGCGACGCTGCGTGTCGCGGCTCGGGGGCGCCCCGAGCGGGCTCACGGGGTCTGGATACGTAAAGTTCCCGATGCGCGGGGCGGCGTGGCGGCTTAGCGTCTGCGGAGTCGAGAACCCCTCAGGCAAGGTGAGCCCATGCGCGTGCTGACCGTGTTCCTCTCCGCCTTCCTGTCCACCGTCGCGTCGGCCGCGACCCTCACCGCCTCCGCGGCGGGGCCCGCCGCGGCCGAGACCAAGCCGTCATCCACCCGGACCGATGTCGTCTACCAGCGAGCCGCCTTCCCCGAGGGTGCCGCCGAGGGCGTGAGGGCAGGGGACACCCTGGCCTTCGCCTCCGCCGCCGGGACCACCTCCTACACCGACGCCCTGGGCACCCGTACCTGGGAGTACGCCCGCTGGACCGGCCCCGAGCGACAGGTCGGCTTCTCCGCCACCGAGCTGGTCGCCTCCTGGACGGCCGACACCCCGGCCGGGAGCTGGGTGCAGATCGAGATGCGCGGACGCAACGCCGCCGGGCTGAGCAAGTGGTATGTCATGGGCCGCTGGGCCTACGGCGAGGGCGACATCCGCCGCACCTCGGTCTCCGGGCAGGGCGACGCCGACGGCACCGTCTCGGTCGACACCTTCGTCGCCGCGTCGGGACGGCCGATCACCGCCTACCAGCTGCGTGTCACGCTGCACCGCACGCCCGGCTCCACCGTGGCCCCCGTCGTGCGGAGTCTGGGCGCGATGGCCTCGGCCGTCCCTGAGCGCAAACGCGTGACGGCCAGCCCGGGTGGCCCGGCGTGGGGGATCGAGCTGAACGTGCCGCGCCGCTCCCAGAACGTCCACACGGGCCACTACCCCGAGTGGGACGGCGGCGGCCAGGCGTGGTGCAGTCCGACCTCCACCACGATGGTGCTCGGTTACTGGGGCGCCTGGCCCAGTGAGGAGGACACCTCCTGGGTGGATCCTTCCGACCCCGATCCGGAGGTGGACTACGCCGCCCGCCACACCTACGACCACGCCTACCAGGGGGCCGGCAACTGGCCCTTCAACACCGCCTATGCCGGGCGGTACGGCATGGAGGGCTTCGTCACCAGGCTGCGGTCGCTGACCGAGCTGGAGCGCTTCATCGCCGCGGGCATTCCGGTGATCACCTCCCAGTCGTTCAAGGAGAACGAGCTGCCCGGCGCCGGCTACGGCACCGACGGCCACATCATGGTGATCGTCGGGTTCACCTCCGCCGGCGACGTGATCGCCAACGATCCCGCCTCACCGAGCGACGACGCGGTGCGCCACGTCTATCCGCGGGGTGACTTCGAGAACGTGTGGCAGCGCAGCTCCAGCAGCGGCGGCATCGTCTACGTCATCCACCCGCCGGGTCACGCCCTGCCCGCCACCGCGCCGGGCCTGCCCGCCAACTGGTGAGAAGACCTCCACCCGGGAATCCGCGCGGTGAGCCCTGCGGATTCCCGGGCTCCCGCCGCACGGGGCACGCAGGCCACCGGCTCTTCCGGCGGTGTGAGCGGGGATGCCACGCTCGGCCGTGTCATGGCTTCCCGGCAGCCGCCCCGGGCGATGGCCCCAGCAGCGGCAGGGGCCATCGCCCGGGGCGATGCCCGGTGAGTGGAGGTACGGGAGCTCAGCCGTCGACCGTGACCGAAGCGAACCGGTAGTTCGTGTAGCCGTTCTCGTCTCCGGAGTGCCTCCGGCCGGTCATGACGTGGTAGGGGCTCGCCGACACGGAGTGGCTGCTCTCACGCAGATTCGAGCTCCACGGCCCGGAGACGAGCCTCAGCTGCCTGCCCTGCCACCACAGCGCGCCCGACTCGTAGTTCGTGTAGCCGTTCTCGTCTCCGCTGTGCCACCGGCCGGTGATGACCCGGTTGTCGGAGGTCTCGTAGAACGAGCTGCTCTCCTTCTGGCTGGGGCTCCAGCCTCGGGACTCCACCGTCACCTGTTCGCCGTTGATGAGGATCCGGCTGCAGGAGTACTTCGTGTAGGCGTTCTCGTCTCCGGAGTGCGCACGGCCGGTCATGACCTGGTTGACGGGGCAGGTGAAGTGGACGCCCGCCGATTCCTTGACGCTGCTGACGGTCTGGAGCTGGACCTCGACCGTGTAGACCGCGGCGCTGGCGGGAGCCGTCGGCACCAGCGCCAGGGTGGACAGAGCCGCCGTCGCCGTCGCCGCGAGCAGAGCCTTCTTGGTCTTCTTCACGTTCCTCGGTTTCCTTTCGGACGTCGTTCCGGGTGATGAGAACGCATGTGGCGGCGGTTCACGCCGGCCGCCGGAGCCGGTGGTGCGCCGATCCCGCCCACATGACGCCTGCGTACGGGGGAGAGCCGCCGCAGGCGGTGTCGATCTCGATCTCATGGTGGCCGCCGCCGGTCCACCGGGGCGTCCTTCTCGCGGGGGAGCGCTGATCGGCCGCGCGAATTACTCCCCGCACTGCATTTCGCAATAAGTGGGAACAGAAAAGGCAATAAAGGAAAACCAAAATGAACAGGCGGATCGCATTCCTGTCGGCGGCCTTCCTCCCGGGCCAACCGGTGACGCCTCCTCCGGGGTTCCTCGTTTGAGGGCGACTCAGGGGGTAAGAGGGACGTCGTCGCAGCTCAGGCGTGGACGTGTGACACGCCGTCCGGCGTCCCGATAGGAGGAGAGCGATGAAGGCCCTTACCTGGCACGGCAAGCGAGACGTACGTGTCGAGGACGTTCCGGACCCGTTGATCAAGGAACCCACCGACGCGATCATCAAGGTCACCACGACCGCGATCTGCGGTTCCGACCTCCACCTTTACGAGGTGCTGGGACCGTTCCTCGGGCAGGGGGACGTCCTCGGGCACGAGCCGATGGGCATCGTGGAGGAGGTCGGTGCGGAGGTCACGCACATCAAACCGGGTGACCGGGTCGTCGTCCCGTTCAACATCTCCTGCGGCCGCTGCCACATGTGCGACATGAAGCTGTACGCCCAGTGCGAGACCACGCAGGTGCGCGAGTACGGCACCGGGGCCGCGCTGCTCGGCTACACCAAGCTGTACGGCCAGGTCCCCGGCGGGCAGGCCGAGTACCTCCGGGTCCCGCAGGCGCACTTCGGGCCGATCAAGGTGCCCGACGGGCCGCCGGACGAGCGGTTCGTCTACCTCTCCGACGTCCTGCCCACCTCCTGGCAGGCCGTGGACTACGCCTGCGTCCCCGACGGCGGCAGCGTCACGGTCTTCGGTCTGGGCCCGATCGGGCAGATGTCCGCCCGGATCGCCAAGCACCTGGGCTACCGCGTGATCGGCATCGACGCCGTACCCGAGCGGCTGGAGATGGCGCGCCGGCACGGCGTGGAGATCCTGGACTCCTCCGCGACCCCGGACGTGCCGGAGGCGGTCCGCGAGCTGACCGGCGGCCGGGGCACCGACTCCGTCATCGACGCGGTCGGCATGGAGGCGCACGGCTCCCCGGTCGCCAAGGTGGCCCAGACCGTCACCGGGCTCCTGCCCGACGCGATCGCCGCACCGCTGATGACCAACGCCGGCGTGGACCGGCTGGCCGTCCTGTACCAGGCCATCGACACGGTACGGCGCGGCGGCACGATCTCGATCTCCGGCGTCTACGGCGGCGCGGCCGACCCGCTGCCGATGCTGAAGATGTTCGACAAGGGCATCACCTTGCGCATGGGTCAGGCGCACGTCAAGCGCTGGATCGACGACCTGATGCCGCTGGTGGCCGACGACTCCGACCCGCTGGGCGTCATGGACCTGGCGACGCACCGGCTGCCGCTGGCGGAGGCCCCGCACGGCTACGAGATCTTCCAGAAGAAGCAGGACGGAGCCATCAAGGTCCTCCTGAACCCCTGAGAGACCCCGAGAAGACGTCCCCCCTGAACAGGCGGGTCCCCCGTGGACCCCGTACCCGAAGGAGATAGGCCATGGACGCCATCGTGCTGCTGAAGGACGACCACAAGATGGTCGAGAAGCTGTTCAAGGAGTTCGAGCAGGCGGGCGAGACCGCTTACAAGAAGAAGCAGGAGATCGTCGAGAAGATCTCCCAGGAGCTGTGCCGGCACGCCTACATCGAGGAGGCGATCTTCTACCCGGAGGCGCGCGCCGAGGTGCCCGACACCTCCGACCACGTCCTCGAGAGCGTGGAGGAGCACCACGTCGTGGCCTGGCTGCTGTCGGAGCTGAAGGGGATGGACCCCAAGGACGAGCGGTTCGACGCCAAGGTGACCGTTCTCATCGAGAACGTGCGCCACCACGTCAAGGAGGAGGAAGAGGACTGGTTCCCCCAGGTCCGTGAGGCCCTGGGGCGCAACAGGCTCCAGGAACTCGGCGAGCGGATGGAGAAGGCCAAGGCCGAGGCTCCGTCCGACCCGCTGGCGCTGGCCAGCGCCCGCCAGTAGGGCGCCGGCGGCGCGGCGGGGCGTCGCCGGGGAGGACCCGGTGGGAACACCGCCGGGAGCGCCCGTCAGGGCGCCTGAGACGACACGCGGGCCCCGGCCTCATCCGAGGCCGGGGCCCGCTTTTCCCGGAAGGCCGTCACGCCTGCCGGGGAATCTGCTCGGTGACCGTGAAGGCCACCCCTCCACCCTCGTCGACGTCGGCGTCCAGGGACTTGTCGTCGAGCAGGTCCGCCGCCTTGGGGTCCAGGAAGACGCGCGCTCCGCCCGTCTCGACCACCTTGTCCTCGGACTGCGGCCCTTCCACGATCGACAGCAGCAGAGAGTCCGTGCCGTCGCTCTGCGAGGAGATGCGGACCCCGGTGTCCGTCGACTCTCCTACCTGGGAGCTGAGATTCCGGATCACCTGTGCGGCGTTATCGGTCATTGTGAGCATTGCAACTCCTTGTCCGAATTGAGGTTGGACTCTCCGCCCTTGCCCGATTACGGCAGGCCCAACACATGAACAGCCGGATTTCCCGTCACCGCCCATCCCATCCCTGTACATGGACCCGCGAGGGGGCGCCGGTGTCTGGACTGAGGAACGCAGCCGCGAAGCGGC
>NZ_JBEZNH010000101.1:0-11079 GCF_040653115.1 Streptosporangium sp. NPDC048047 | reverse complement strand
ATCGGCAACAGGACCTTGCGGCTTGACATTCCACATCCAGGGATGTCTGACCCGCGGTCTCCGCTCTCCGCCTGGCGTGACGGGGCCGTTCGGCGTTCTCCTGTGCGGCCCAGGTCCGGCTACAGATGCCGAAACGGGAGGCTTGGGTCAGGAGAACTCGTAGTCGGCGAAGGGAACACCTCGCTAGGCGCGGAACGATACCTCTACCGCCTGACGGGGCCATAACCGTTCGCCTGAAGTGCGAGCGTCAACGGGTCGGCGGGTGGCATCGGCCATGATGAACTGCTCCACCGGCTCCTCATGACCTCTCTCGGCGAGGATCTCCACCTCAGGGCGGGCCATCTCATGCAGCGTTCGGTAGCTCCCGGACGTCGGCCCCTTTGCAGCCGGGCTGTGTGGCCCGGCACTCCGGGCACCGGCAACGGTGGTGGGCGTAGGTCCACGCCTTGCCGTGTTTCAGGGACGGGTCGCGGCCGATCATCTGCGCGTCGTACAGCGCCGCCCGCCACTCTGCGTCCCAGCGGGCGCGGCCATAGGCGAGCTCGTCGTGCAGGCCGTGCTTTTTCATCGCCTCGCTCAGCGGCACCCCACTGGCCACCGCGGTGAGGACACCCGCGCGAGCCTCCGGCGGGAAAAGCGTTTCCGTGATGTCGCGACGCCACAACGTTGACCGGTACACAGGTGTCCTCACATCCGCGGTTGCTGTCACATAGGTGACGACCCCTCGAAAAGGGGGATGAAGCGGCCGCCGCGCTGTCTCAGCGGCGGGGCTGCGCACCCTCGAAGGGGCGATGAGGACTGACGACCACAGCGTAAAAGGCGATCGGGCGGTCAGGCAACCTTCACCGGCCATGTCGGCCTTATCCACCGCACCGGTCGCGAGCGGCTTCGCCAATGCCTGGAATTTCGTCGGTACGGTCGCCGTGCGGTGGGCCCACCCGGGCGCCGCCTTCCGAGACACCTTCGCTGTCGTATCCGCCGACTGCGCCTGGGCCTGGCGGTCACGGCTGCGTTTCAGCCGCTTTCGGCCAGGAGCTCTTACTGGGCATCGCTCAAGAGTGTGAGGCCGGTCCCGTCGGGTGCCGGGCCGTAGCGCAGATCGAGGGGGCCGTTGAACAGGTCGCGAGGCAGACGCACGGCCTCTTCGCCGATGGTCTCGATGACGGTGAGGAACACCTCGCTGCCCTGCGGCACGCTGTCGGTCTCGGCCACTTCGAGGTAGGCGGCGATCATGTCCTGGATCCGGCCGAACCGCGGCCGGTTCTCGTCGAACCACGCCGTTGCCCAGGCGGCGCTGTGCGGCCGTTCACGCACGAGGGCGACGGCGCTGATGTAGTGGTGGTCGCTGGTGAGTTTGCCGTTGCGGCTGGCCTGCAGCCAGGAGGTGTCCTCATGCTCGGCGCCTGGCTCGGTGACCTCGAAGACCGCGTCGATGTCGCCGTACATCGCGGCGATGACGCTGCTTTCGTCGAAGGGGACCGGGCAGTTCATCGGGTTGGCCAATATCACCATGAGCGGCACACCGTCGCCCTTGTACCGCTTGAGCTGCTTGGCCGCCTCTTTGATCTTGTCGCGGATCGGCTGAAGTGCCTCCTTTTGGCTGCGGGACATCGGCTGGCTGACGCGGATCCCGCCGCTGCCCTCCCTGAAGCGGGCCTCCTTGAGGAGCCCGAAAGTCGCGAACGATTTGACCTCGCACACGACCTGGCGGCCGTCAGGCACGGTGATGAGCCTGTCCGGGTTCTTCCGGTTGGAGTCATCGGGGATGTCGGCGCTGTAGCCGCGTTCGGAAAGGTAGCGGTCGAACCACTCTTCGGCCACGGATCCGAGGTCGTGCTTTCCCATGGAGCCATTGTCGAGGACATGCCGCCGAGCGCAGGCGTCATGGATGCGGCGGGGGTGGAGCGCGCGGTCCCATCCGGTCCGTTTGTGCGCCGGTCGGCGCGGTGCGGCTGATGAAGTACCATGATCGTTCCGCTGTGATGGCGGTTCCCGGTCTTTCCGTGCCGCGGCCCACACCCCATCGGTTGCGCCCGGAAACGGCGTGAGGGAAGGGGCCGGCAGGAGCGGCGCAGGGAAGCCGCCCTGCCGGCCCTCACCGCCCGTCCGGCGGTCATACGGGCCGGGTTCTCGCGAAGCCCCGCCCCCGCGGGCTGTGGTTCTTCCACGCGTCGACGACCGGCAGCGTCCCTTCGGGCGGATTCGCTGTGGCTCGGTCAGACCGTGAATCCGGTAGAGGTGCGGCCACGTCGTCGGCCGGTACGAGTATCGACACGAGCCTGATCATCGGTCCCAGGGTGCGCTCGTCGGCGACAAAGAGTCCGGCTCGTGCGGTCATCCCCGGCCCCAGAATCTCGCTCGCGTCACCGAAGGCTGCGGCGTCGCCCTGATGGGCGAGTGCGCTGGTGCGTCGTGTTGTGCCGCATCGGCGTGGAGGGTCATGCCATCGGTGTTTGCGGGCACTTGTCCTACGCCGTGGCGGCCAGCCAGGTGATCCAGGCGTGCTCGTCGGCATAGACCTCAGGGAGGATGCCAAGAGCGGCCAGTGCCCCGGGATAGGCATGGTCGTAGGTGGCGGCCCAGGCGATGGCCTGGTCGGGAGCGGCCAGCAGCCAGATCGCGGCGGCATCGTCCAGATGCAGGGTGCTTACCGCGGGCAGACCGGGGTTTTCATCGAGGTGGCCGGTGACCAGGCCACGGCTCAGAAGGCCGCGCCAGCAGGTGAGGACTCGGCGGGCGACGTCATCTTCGTAGTGGCCCGTCTGGCACGGCTGTATCCGCAGCGGGAGCGCGGGCTGGTCGATGGTCGCCCAGATGCCCGGCAGGGCGGCCAGGCGGGCGGCGGTCAGCCGGTGGGCTCCGTTGGCGCCCAGCGTGTAGAGCGGCCCGGCGGGCCCGGGGATGCGCTCGACACGGATCGGATCCTCGTCCAGGCTCCAGATCCGCAGGGCCTCCTCCACCGAGGTGTCCAGCAGGGCGGTGAGCATGGCCGGGACAGTGTCGGGGCGATGGTCGGCGAAGTCGTTCCAGACCTGCTGGCCCACGCGGGCGACGGCGACCGGGTCGATCCACCCGCAGGTAGTGGTGAGGCCCAGCCCTACAGAGGCGGTGGAGGTGGGGCCGATCTCGTTGCGGTGATCGTAGGCGGGCTCCAATAGCCGGCGGATGTCGGGTGCGGGAGGGTGGGAGGCGTTGAGCTCGGCGGTGCGCTGCCGCAGGACGTCATCCACGCCGGCCTGGCCGGGCCAGGTCTGCTGCACCTGGCGCATGGAGGCGGCGAAGCGGGCCTGGTACTGGTCGAGATGGTCGCGCCATAGCGCGCCGATCGCCTGGCGGGTGCCGTAGTGGGGGGTGTCGTCGGTGCCGCAGTGGCCGAGCAGGCAGCCGCCATAGGGCAGCAGGCGGTCGGGGGGCAGTGGGGTGGCGCACCGCCAGGTGATCTCGACGGGGCGGCGGGCGGGCACGCTCCAGGCCGACAGCAGTTCGGCGGCGGCTTCGGGTACGGCCGCCCAGCCACCGTAGAGGGGGCCGAGCAACCCATGGTCGTCGTCGAGCCGGGCCTTGAAGCAGCCGTTGCGGTCATAGCGGGTGATCTGCCAGCGCGCGGGCGGCAGGCGCTGATCCGGCCGGCGCTGGGGGAGGGCTGCGCGCCGGTGGACGCGGGCGATCAACTGTTTGTTGAGGGTGCGTTCCTGGCGGCGCTGCAGGTCGTGCAGGGAGGGCGGCCCGATGGGAGCGTGCTCGCTTACCGGGAGCAGGTCCATGGCGCGCTGCAGATGACTCAAGGTGTCGTAGAAGGCTCCTGCTTGCTCGCGCTCCTCGGTCACGGTGAGGCTGCGGCCGTTGAGGAGGACCAGGATGTCATGGACGCTGAGTTGCAGGCGCGCTGCCAGGAGAAGCATCTCGCGTTCCCACTCGGGTGCCGGACGCCGGGCGGTGTCCGCGGGGCTGTGCTCGCCGCCGAAGCCGGGGGCAGCGCTGAGGCGGCGGGCGCCGCGGTGCGGGCCGAGGGTGTGTTCGGTCTCGATCAGCAGGCGTAGGTTACCGGCGACATCGGCGGTGACGAAGCGCTCGGCAATCCACCCCAGGACGGTGATTGCCAGGGCCAGGGTGGCGCGGTGAAGGTGCGGCAGTCGAGGGCGGCCGTCACGGCGACGGCAATCGTGGCCGGCCGGAGCCGAGCAGGACGGGCAGCCGAGATGGGCGAACACACGCATCACAGTGTCTCCTCAGGCCGTTTCCGACAACCCCGCAGTGGTGGTCTTCAGGCGCGGCCCGGCCGGCACCGGCGCGGGGGGCGAGTTCCCGGGAACGGAACGTCGCGGCCCGCGGGCGTGCGCCCCGTCGGTTCAGCGGCGACGACCTTCATCGCACCGCCGCGCACGCCGAGGCTCTCAGCGGCATGACGGCGGTGATCGGCTCGATCGTCGCCGGTTAGCTGGACATCGGTCTCACGTTGATCAGCTCAGGTCGGCCGGACCGTCCGTTGGATGACGCGCACACCCCCTTGTGGGACATCGCGTGGTGGGAGGCGGGGCCGGGCTACCACCCCCTGCTCCGCCTCCCGGTGCTGACTCCCGTCGCGCTCGGCGAAGAGGCTCAAGGCCCAGCACGGCAAGGATATTGCATCGCCATGTCCAAAATACCTGGATTGTCCGGATGGGATGAGGTTTTCTGCACCCCGGGGATGAGCTTTCCCCTTCCGGAAATCGCCTTATCCGACATTGTTCCACGCGGCGGCGCACAGCGTTTTCGCATGTCAGAGCATGAAAATGGCGTTTATTCACGGCGGATTTACGGATCGGGAGCCTACGGCGACCCCTGGGGCTATCGTCTTCCTGCGGTCCTTACCACGCCGCAATCACGACAAAGCGCTCGGCGAAAGGCGAAAGAGGTTTCATTCGAATGAAAGACGTCTCCGTTATCATCGTGGGCGGGGCGGTCACCGTGGCCATCCTCGGGATCATCGGCTACGCCGCCGTCAAACTCTCCGCCGCAGCGCCCAAGAGGACCGTCGCCATCCTGCTGGCCTTCGCCGTCGTCCTCGGCGCCATCCCGGCGATCCTCCTCGCCCTGTACGGGTTTTCGCAGGTGTGAGCGGTGACGCCACGCCTTCGGCCCGCCGGCCAGATCACCTTCTGGGCGGGGCTCACCCCGCTGGAGCGGCGCCTGCTCCTGCGCCGCGGCCTTCCCAGAACCGTCTACCGGGGCGATGTCATCCTCTCCGGCCAGCAGCCCAATTTCACGATACTGCGCTCGAATTGCTGGGCCCGGCTGCAGATGGGGAACTCCAGCGCCTCACGCGTGGTCTTGGACATCGCCGGGCCCGGTGATCTCCTGAGCGCCCTGCACACCGTTGATCCCGTCGGCCCGATATGGCTGGGAAAGACCGAAACGATCGGGGTCGTCCTGAGGCGAGGCCGCATCGTGGAGATCCCCCGCGAAGAAATACGAGAGATCCTCCATAAACTGCCGAGCATCAGGGAGCATCTCATTCACCGGCTCAGTGTGCAGTCCCACATCACCGCCCGGATGCACGCCGTCAGTCGCCACAGCGTCGAGTCTCGGCTGGCGTTCCTGCTCGTCAGCCTGCTCTACCGTTACGGCGAACAACGGCGTGGTCGATCAGGTGCCGCCCTCGCCGTCCCGCTGTCGCAGCCGGACCTCGCAGGCTGGATCGGCGCCAGCCCCGCCTCGGTGGCCCGCATCCTGCAGCAGTGGAGGTCGGACGGTCTCGTGCGTACCGGCCATACAACGGTGACCATCGTGGACGTCAAACGCATGATCGCGCTGGCCGCCATGGGCGGCGACGCAGGAGAGGTCCCGTCGTGGGGCAGCCACAGCCTGAACGAGTTGCTGCTCCCCTAAGGCGTTCCGCTTCTGCGCAGCCAGGCCGGCCCGCTGGTGGTTTCGCCGGCCTGGCAGGGACCGCAGGTCATCAGGGGCGGACCAGGTGACCTGGTAGAGGGCCGGCGAAGGGGAAGGGAAACCGGGTTACTCGATGATGTCTCCGATCTTTCGTCCTCGCTTGGCAAGCCAGATCAAGCAGCGACGGCACGTCACCGGCTGGGTGGTTCGCGTGAGGTTCGTTTCAACGGGACACACGGCCTTCCAGGGGGCCAGGCCCGGCTGAATGGATCTGGTGTCCAGGGGCGCGGCGTGCACCGTACCCGTATAGGTGCGCGCCGCGACGAGTTGGCCCTTGCGGTCGGTGTTCGCCATCGTCTCCTCTGTCGTCGTTGTGCCGGGCACGCGTGCCGGCCAGCATCCTCATCGGCCCGCTCGCGCAGCCGGACCATCCCCTCATCCAGTTCACGATCACTCTGATCGAACCCTGCCAGGCCCATTCGGCGAAGCGGGGCGAGCACGGCCTGAGACGGTACTGGCTCGCCTTCCGGTCACCGACTGGTTCGCCACCGAACGCGGGGACAGGCCCCGGCCGTAGCAGGCGGGTCCTGCCCCCGCGTTCGCGCTCAGCTCGCAGGAGGGAGTTCGAGCCGGGATTCGACGGCGGCTACAAGCTGTTTCACCGTTTCCTGGACGCTTTGTTCGTCTGCGCACTGTTTACGCAGATCCACCATCAGATCGCCTGGGTCGACGCCCAAGACGTCCGCCAAGGCGTACACCTGTCTTCCTGAGGACAACGGGTGGCCTTCGCGGGCGACAGCCATCTGGTAGGGCAGGCCGTTCTCAGGCGAGGCCAGCCGGTCACGCAAACGTTCGTGCCAGTTCATCAGCATTCCTCATTGAGGGTCAGATGAGCAGTCCGATGTCCCTTCACGGGCGGGGGGATCCCTGGCCTGCAGGCGGAGGAGGACGTCAAAGGTCGTCGTGTTCGTCCCAGCGGTCGCCGTCGTCGTCGCCGTCGGAGAGGTCACCGTACTCGTAGTCGTCGTCGGCGGCGCGGCCCATCTGTGCCGAGGTCAGGCCGACCACGATCACGCCGTCCGGCCGGCGGTGCCATCCGGCGCGCAGCACCGTGCGGACGGGCAGCCTGAACAGGTTCTTCAGCGGCTCGCCGGTGTCTTCCAGGTCGCAGGGCAGCACCGGCAAGATGTGCCCGGACTCCCTGACGTGGCAGTGCCACGCGTCGAGCTCTGGCGGCAGGCCGGGGTATCGGCCGCCGGGGATGACCTCCACAGGGTCGATCAGCCACTCCAGCGCGGCCTCGGGGTCGATCATCGGTGTCTCCTTCCGGTTCGTTCCTCACCCGGGATGCGGTAGCGGCCGACGGGCCCCGCGGGCGGCGGTGCTTATCGGACGGGCCGGATGAGGTTGTCTTGCGTCAGGTGCTTTCCTTCAAGGTGGGCGGGGTGTAGTCGGGTGCGTGGATCTGCCGGCGGCCCTGGCGGGTCACCGGGATGTAGCCGTGCGCGGTAGGCAGGCACCCCCGCAGGTCGGAGCGGGACGCGGCGAGCGTCGCCTGCGCATGTGCCGCCCACGGGTCCGCGTCGAGCGGCGTCGGGCGGTCACGGTCGCCGGTGAGGATGCGGTAGCCGAGGTGCCGGCCGTAGGTCGTCATGTACTCGCGGCGGAACCTGCGGCTCATGCCGATCCGCCACCGCGGGTCATGGTCGTCGTCCGGCAGCGTCTTGAGGTATCGCCCGTAGGCCCGGGTGGCGCTCTTCGCGGCGTCCTCGATCTCCTCCAAAAAGCCGGGCAACACCTCGGCGACCTGCTGCACCAGCGACGTAGGGCCGCCGAACTGCAGCTCGTACCCGCCGGACGGGTCGCGCGGGGACATGCCGGGCGGGTAGGCCGCCCGGGTGCAGCCGTACGCGCGGGTGATCGCGAGCATCGCCTCGAACCGGGCTTTGCCCTGGCCGCCGGTGCCGGGGATGGACAGCACCGCCCAGTCGAACGGTTCGCCGGCCCGTTCGCTGAGGAGCCGCCGGCGCAGCGCGTCGGCCAGCTCGGTGGCGCGCCGCTGCTCATGCTCGGTCGCGCCGCGTTGCGCCAGTTCCTCGTAGGCGGTGACGCGCGCCGCGAGGAGGGCGATCGGGGTGAGCGGCGTCACTGCCTGCTCGCCTCCCCCTTCGCTCGCCGCAGACCCGCCTCGGTGATCTGGTAGCGGGTGCACATCCTGCGGCTGGAGGGGTCGCGCTGCTCCCGCCGCGCACGCACCAGGCCCTCTCGCTGCAGAACCTGGAGGGCGCGGTGCCCCATACGGCTGTTGTAGGAGCGGGGCTGGCTCAGGACGCGGCACAGGTCCCGCGCGGAAAACCACGTCTGCGGGTAGCACCGCATGTGCTGCAGAATCCGCGGCGGCAGCTCCGTGTAGAAGACGATCCGCCGGTCAGCACCGCCTTCCTGCTCTTTGAGGTAGCGCTGGATGGTGCGTTCGTCCACTTGCAGGCGGGCGGCCAGCACGTAGGTTCTGGTGACGCCTTCGGTGAGGAGCTGCTGCAGCAGCTCCATCCGGCGGGGCTTCTCCGCCCGGCTGGCGGGCCGCTTACGGGGAGCCATCGTCACCACGGCGGGGCCTCGGTCTCGGCGTCGGAGACGACGGTGCCGAAGCCGTCGACGACGTCGCCGGTGTCGCGCGGCTCGACCTCGTCGTCCAGGTCGCCGTGGAGGGCGTCGCGGCATTTTTCGGAGGCCGCTGCGCCGCAGATGGGGCACGGTTCGACGCAGCAGTTCTCCGACAGATGATCAGGCATGACAGAGGGGTTGTCCTTTCAAGAACAGGGCGGGTTGGTCGAACGCGCCGGGCTCGATCCGGTGCCGCCGGCCGCGGGGAGGCGGGGTCTGCTCCGCCGTCGAATGGGTCGCACTCGCCACGGCGTGTGTGCTCCGAGGCGGCGTTGCGTGAGGCGGTGCGGGCGCCGCGCCCGGAGGCGACCTTCTGGGCCGGCATCGCCCGCGCCTGCCACGTCCGCGTCAGCCGCCGCCCAGGCCGCGCCGCACCAAGGGTCAGGCTGAAGCGTTCTGAAATTCAGTGCGGCAGGGTCATCGGACGGCGGGCCTGAGCCTCGGCCTTCCGGATTCCACCTCGGTCGCGGACACTTGCTGCGTGGTGCGGATACTGTGGGATCCATTGCCCGCGTCGTGGCCGGCAAAAGCGCGCAGGCGGCCGGGCGGACTGCGTGGGCTGATCGCCTGGGCGCAGAACGCAGCCGCCGTGCGAGACGATGATGTGGAACGGCGGGTACGGCGAGGAGCGATGCAGGCCATCGTCCGCGAGGCCTACCAGCAGACGCTCGCCGAGCAAGACAGCGAGCACCGGGGAGTGGCCGCGTTCGCCCAGGCATGGAGGAGTCGCCTGGCGTCGCTGTTGGACAGCCAGACCCTCGAGGTGCCGGGCTGGTCGCAGATCACCGTCGCCGACCTCGATACCGATCTGGGCTGGAGCCTGTATGCCGCGGCCGTCACCGCCAGATCACAAGCGATCACGCATGCGAGCGCCCAGCCCAGCCGCCTCAGCCCGCCCCGCGACGCCCAGACCTCGTTCTATGAGTTCTCGATCGTCGCCCCTGGCGAACATGCGCTCGGCCATATCCGGTACGAGGTGTGCGAGCCGTGCGGCGTCGGCCTCCTCCTGAAGATCAGCTTCTCGCCTGACTGGCAGTTCTGCGGGCTGGGGACCCTGGCCCTGCGCCAGCTGGAGATCCGTCACCCGCAGCTGACCTGGTACACCACCGGCCAGTACGCACACGCCAAGGGCTTCTACCAGCGCTACCGGCACCGCAGCGTCAGCCCATGGACGGAGAGGCAGAATCCCTGCCCGCACACGTGAGCCGCAGACCACGGCCGAGGCCAGGCAGAAGGAGGAGCGCCCCCGGCTCACGCCGCAGGGTTCGCTCCCTTTCGCCCTGCCCGGTGGGCGGCGCGGGTGGCGGCGACGCTGTTTCGGGCCCAGCCGTAGTGCTCGACGAAACCCGTCGGCTCCTGCTCGTCGGCTCGGCACAGGTACCACAAGGTTCCGGGCAAGGGCGGGGGAGGGGACTCCAAATGAATGTGCTCTGTGGTCTGAGGTCTCCTGATCGCAGCGCGAGCCGCGGCGCGATCAGCGGCGGTGAAGGCGTATCGGGCGTTGTCGTTGAGTGAGCGGATGACGACCCGCAGGAACAGTCCGGCGGGCAGCGCGCCCAGGACCAGCAGGAGAACTCCCAAAGACATTGGCGGCCTCACAAGATCGAAGGAGGGCCCGTCGTCGATGACGAGACCAGGCGCAGCTGGAAAGGGACGGTGCGTCCCGGCGCCTGGGTCGTCGTGATCGCGGGTTTCCGGAACGCAGGAAAGCTCGCCCGCAGGGCGACCGCGCAGCGGCTCGGCTTTCCGGAGTGCAGGAGTTCCGCGATAGACCCACGAAAGGCGCCGGGAGCCACGCCCGTGACGAGCAGCGGGACGTGGTGGCGGATCAGCGGCATCGATGGCGAGGTGAGGAGCCCTCATTCCTCCACGTACATCCAAAGGCGCCGCTTGAGCGCCTTGATGGAGGTGATGCCGATATTGCGGATGTCCAGCAGGTCGTCGTAGGTACGGCGCCGCAGATGCCGCATGGTGTGGATGCCTTCCCGGCCCAGGCACGTGAGGGTGCGGGCGCTGCCCATGCCCACCAGCACCTCCTCCAGGGGCGTTTCGAGCGGCAGGCCGGTCCGGTCGACCAGATCGGCCAGGCTGGTGTCGAGGTCGAGGATCGAATCGCCGAGCTGGTTGGAGATGAGGATGTGGAGGCGGTGGGCGTCGCCGCTGTCGTCGATGCTGGCCTGGGCCAGGCGGTCGAGGAGATGCAGGAGCGTCTTCCATCGGTCAGCGGACAGGTGAACCCCGGGCATGAGGAGTCCTTTCAAGGAAGGCTGGAGTGCCAGCCGCACCGCAGGCGGTACGGCTGGCTGAAGTGGGCTCAGCGGGAAACGGCGGCCACGGCCGCGCGGGGGGCGCGGCGGAGGGTGACCACGTCGCCGGACAGGTCCTCGAAACCGTCCGTCGCGGCTCTGCGCTCAGGGCGCGGAACCGCTGGGCGGTTTTTGACCTGGCCGCCCTTGGCCTCGGCAGCCGTCACCGCGACGCGGCGAGCGCCCTGGCTTTGTAGGTGAGATCCGGAGCCACATGTTCGCGAGCGGAGAGCCATCTCGG
>NZ_JBEZNH010000100.1:0-12906 GCF_040653115.1 Streptosporangium sp. NPDC048047 | reverse complement strand
CCGCCAGCCTGGATCAGGCTGGCCGCCTACCCGGAGAAATTCCTGACCGTCCACAGCACCAAGGAAGTATGCCGACCCGGAAACCTGCGAATTGAAAGAAGTCGATTCGACCGAGGTCCAGGGCTCTGACCCACGGGGTGGTGTCTGTGGACGTCCACCGAGTTCCGCCGTCGTTCGTCCCCTTGGCTGTACCGGTGGCTGTACGGCCGAACCTCTTGGCCGCCGGTTGGGAAGATCTCGGTACGCGACCCTGCGAGCTGTTGCGAGCCAGTTCAGAGGCGGTCTTTCCCTACCTGCCGCCGGAGGTCGCGCTCGGCATCGACCTGGACAAGCCCGCACCGCTGCGGCATGACATCCGCCGGCACTCGCAGGCGGTCAAGCATCTGCGCTTCGACCACATCACCGAACGGCTGACGGCCCGAACCCCCCGCAAGGGACGAGGTGCTCGGCTCCTCCAAGCCGGTGCTCGAACCGTCGGCCACCGCACATGACGCGGCGGGGACGGTGGTCCTGGTGATGGGGGTAGCCTTACCGGACGATCTCCATGAGTCACAGGATGTCCGTCCCGTGACCTGGACCGACGCCGGAGGGTGCCGTGTCTGATACTCCTGTTGCCCCCGGCGAGCATCCCCCGGTCAGACGGTCTTTCCGGCGCGGTGCGGGAGGCGGCTGCCTGCTGGCGGTGCTCCTACCGGTGGCTGGCCTGTTTCTGCTGGTCAAGGCCCCCATGTGGGTCAATGACGCGAAGCTGGACAGCTTGATCGAACGTTTCGAGGACCACCCCCTGCCGCCGAAGACATACTGGGCGGGCAACGACGCGGAGGGCTCCGTCGCGCTGCGAGGCAACGGCAACCACTGCGACTACCGCGCCCGGTTCACCCTGAGCACCGAATTGCCCGTCGAGGAGCTCCTCGCCCATTACAAGCGGGCGGACATCGCGGGGGTCGAGTCGAGCCGGCCGAGCATCACCGCCTGGATTCGGTCGTCGTCGGAGCAAGCGGTTCATGGTCCCCGACCGGTACTCGTAGAGCTGAACGACGGCACTGACGCGGGGTTGGACATCCGCTGTCACTGAGTTGACACCGGCCCCACCGTCAAGGCCGGCCAGAAGACCTCTACCTTCAAGATCATTCCGCGACCACCGGCCGAGAGCCGCTCACGGTGGCCCACGACTGCACGCCCCCGAAACGGCCAACGGCGCCCGACCTGAGGGAACTCCCTGGTCAGACGCCGTTTCGCGTGGTGAGCGGAGAGCGTGGGATTCGAACCCGCTAGGACCGTCGCCGGCTCTAGCGGTTTTCAAGAGGGCTGCATTCCAGGCGACGACAGAGCTTCTG
This sequence comes from Streptosporangium sp. NPDC048047, assembly GCF_040653115.1. NCBI lineage: Bacteria > Bacillati > Actinomycetota > Actinomycetes > Streptosporangiales > Streptosporangiaceae > Streptosporangium > Streptosporangium sp. NPDC048047. Next base: position 11,569 of record NZ_JBEZNH010000100.1, on the reverse strand, counting down.
ACCAGGGTGAAAGCATCTTTCCCGACCCGAACGACAGAAGATTACCCCGCATATGTTCCGCAGCCCCCTCAAGCCTCGCTCACCATGGTTCAGCCGCGGATCCCACTTCCTATCTGCGAAGGTTCTCCCCGTCTCTTGACTTGCCCCCTGAACCGTCCGAGAGCATATCGATCATGCTGTTTTTTCGCTTCCTCGCCATCGGGCTTCTCAGCGGGGCCGCTGTAGTTCCCTTCCTATGGGATCAGCGAGGTGACGAGTTCGAGCATCTGCGCCTGGCCGCACTCATGGGCCTGGACTTCGGCCAGTTCCTCACGGTACCGATCACGCTGGTAGTCGGAGCCTGGAAGAGCGGTTCCTGGAGCGAGCGGCCCCGGCCGGCGCCTCCGGGCTTCGTCCTGGGAGGGATCACCGTCGCGTTCGGTGCCCTGGTCCTGACGCAAGCGAGGGCCTCGTCACAATGGCTCAACGGTCGGCCGTCCGGAGTCGGCGATCCAGACGGCGAGTACGTCATGGCCGCGCTCGCCGAGCTTTCGGGAGTGGTGACCCTACTCGTCGGCATATTGATCTTGATCGGCCGAGGAGTCGCCATCGCGTGTTCCCGGAAGGTGGACGTGCCGCCACACGCAAGCTGTTGATCATGCCAGGAGGATCGAATTTCTGACACTTTGCTTGCGAATCGGATTGATCTCAGCGGAAACATCATTCACCCGGGCGAGTCGCAGCCCGCGAGTGACCGTGAGTGGCCCCTGTGGGCCGCCTGGCGACTCTGCTACCTCTGGCCTGTCTCCGACGGTCACCGAGCCACGCGAGGCAGATCGGCTGGTCCACGTTGAACCCATCGGAACGGGCGGAATCAGAGCTGCCAATGCTGCAAATCGCGTGATCAGGAGCGGTCGATCATCGCCGTTAGATGAAGCTCGACAAAAGCGTCATGGCACTGGCAAGGCTCTTTATTCTCGACCGGCTGATATTCAGGGAAGGTAGCCTTTCCCTGCCCGATTTCCCGACCAGCCTGATCCCGGACAATGGCTTTGACCGTCACGCGCGAGTAGTCGTCGGCAGTACCCGGCAGTGAGACAGTGAAGGCTGAAACCGCGGCGGACGGCGTGCCGGCATCGATGGGCGCCACCCAGGCGCCTTTCTGACATGACCCCCGCCCGTCACAGATTTCGTAGGTGCTCCCCGCCGCCGGGATCGCCTGGTCCGCGGTGAGCTGCACCCGACTTCCAGGACATGGCCCGCACATCACGGGACCGCCACAACCGGTCATCACCATGACACCGATCGCCGCCATCGTGAGCAGAGAGAAAGCGGAACACGCATATTGCACACACCGTCCAGCCACGAGCTTCAGGTGGCGGCGTCGTTCAAATGAGCTATCCACTTGCCCCGCTTGACGACGACGGGCGGGGACGGCTGTGTAGGCCAGATCTGCAGATAGTGCTGGTTGCCGTCGAAATCCGGTTGCTCCTCAAGCGTGCTGCAGACGTGGTAGCGCAGCCGGTGAATGCCCGGACCGGCCGGTAGCGGGGGAAGGCGGCGCATCGCCGTATCATCCCAGTCCATGCACCATCCGATCAGGGAGACCTCGCCGGTCGCCGACGTGAAGTCGATCTCCACGATTTCCTCGTACCCATCGAGGTCGGCGCCCGGATCGTGGTCAGCAATGGTCACCGTGAAGGGAATGCCCTTGCCGTGCTGATACACGATCGACAGTTCAGCCATGGCCTTCCATACCGTGACGAGCGCGACGGACCACACCACGTCGCCCGCGTCGTCGCCGTCCCAGTCCGTCAGCAAGACAGTGCTGCAGTCCTCGACGTCTACTTCCACCCGGACGGTCTCCGCATAGGAGCTCATAGGTGGCGATCGTAGAGTCCGTCACCGACAGATCGGCCAGTTGTCCACAGCTCGAAGATCAGCCAAATTACTCGGTTGGCCAGGGCTGAGACATCCGATGGGTAGGTTGCGTCAAGACGGTCCGGAGTGACCGCGCCCTCGACTCGGCGAGCATGAGACACCTGGGCGGCAAGGAGGACGAAGGGCCATCGGATTAGAAGCGGATGACCCTTCATGGGCTTCGCATAGCCTCTGATCCGCGGAATGAGGCGTCGGGGGCCAGCCGAAGACGGAGATCACCCCGCACATGTCCCGCAACGCCTATTGAGTGGCCACGGCTGCCTATGAGTCCCTCTTGGTCTCCTCACTGACGGGCATGCAACGGGCACGGGGCACGGCTTCTGCTTCCTCGCGGCATACCTATGGTCGTATGGCCGGGCCGAGGAAGGAACGTCTCCATACGGTCCTGTGGACGCCGGCTCGGCCGAGCCGGACGCTGGCGTGGATGTGCTCGCGCTGTGTGCTTCCCCCGTATGACAGCGGTCTCAGAGTTTGTACAGCTTGTTGAACGGTGTAGTGATTCGTTGCTGCCGCGATCCGAAATCGACGAACACGGCGATCTCGTCTTCTACAGCGATGACGACGCCGAGACCATACCGATCATGGGTCACTTGGTCGTTCATGCTGAACCGCTCGGCAGGCGGGGCGGGGGGCGGGGGCTTGAAGGGACTTGTGGACAGGTGGCGACGGGGCGCGTCGCTGGCTGACTTCATCCCTACCAGTATGTGCTGCCTGTTAGAACGCTCGCAACAGGACATGGACATGGCCCTGAAAATGACCAAGGTGCGAGTCTGGGTCAGCGTCCTGACCTAGGCCTTCGCGCGTGGAGCGGATGACGGGAATCGAACCCGCGCTGTCAGCTCGGGAACTGCATCGCTCATGGCCCACTGGAACCCTGAGCTGGGCAGCGAGCCGGTCCTGAGTGACCGTGGCGGACCCCTCGTCCCCTCTTAATGGCCCGCTAATGGCCGAGCGATCAGCCAGCGACCTGGTATTTCTCGCGCAACGCGCGTACCCCGGCCCGCCTGATCATCCCGTCCGCCTTCGACCCGCCCGAAGGGGAAGCGGGCCAGGGCCACGGGGACAAGGTGGAGCCCCCAACCGCAGGAACGACCTTGGCCCCGTGGCCCTGGCCCGCTCGGCTTGTCCCGGGTCGATGGTGGGCGGGATGATCAGGCTTCCACCTCAGCCACCCACGAACCTCAGGCCCGAACGGCGATCATCCCGGAGCCAGAGCGCCCCCGCCGGAGGCGATCTTTTCCATGAGGTACGGGTGGAGAGATCATCCGAGTAGCGGGAACTCGGCACGTGAGTGCCAGCGGTCTCCGTCGCTGACGAAGAGGCTGACCAACGTGACGTTGGCTGTGATGGGCAGTCGTGCGGTCAGCGCGGCTTCCGCCTCGTCGAGCACATGCGCCTGTTGGCCGTGGGCGACAGTCAGGTGCGGGATGACCTCCGTGAACTGCCCACCGTAGGGCGGCGCTTCGGGCCACCGTGCCACGACGGCCTCGGTCAGGGCGCGAAAGGGCTGGTCAGGTGTCGGCGCGAGGTAGAGCACGTCGGGGAAACGCTGGCACTTGTCGAACAGGACAGTGAACGGCCTGTGCTCGCCGAGCAGTGCCCTGAGTTTGTCGATCATTGCAGTGTCGATGCGATCAATGTCCAGGAAGGGCACGAGCACCGTCACATGTGCGGGAACCCCGGCCGAGGCGAAGGAATCAAAACGCTGCCGCCAGCGTCCGACCACTGGCTCAGCTTCCTTCACCACGGCCAGCAAGGCCGTCTCGCCTGCTCGGTACTGTCCTGAAGTGCCGTCCGACATGGTCGGATGATCTCAAGCTTCAAGGCATGCCTGCTACCTCTTTATGTCGCAGTCGCCTCGCATACCGAACGGCCCGGGCCGCTGCCGCCCGGGACCGGCCCCCAGGGCGCAGCCCAGGCGGCGGAGGGCCGTCGATCCATACAAGAACAATTCGGCAATCCTCAGCAGCCACGGCGTTGTGCCCTGAATCGTCCTTGAGAGGTGGCGACGGCCTCGCATGAGCCGGAGAAGATAGAGCGTGCTCGACCACCAGTTCAGAGTGACCAAGTACGACCCGCGCCTGCGGGATGAGACGGGAGCGTTCACCGGCGACGACTGGACGTCCATCAGCGATATCGGGAAAGTCTTCGACGGCCGGCGGCTCACCCGGGAGCGGTATGAGCAGGTCGAAGCAGCCCATGTCAGAGCGGTGGAGCTGTTCGCTCAGGAGTCCGGCGTCACCGACCTGACCGTACGCACTCCCGAGCTGCACGATCTCGGCTCGGGGTTTCTCCTGCCGGACCACGTTTCGGCGGTGTCCGGCGGCTTGTCACCGGAGGGCTTCTACGACGGCCTTACGGTGTCGCTCACGACGGGGCTGGAACTGGTGCGGGCGATGCTGCGCGAAGACGGTCTGTGGTGCCTTCTGGAGGCGCAGGATCGCTTCAGAGTCACGGTCGGCTGGGACCATTACCTTTACGTCGGCAGCCATCGGCCGTGCTCGCAGACGGTAGACCGGGTGCGTGAGCTGGGGCTCTTCGTGGATGAGGACTTCATCTCGCCCTACGACCCTGATCTCGACGATCCGATGACGTTCCGGCCCGCGGATGAGGGGTTCTGGGCGGACGTGGAGTCGCTGGCGGCCCGGACAGGCGGGGATCTGCCGTTGCTCGAGATGTGGGCTGCCAACGCCTGGCGCTGGCACCTGGTGACACCGGGAGACAGGATCGCCCGGGTCCGTTCCGCTCTCAGACCACGCGCTGTGGTGACGGTCTTCACCGACGTCCCAGTGGCCACCGACGGCGACAGGATGGCAGAGATCGGAGAGCAGATCCGGCGCCTCCTCCATGAGGACTCCCCTGTCGTAGGAGTGATGTGCCTGATCGAGGACAGGGAGACGGGGAGGCTTCACCACGCTTATCTGCTGGATGAGGACGATCTTCCGGCCTGGTTGGAGACGGCCCGGGGCGCTCGGCGGTGCGGGGTCTATCCGGCCGGCACAGTCGATCGGCTCGGGACCCTCACCGCAGTACTCCCGGACGGGGACGGAATCGTTCGGGCTCGCTGGTCGTGATGCCGCTCAGGTGACGCGATGACTGTTCGTTCATCGTGCACGAAGGGCTTATCTCCAACGCGATGGCGCCGATTCAGTTCGGCAGCTGCCGGCCGTGCTCCAGATACAGCGGACGTCCGAGGCTGCGCGCGGTCACGGCGGCCGTGACCCGGCCGGCGAGGCGTTCGATCAGGAGGCCGGGCAGTTCCTCGACGGGATGGAAGCCGTAGCCGGCCAGCTCGTCGGCGCCGAAGCGGATGCCGCCGCGCATGCTCGGGCTGAGGATTCCGCCGTCGAACAGGAACAGGACCTTGTCGCCTTCCTGCGGGTGGGGTGCCCAGTCGACCACCAGAAGGTCACCGATCGGCGGTCGGATGCCGAGTTCCTCGTGGACTTCGCGCACGCACGCCTGGAACGGGGTCTCACCGGGCTCGATGTAGCCGCCCGGGATGTCGCGGTAGTCCTTGTAGTGGGGGCGGACCAGGAGCAGGCGTCCCTGCTCGTCGAAGAAGAGTGCCCCGGCTGCGGCGCGGGGGGTGGCCATGGGCGGGGTCGCTTGTACGGCCATGATCTCTAAGGTACGGGAAGCCCGCCCTGTCCTCCAAAGGTTTTGGTTTCGACGGAGAGGTGGCCCAGGCCGTCAACCTCATCGAGGGCGCGAAGGCCGCAGGAGTGCCGCAGTTCGTACACACGTCCACCAGCGGCGCCGGCCAGCACACCGGGACTCCTGGCTGGATCGCAGGCCGCTGGAGCTTTTTGGACGGCAGCCTGGAGGCCAAGAGCACGATCCAGGACCGGGTTCGCGCGGCCGGCTTCTCCCGCTGGACGATCCTCAAGCCGGGTTTCTTCATGGAGAACTTCCTGCCGTCCATGGCTTTCCTGTTCCCGCGGGGTGTCGAAGGCGGCCTGGTGAGCGTCCTGAAGCCGGACACCCGACTGTCCCTCGCCGCCGTGGACGACATCGGCAGAGCAGCCGCCGCGGCCATCGCCGAGCTCGAACGGTTCCACGGGATCGAGTTGGAACTGGCGAGCGAGTACCTGTCCATGACGGAGGTCGCCGAGATTCTCTCCCGCACGCTGGGCACGCACCTGCCCGCACCGGACATGACCGAGGAGCAGGCACTCGCCGCCGGAATGCCGGCGATGGGCGCCTCACACGAGTGGATGAACATAGCGGGCCAACCGGCCCGCCCGCAGTACGCCGGGGAACTCGGCCTTTCGCTCACGAGCTTCGAGGAATGGGCTCAGCGACACCTATGGCCCGCGGCCTGACACCCGCGGCGCGGCCGACCGGCGTCACGTCGGCTTCGGACGTCTCGAACGAGCCGTTGCCGGCAGGCAACGTCACGGCTGGCTGATCTCGTCGATCACCCACGGAACTTTCGCATGCGACCTGGGAAGACATGGCTGAGACCATCTCTCAGGTCACCGGCCGGGAGCCGCTCACGGCGGCCTACGGCTGCACACCCCCGAAACGGCCAACGGCGCCCGACCGAAGGGAAACCCCTGGTCAGACGCCGTTTCGCGTGGTGGGCGGAGAGCGTGGGATTCGAACCCACGAGGACCGTCGCCGGCCCTAGCGGTTTTCAAGAGGGCTGTGTTCCGGGCGGCGACATGGCCTCTCACCAGGGCGGAAGCACCTTACGCGCCCTTGACTACGGAAGATCATCCCGCACATATCCCACAGACCCCGCGAGCCTGTACCGACCTCCACCGGGCTCCTTCGTGATGCTCTTTCACCTATTAAGAAGGGACGGCCTCGGGCTGGAAGGCATGGGCAGAGATCGTTTCGCTGGCTACGGTGACCGTATGCCGCTTACCGAGCATCCCCCGCCGGCGAACCCACGCGACGGAGACGACCCGTTCTGGCAGGAGGTCAACGCGGCCATGGCGCGAGCGCGTGCGGCTTCCAGCGAGAGGGACATGTCCCGGTTGAGCCGAGAGGGCTACGAACGGGCGTGCGCCGCGCTCGGCCTGCTTCCCATGAACGATGACGAGTGCGTGAGCCCTAAGATCAGGGGCCGCACACACGGGCCGCCCGGTGACGGCGTGGTGGCGACCGTGTCGAAGAAGCTCGCCTCCGCCCGCGGCTGGGGCATCATCCGCGAGCGCCGCCAGGAGCGCGCGCAGTTACGTCGGGAGCTGGAGCGCCGCTTCCCTCGTGGGATGTCGCGAGAGCAGTATGAGGAGGTCTGCGCCAAGGCGGGAGTGTCGCCGGCGCCAGATGAATCCATTCGCCGCATGGCCGCCGACTACCTCGCCCGGGAGGAGTTCGAGGACCTTCCCGACCTGGGACTGTTCCTCGCGAACTTCCGAGACATGGGTTTCCGCAATCGGCAGATCAATCTCTAACATCTTGCTTGCAAAGACGCGTGCCGATCACCGCCCACCTGCGGCGACGCAGCTCACAGCACTGATCGCGTCGTCTGCGACTCCCCGCTGTTCCCCCTTGTTCTCCGCCCCATCGGGCACGCAACGGGCACGCCTGACAGACTCGCCGCATGGTCGCCGATGCGTTCGCCTTCCTTCAGTCGTGGTATGCCTCCTGCTGCAACGACGACTGGGAACACAGCTACGGCGTGACGATCGACACCCTGGACAACCCGGGGTGGTACCTGAAGGTCAACCTTGTCGGTACGCCCCTCGCCGGCACCACGCTGGATCACCTGGCAGTGGAGCGGACCGAGGATGACTGGCTCCACGACTGGAGCGACGGCACCCACTTCGAAGGAGCAGGCGGTCCTCTCAACCTCGGCGAGATGCTGGACGCGTTCCGGGACTTCGCCGGCGGTGCCGTCCCGTCTCCTCTCTGATGCATAGGAGACGTCACGGGTCCTTGTCGCCATGTGACCTGACCCCCTCCCGTCCCCGCTCGTGATAGAAATCGGCCCCTTCCGCACGTATCCGGAGCTTGGAATGCGTTCATAGGGGTGGAGGGACTCTAGAGGGGTGCCTCTGCACGCTGCTTGAGTAGTGCGTAGTCGGCGAGCGCCGCCACACGGTCACCCCGACGCGTCCACCATTCGAGGCTCGCGACTCGGTAGTCGGAGGAATGGCCGAACTGCCGGTGCCAGGTGTGATCCTTGGTGAGTAGGACAGGTGTTGAAACATCGTCGAACTGGTCTGCCGTGATATCGAGTAAGAGGCCATCACGCTCAAGGCAGGCGTGCGAGGAGCCGGACGGGTTGACTCCGGATCGGTAGTCCCAGGCGCCGAGTCCGGAGTCGATCAGAAACTGGCCGAGCATCTCGCAGGTGTCGCCGCATGAGCCACGAGGGAACTTGGCGAAGTTGGGTAGTTGCAGACCGCCTTGTTCCAAAGCTGACCGGAATCGGGAGGCCTTTTCATATACGGCCTGCTGGTATCCCACTTCCTCTAGGGCAGTCATGGGCCGAGCTTAGCCATGGAGCCCGCCATCTGCGCCGTTCGCAAGGTACAGGGTGAGTGCCTTGGACTTGCGTCCTGCGCCTCGCTCGGAGGCTTCGCAGAGGTCCACGACGTGACGCGCCGCCGCTCATCAGCTCGCTCCGCCGCCAACTCAACCGCTTCGCAGCCCTTCCGGTGGTACGCATTGCGCCGGTGGCGGTGATCGTGGGCAGGTGTGCGGGAGCTGTGGCAGTTGCATTGCAGGGCCTTGTCCTCAGAGGCAGAGTGGACTGCCGCACAGGGCCAACCCACCCCGAGCATCGGAAGCCGCACGCCATACATCGCCTCGATCACGCCATAACCACACATACCAGCAGCAGCGACAGCCCATAGAGCCCGATGGCGAAGTGCAGAACTACCCACAGTCGATGAAGGCGGATGCGATGCAGTCGGGGGAAGGCACGGTAGTGATCAGCGCGTGCTTTGACCAACCTCTCATCAGTGCCCAGTACTCCGCGCTCCGCGAGGTCTTTGGTCAAAGCACGCGCCTGAGACAGGTGGTAGGAAGCCCTCTCGTAGTACTTCGAGACAGCGACAGCGCCATACAGGCCGGCCATCGTGATAAAGACACACAAGGGTAGGACGTATAGCGAGAAGCGCTGCTGAACGATCAGAGCGCTCAAGGCGGCCGTGATGATAATCAGAAGGTTGCTAAGCGTCGAGCGCTGAGTCTCAGACTGGCGCAACTGCTCCCGATGCTCCTTCCAGTAGGCGCGTATCGCTTCATCCGAGATCTCCGCCATGAACTCCGCCTCCCCTGTATCCGGATACCATGTGCTGTACGGACCGCCCTGGTCCGCAAGTGAACCTCGACCAATGGAGACACCATATCGTGAGAGTCTTCATCAGTAGCGTACGGAAGGGCTTGGAGGAAGAGCGCGATTCCCTCCCCAGCTTGATCAAGGCGCTGGGCCATACACCAGTGCGCTTCGAAGACTTCTCGGCCCAGGCCACCCCGAGCAGAGAGGCATGCCTGGGCGCCCTGGAGTCCGCAGATGTCTGTCTGTTTCTTTTGGGTCCCAACTATGGTCACGTGTTCCCGGAAACCGGACAATCGGCCACACATGACGAATGGGTGCATGCGCAACGACTGGGGAAACCGCGGCTGGTCTACCGCAAGAATGGGGTTAGATTTGAGCCCGCCCAGCACGAGTTCACGCGCATCGTGGAGGCGTACGCGACGGGCGTGTTTCGGGACTCCTTCTCCAACAGCGTGGAGCTTCAGGCAAAGGTCGCCCAAGGCTTGCGCGAGCTGGAATCAAAACCATCTCCTCTAGAATTTAAAAGGCTGACCCAGGAGCCTCCCCTCACCTGGATCGCAAATGACGACAGAGTAAATTCATCCGATAGCAGCCAAGGTTCACTGCTCGAACTACACGTCCTACCAATAGACCACCCTGGATATTCGACTCGTGAAATGGATCGATTGGTTGATTCATTGGTGAGCCGGGTTCGCGGGTCCAAATATATTGAGAATGCGCAGGCACTGAAGCTTGTCAAATCCCAGGATCACTCGGCCGTCAGCATCGAGGACGACCAACGTCGCGCATGGGACAAACCCCGGAGCGGAGAGATCAGGGAAGTTCGATTTTATAAGACAGGGCAGATCTCCACCCGAGCGACCCTCCCCAGAGACCGGATGGGCCCAATTCTGGATCGCGAACTGCTACCCAAGCAGTTCGCCGAGATGCTGCGCTTCACAGGAGCGTTGGGCATCATCCAACAGGGACATGTCGTCGTGGCAGCCGGCGTGTCGTTGGACGGACTCATCAGTGTCGATACCTTTGATCCGAATCGCTCGCGGTCCAGCGCCCAGCCGTTTGGTTTTGGTCGCTCGGTTAGCATTTACCGCACCGAACCCGACGAGTCCGTCAGCCTGGTAGCTTTGGAGAACGGCGCTTACGAAGTCGGCAGCACCATTTCCAGAGCCCTGTTTAACCGGCTTCTGACGTAATTGTTTGTAGTCCTCTGATCCAGCGGACCGCTCCGCAAGGAGAACCTCGTTCTCCGGCCTCCTTAGGTACCTGGCCACTCACACCGTTGATCGCGTCAGTGACGCCCGAGTTGGCCTCGGTCCGGTTGTTCGCGTGTGGGCGAGTGAAGTCGGGTTGATGTAGTGCGTGGCCCCTCGCGCACGGCTCCGCCTGCCTGATCACCCCGTCTGCCTCGACCCACCGCGAAGCGGCAGCAGGCCGGCGACGGAGGCACAAGCCCGTCTTCGCGTGTACGTCCGCCGATCCCCGTTCCTCGGCCATCGGACGCCAACGATCACAGACGGGCTTGTGCCGGAGGAACTGGTCTGCTGGGCTCGCCTGGGTCGAGGCAGACGGGGTGATCAGCCCCTACCTCAGCAACCTACGGCCTAAGGGCATGCACGGAGATCATCCCGGAGCCGAGCGCCCCCGCCGGAGGCATCGTCTTTCTGGCGTTGAACCTACACTTCTGATAGTTCTCGCCATCGACGGGTTTGACCTAATTGCTAGTCCTTGATATCAGCATCTGCTCGACAGATTGCCGCCATTCGTCCTTGAGTCTTATTGATATCCTTAATTGCCTCACCAACCTTCTCATTCGCTTCAGCGATCCCCACCCCATTCGCCTGCGCTTCGATAAGACCCGTGATCGCGGCGAGAACATTATTCATTCCCTTTGTAAATTGATCAACAGTTGCAATGGCGTCGTCAGAGCCAGTGATATATAGAGCGGGAATCGTATCCTGGTATTGATTCTCCAATTGATCGACCTTTTTGGCTCCCTCACTGAAGCGCTCTCTGTTAAGGGTCACTAGCTTCGCATCAATCTTACTGAGGGCATCGAAAGGTAATGCAATGCTGCGACTCATATCGTCTAACGTCCGTAACACGCGCGAGAACCCGGTGAGCGTGGCAGTACAAGCCGTGATCCGCTCTTCACGTGCCTTCGATCTGGCATCGTGCGCGAATTGATTTTGGGTTGTCAGATAAGATCCGCCAAAGCCTACGATCGCACCGAAGAGTCCGGCGAAGGCAGCAATGGTTGAGGATAAAAGAAGGTTGCGATCGAGCCACGGCTTGGGGCGGCGTTTCTTGGCAGCTACATCACTTCGACTAGGCACAGCCAACAGGATAGGTGCCCAGTACTACATCTGTAGATCGTTAACCGATTCGCCTGCGTGACTGTGGGTAGATGGG
>NZ_JBEZNH010000099.1:0-13227 GCF_040653115.1 Streptosporangium sp. NPDC048047 | reverse complement strand
AGCGGTAGCTCGTGGGGAGGTTGCACGTACCGGGCGACGTCGGCGTGGACGTCGGCGTGACCGACGGTGACGGGCCGGTGGAGGGGCTGGTGGAAGGGCTGGGCGAAGAGGTCACGCCGCCGGTGCAGGTCACGCCGTTGAGGGCGAAGCTCGTCGGCGCCGGGTTGCTGCCGGTGGAGGCGCCGTTGAACCCGAAGTTCGCGCTGCCCCCGGTGGGGAGGCTGCCGTTGTAGTCCACGTTGGACACGGTGACCTGGGAGCCGGACTGGGTGTGGGAGCCGCTCCACAGCTGGGTGATGGTCTGCCCGGCGGAGAACGACCAGGTCAGCTTCCAGCCGTTGATCGGGTCACCGAGGTTGGTGATGTTCACGCTCGCGCCGAAGCCGCCCGGCCACTGGTTGGTCACCGTGTAGTCCACGCGACATCCGGCGGCGGCGTTGGCCGCCGGTGCGTTCACCGCGCCGACCGTGCCGGCCACGCCGACCACGGTGGTGACCCCGGCGGCGAGCCAGAGCCGGAAACGAGGGATTTTCATGCGCACTCCTGGGGTGTTTTCCGCGATGAGAAGCCGTCAACGCTCATATGAAAATCCCGGCGCCCTCACGAGCCGGTCTCAGTCGCGCCTGGGTGAACCGCCGTGGGCGCGGCGGGAGGAGATCCCCGTGCCCCTGTCACCAGCACCGGTGTTTCCCGGAGTGCTCAGCCGCGGTCGACCGGAAAGGCCGTCGCGAGCGTTCCGAATGCGGAGAGCCGCATTCCGGCCGATATTCCCGTGAATGTTCGGCGGAGGTGGCGGTACGGAATCCCGCTCGTGGCGTCGCCGTACCCGGCCGCGAATGACGACCTCGACCCGATGTTTGAGGACGACCATTGATGTTAGCGTTAACATTATCTCGCCGACTGACTCTCTTCTCTCGGTGGTGTTCTCTGGGTGGTGGTGAGGCGGAGCAAACCCGACACCGCCGGGCCGCGTCAAGTCCCGCCCCGGGCTCCTCGCCTCCCCGCGTGGGGTTCACCGTCCCTTTCCTGGGAGTGGTCGCAACGCTCCGGGCGGGCCACCCTGAAAGTTTCACCTCCCGGGGCACGGTCCCGATCGGGCGGCCGGGCCTGCGAACGATGCCGCACACCAAAGGGGAGATACCGTCTCGGGGCACGGTCCCGATCGGGCGGGCGGGCCCGGTGGCGACCAGGACGTGCCGGCCGCGCCTGGTGGCCGGAGTTGCCGACTCGGGAGGTGACGGCTTCGATGAACCCCGTGTCCCGCCCGTCCTCCGCGCCCGTATTCCGGCACCGGCCGCTCCGCCGGATGCTCGCCGCCGTCCTCATGCTCATGTGCCTTGGCCCGCTCACGCTGACGGGCTGCACCCGATCGGAGGAGCCGCCGGCGCTGCCGCCCGCCGGGGTCTACGAGCACGCCGCGGCGGATGAGAGCTCGCGGGCCGAACCGGTCCCGGCCGGCGGCGCGCCAGGGGCTCTCACCCGGCCACTGCGGGAGGCCGGTTGGTTCTGTGCGCAGGTCCGGGCCAATGCGGACGGCCGTGCCCTGTGGTGCCGGATCGGCCGCCGCGACGAGGCGGACACGGTCCAGCCGCAGGTGGCGCAGTTCCTGCTCGACCGTGACGACCGGCTCGCCTGGGCGTGGTTCCCGCCCGCCCGCGCCGGCCGCGAGACCGACCAGGTCGCCGCGGCCGCCGCGCCGGCGCTGACCGCGGTCTGGCCCGGCGCCGGTGACCGTGTGCGGCAGGAGATCGACGACTTCGACCTCGAGACCCGTATGACGCGGCCGAGTGACGGCGTCCCCCGGACACGGTGGCGGGACGCGCACGCGGACTACGGCTACGACGGGCACAACGGACTGGTCGTCACCGCCCGGGACGCCTCCGTACGGCGCTGGCCGTTCGGCTCCGAGCACTACGCGACCACGATGGGCTCCGCTGTCGATGATCTTCTGGCCGGTGGTTACGACTGCTTCTATCCACCCCAGCAGAGCTGCAACCGCGTCCGGTCGAACGGCTACTTCCATGTCACCCTCCGCGGTGACCAGATCATCACGGCCCGGTTCGGCATCGGCAGCCTGATCGAGTCGGGGCGGCAACGGCACCCGATCGCCGAGGAGTTCCCGCACGGCCTCACCTTCCTCACCGAGGCGGTCCGCCGTCCCGTCACGGAGCGCATCGAACGGTCCCGGCGATCCGGCACAGGCTTCACCGGCATCGTGGCCGGAACGGTCGTGATCATCGATGCGAGCCGGGGCGCCGTCGAGGGGGACGACCTGGTGGCGTACTTCGACATCCAGATCGGCGCACCGCTGGCCGCGACCTGATCGCACGGGCCGGAGCGGTGTCTCGGGCCGCTTCGCGACTTCTCATGAGCGGTCGATCCGGCGGGCGGGTGAGGACCGTGGAGACGATCGATGCCCGGATAGGGGATATGTTTCCGGCCCGGTCTCACGTGCCCGGAGCGGGTGACGGGAACCGAACCCGCGCCGACGGCCTGGAAAGCGCGTGAATCACGCCTCATAAGGCGTTGAGCTGGGTGTCCGGCCGGTCGCGGACAGCCGCGGCGGCCCCCGTCGCGCTGTCCGGCGGCATACGGCGACCGTTCGGTAGGGGCCCCTATCAGCCACCCCCAGAAAATAGGTTTATTCCATGTTCATTCTAGATTCATTCATTGTTTATGTGCGAAACATGTAGCGAGCGCGGCGGTGATGACTCGCCGTTCGGTAATACCTCTCGCTACTGGAGGCGATCCCCATGTCAGCACCGGTGTCCCGTCGTTCGTTCCTCGGCCGCAGCGCCGCAGGGGGTCTGGGAATCGCTCTCGCAGGAAGCATCGAGGCCATCGCGGAGACCGGCACCGCCCGGGCCGCCACCCGCACCCTCCAGGGGTACGGCCCGCTGGTCCCCGATCCGGCGGGGCTGTTCAGCCTGCCTGCCGGGTTCTCGTACAGGATCGTCGCCGAGGCGGGCGTGACGCTGCTGGACAGCGGTGAGCCCACTCCGAGCGACCCCGACGGCATGGCCTGGTTCGCCAGGCGTGGCGGCGGGGCGCTGGTGTGCAACCACGAGATCGTCTTCGAAGAGCCCTACGCCGTGCCCACGCTGCCCCGCCTCACCTACGACCCGGGTGCGCGCGGCGGCACCACCACCATCGAACTCACCGCCGGCGGCGAGCGCGTCAGGGAGTACGTCAGCCTCGCCGGCACGCTCAACAACTGCGCGGGCGGCCGTACCCCGTGGAACTCCTGGCTGAGCTGCGAGGAGGCGGAGTACCTGGCGACCGGGCCGCTTCAGAAGGACCACGGCTACGTCTTCGAGGTGCACGCCCTCGACCAGGAGGCCAACCTGGACCCCGTTCCGCTGAAGTTCCTCGGCCGCTACGCGCACGAGGCCGTCGCGGTGGACCCGCTCACCTACGCCGTCTACCTCACCGAGGACGCCGACAGCCCCAACGGCCTGTACTACCGCTGGCTCCCCCCGCAGCGCTTCCGCGGCGGCAAGGGAGCCCTGCGCGCGCTGGCCCTGTCCCCGGGGGGCGACACCGCGGGGCAGCTGCAGGTGATGAGCTGCTACGAGGGCCGCAGGCACGTCAACGACCTGTCGGAGGCCACCCGGCCGGGCACCACCTACCAGGTGCGCTGGGTGGACGTGCCCGACCGCGACGCCCGCACCACCTCGATCCGCCGTCAGCTGACCAACGACCAGGTGACCCGCGCCCACAAGCTGGAGGGCGCCTACTGGGGCGAGGGCGGCGCGTACTTCGTCTCCAGCTTCGCCCGCGCCTCCGACGGCAGCGCCCGCGAGCACGACGGCCAGGTGTGGTTCTACGACCCCCGCACCGGCACGGCCACCCTCAAGACCATCTTCGGCGTCAACCCCGACCCCGCGACCGGCTACGACGGACCCGACAACATCACGCTGTCGCCGCACGGCGGGCTGATCCTGGCGGAGGACGGCGAGGGCTACAACCATCTGGTGGGGGTGACCCGGGACGGCGTCCCCTACCTGCTGGCCCGCCACGAGGCCAGCGAGAGCGAGCTCTCCGGCCCCACCTTCAACGGCGACGGCTCGATCCTGTTCGCCAACATCTACTCGCCCGGCCACGTCCTGGCCATCACCGGCCCGTGGAAGCGCACCTGAGCACTCACCGGTACGCCGCCATCCGACCGTCCGGCATCCCGGCGTGAACGACCGTCCGGCGTCCCGGCACGAACTCGGAGGACGCCTGCCCGGCCGGCCGGTCTCCTCGCCTCTCTCGTCTCGTCAGCCCCCGGGACAGTCGCTGTCGCCACCGCTGTACTCGGGGCAGTAGCCGGAAGGCAGCGGTGTGCTGGGCACGGGGGCCAGGCGTCCTCTGAGTTCGGACGCGATGCCGGGAAGCAGGAAGATCCCGGCCAAGAGGACGATCAAGCCGTATATCACGATGCCGCTTCTGCTGCCCAGCACGAGGGCGGCGACCAGACCGACGACCGGCGCTCCCAGACCGAGGACCAGGGTGGCGACTCCGAAGACCGTGGCGAGCCCGGCGTCGCTCGGTTCGGTTCCGGCCAGTGCGAAGCCGTTCACGAACGTCAGCACGGCCAGAACCGGCGTTCCCGTCAGCCAGACGACGCCGAGCGCGGTGAGCATCCCCGGGCCTGTGGACCTCGTGTCATTCGACGTCATGGCCATCAGTATCCGCTGCCGGGCGGCGGCTGCTGAACGCGGCGGACCCACGGCCCCACGAAACCCGGCCTGTCGAGCCGGGGAATGGTGCTCCGGAAACACCTGACAGCGCACACGCCGGTCCTGTCCCGTGCGGGCGGTGGGTCAGACGGCGCCGGTCTTCACCGCGGCGACCGCCAGCGTGGTGTAGGCCATCGTGAAACGGCCCCCGATCGTGTCGACGGCGGTCCCGACGGCTGCCAGCACCTCGGCCAGCCTGTCCGCCGGAAGCCGGGTGAGGCCACCGGTCGTGGGCAGCAGGTCCAGCCATTCATCGCGGGTGTAGGGCTGCTCCCAGTCGAACCGCCACTGCTCCGGGTCGCCGAACCCGCTGTCCGCGTCGCGGATTCCGTCGGAGAACGTGGCCATCATCGTCTGGTAGACGTCCGTGGCCTGCCTCGGCGGCCGGCCGTTGAACGGCGAGTCGGGCACCACTCGCCGGTAGGCCGTGGCGAAGGCCTCCGCGACGGCGGGGGGAGGGGCGAAGGCGTGCGCGAACACCGCCAGCAGGCCACCGGGCCGCAGCACCCGGGCCGCCTTGACCGCGCCGACGACCGGGTCCACCCAGTGCCAGGACTGGCCCGCGATGACCGCGTCGAACGATCGGCCGGCCGGATCCCATGCCTCGAACGTCGCCACCTCGACCTCGATCCCGCTGCGCCGCGCGAACTCGGCCATCCGCGCGTCCGGATCGACGCCCAGCACCGTGCAGCCGGCCGCCTGGAACTGTCTGGCCTCGATGCCGGTGCCGCAGCCGACGTCGAGGACGTCGGGACCGGGGGCGGCGGCGATGATCCGCTCCACCAGGGCGTCGGGATAACGGGGCCGGGCCCGGTCGTAGCGTTCGGCGTCCACCCCGAACGACTCCGCCATCTGCCGGGCCTTGTGAGGATCGTTCCCGGAAGGGCGTGATTGCTCCTGCGATGTAATGGGCATGCGCCCACCATAGTGGGCGTGTGCCCACCTGACAATCGGGTAGCCTTTCGCAGTGAGCGTAAGGAGGGATGTGCGGTGCCGACCGGGGTGCACATCCGCGACGCGCGCCGGCAACTGTTCGACGCCGCCGAGCGCGTCCTGCTCCAGGACGGGCCGAACGCGCTGACCAGCCGCGCGGTCACCATCGAGGCGGGCGTCGCCAAGGGCGTCCTGCACCGGCACTTCCCCGACTTCGACGCCTTCCTCACCGAGCTCGTGCAGGACCGCATCGTCCGAATCGATGATCAGGCCGCCGCCCTGCGCGAATCCGCCGGGACCGGCACCGTCGCCGGTAACCTCACCGGCGCGCTGATAGACCTGTTCGACCCCGTCGCGGTGGCGATCGTCAGCCTCGTCATCTTCCGGGACGAACTGCGCGTACGGCTGCGCCGAGCCAGGCCGGCCCATGGCATCCCGGTCCTGGCGGAAGCCACGGCCATGCTCGCTTCCTATCTCAACGACGAGTGCGAGATGGGCCGTATCGCAGCCGACGCCGACGTCGACACGCTCGCGCTCTCACTGATCGGGGCCGGGCATCTGCTCTTCGCCGGCAGGGAGGACGCCCCACCGGAGATCGGAGCCGTCGACACGGTCGTGACCACGGTCATCGCCGACGTCATGCAGAGACGACTGCTGTAGACCGCCCAGCGGCGAACCGCTCACCGCAGGATCACGGCGGAAGCAGGCCGACGAGCTGAGTGGACTCAGCCAGAAGCTGAGGCTGTAGTCATGCACGAGGATCAGCCGTCATCAGGCGATCTTGAGGGTAGTACCGGTTCAGGATGTTTCGGTTCCCCCAGTCACGTACGGCCCTGGCTCGGGTAGCGTGATCAATACGGAACCGGGTTCCCCTGGGAGACAAAAGAGGCCGAGCGTGCGAGATGAGCAAGCTCCCTTATGGCGAGTGGGCCTTCGGGGTCTCGGGCAAGGTGCCGCCGGAGCTTTTCTGCTGAGCCTCCTCGCGCTATGGCTCTATAACAACGATCTCTGGCCCCTGAGTACGGTCTTCGACTGGCAGAGCGTCATCGGCTACACGGTGTTCTTGGGTTGGATCAACGGCCTCAGCGAGTTCCTCACTGAACGTAAACGCCGGAAGACGGCCACCAAGGAGATCGGCCAAGCGGCGTCCGGCTCGACAGAGCGTGGCGCAACCGGCGAAACCCCGTAGACATCCCGACACGAGCCGAGCGCATCAGAGCGACGGCGTGACCCCCTGCTGCCGGCCGTCTACGGCACGGTTCGGGACGCCTCGGGTACGGCACCGGCAATGGTGGAGGCTGTGCTCCCCGCCGATCGGCGCGAGCTGGAAGACGCCTATCCGATCAGCTGAATTCCGCTCTTCCCTCGTCCGCCTCGTCCCGCCCCGAAGGGGCGACAGTTCGGGGAGAGCGGGGCAGGCGGGCCGACGCACCGAGCGCGAGCAGCAGCAACCCCGCCGCGACCCAGGCGGCCCAGTCTCCCAGGGCGGTGTAGAGGGTGGCCGTGCCCTCCCGAGGCAGGGTGGCCGTGACCGTGGTCATGCCCGTCATGCCGGTGCGGCGCTCGGTCACGATCCGGCCGCGGCCGTCGCTGACCGTGAGCAGTCCCCCGCGTGCGGCGCGGGCCACCACCAGGCCGTTCTCCACGCCGCGCACCACCGCCATGCGACTGTGCAGCCACGCGTCCTCGTCGAAGTCCCAGGACGGCGCGAGCAGGGCGGTGACGCCGGCCTTGCCGTACTCCCTGACCAGGCCGGGGAAGTCCAGGTCCTTACAGATGATGACGCCGAGCCGACCGCCGTCGAGGAAGGCCAGGCCGGTGCCGGGCCGGAACCTGTCCTCCAGGCCGGGGATCATGTGGTGCTTGTCGTAGCGCACGCCGGAGGGGTAGCTCACCGCGCTGTTGGTCTCCATGGCGATCCCCGCGACCACCTCCGCGCCTGGTCTGGCGAACGGCAGGTCGGCGGTCTTGAAGACCTTCTCGGGCAGCACCACGATCTCCGCGCCGCGGGCCACCGCGGCGTCCACGGCCTCGCCGTACCGGCGGACGAGATCCTGGGAGTCGTCCGTCGCGATCAGCGCGACCTTCCGTCCCCCGGTGTCGGCAGGCGTCGCGAGCCGCACGAAACCGTGGGTGAGCGTGAACGCGACCAGTACACCCGAGATCACCGCGGCGCGTGGCCGCAGGACCGCGATGGAGGCGGGCACGAACAGCAGGAGGAAGGTGATGCCCCAGACCCCGGTGACCGAGGCGGTCTGCAGGACGGGCAGGCAGTCGGCCTGCGTGTACGCCAGGTTCCACCAGGCGCCGTGCGGTGCGGCGAGGTTCATGACGTATTCGGTGGTGACCCAGACGGCCGGTACGGCCGACGCCGCCAGGAGCGGCCTGCCGCGCACGATCAGCGTGCGGAAGAGCAGCACGCCCAAGCCGTAACAGAGCGCGGGGACGGCGATGAAGGCGGCGGCCAGTACGGGTGGCATTTCAAGGGGTCCGGTGAAGTACGGCCACATCTGCGCCTGGCTGATGAGCCAGACCAGCGTCCCGGCGGCGAAGGTCGTACCTCCGCCCGCCCGGCGAGCCAGGAACAGGACGGGGAGCGGCGCGAGCCAGGTGAGCCACCAGACGGGATGGAGACCGGTGCCGAAGTGCGTCAGAACGGCGGAGGCGAGGGTGAGGAGGATGCGTTCCATGCCGATGATCGTGCTTTTCCCCACCCCGCGGGCGCGTCATCCGCGGGTGTGATCTCCGTTGTCACTCCTGCCGGCGACCACCAGCCCGGACTCGTAGGCGAGCACCACGGCCTGGACCCGGTCCCGCAGGTCCAGTTTGGTGAGCATGCGGCTGACGTGTGTCTTGACCGTGTGCTCGGTGACCACGAGCGCGGCGGCGATCTCCGCGTTCGACAGACCGTGCGCGACCAGCCTCAGCGTCTCGCGCTCGCGTTCGGTCAGTGCGTCCAGCCTCGCCGCCAGCCGGGGGACGACGCCGTGGGCGGGTCTGCGCACCAGGTCCTCGAGCAGCCTCCTGGTCGCCGCCGGGGCCAGCAGGGCCTCACCCGAGGCGACGGTACGGACGGCGTGAGCCAGCTCGTCACGCCGGATGTCCTTCAGTAGGAAACCGCTCGCTCCCGCCCGGACCGCGTCGTAGACGTACTCGTCGAGATCGAACATGGTCAGCACGAGTACCTTGGCGGCGGTGGTGGCGCAGATCTCCCCGGTCGCCTCGATGCCGTTCTTACCGGGCATGCGCACGTCCATCAGGACCACGTCCGGCTGGAGCCGCCTGGCCGCGGCGATCGCCTCCTCACCGTCGGCGGCCTCGCCGACCACCTCCATGTCCGGCTGCGCCCCGAGGATCAGCCCGAACGCCGCGCGGAAGAGGTCCTGGTCGTCGGCGATGAGCACCCGCAACATGCGGCCTATTCAAGCGGAAATTCGGCTCTCACCGTGAACCCCCCGGCCCGCCCCGGCCCGGCCCTGAGCGTCCCGCCGCATGCCGCCGCGCGTTCCCGCATCCCGGCCAGCCCGTACCCGCCGCGCTCGCCCGGCCCCCGCCCGTCGTCGGTGATCTCCACCGTCAGGCGCTCCCCCCAGGTCAGAGCGACGTGTACGGCACGCGTACCGGCGTGCTTGCGCACATTGGTGAGCGCCTCCTGAACGATCCGGTAGACGGCGGCCTCGACGCTCTCGGGGACCGGGCGCGGGGGACCGGCGGTCGTGCTCACCACATCCAGACCGCTGCGGCCGAGCAGCGCGGGGAGGTTGGCCAGACGTGGCTGGAACAGCAACTCGCTCAGGCGCTCGTCGGCATGGCCGCCCACCGGCCCGCTGCCTTCGCCGGGGGTCCGCAGCTTGGTGAGCACCTCCCGGAGCTCGGTCAGCGCGCCTCTTCCCCTGTCGGCGATCGCATCGAAAACCGCTTCGGCCCTGTCCGGATCGCTGCGCGCCACCACCGGCCCGGCTTCGGCCTGGACCACCATCAGCCCAACGGAATGGGTGATGATGTCATGCATGTCGCGTGCGATCCGAGTGCGTTCCTCGGCCGCCGCCGCGATGTGCTCCTGCTCCTGCCGCCGCGCCCGCTCGGTGAGCTCGGTGGCTCGCGAGCGGCTCGCCCTGACACTGGTGCCCAGTGCGTAGGCGGCCACGAAGGCGGTCCCCACCAGCCGGAAGGTCTCGTCGTTCTCCCCCGGCAGCACCAACGAGGTCCCCACGGCCACCACGATCGCCGGAATGGCCGCCAACCTCTTCCACGTGGGACTCAGGTCGGCGATCGTGTAGACGGCGAGCAGCGGCCCGAAGGGCAGCAACGGCTTCTCCCACATCACCAGCACCGACATCGCCGCCCCGACCACCACCGCCACCGCCATCGGCGCCCGCCTGCGCCACCCCACCGGCGCCGACGCCAGCAACCCCAGCCCGATGATCCACCACGGCGCGGGGGCGGGCAGGAGAAGCGGCATCACCGTGGCCAGGACCACGCCCGCCGTAAGCGCCCCGTCAACCGCCCTGTGAGTCCGGCCCGCTGTGAACATCCGCCCATTATCCGGATCCGTCCGCCCGCCGCCCTCACTCTCAAGAGTGATCATTCCGGCCACGGATCTGGTACATGATCAACATTGCGCGGGAGGACTTGGACGAGCAGTCAAGATCGAAGAGTGGGGGCGAGGCACGCCTGGCATTCACCCCACCACGGGTTACCATCGAGTGCATATATTATTGATGGTATGTCTCGGTGGGAGATCGACCTGGAGCCGGAGTCTTGGCTGGGCGGACTTTCCTTTCCGCTCTACCAGCGAGTCATGCGGAACGTAGACGACCACCTCGTCACCGGGGGCATCCCTGCTGTGGATCACGTGAAGAAGCTGAAGGATGCCGACGGTGTGCACGAGCTGCGTGTTTCTCTCGACCGCACGACCTGGCGGTTGACCTTCTGGAAGCCCATCCAACAAGGTGATCGTGGTCCTGACGGTCTTCCGCAGGACACAGGATGGGACGCAGACCGTCGATACCAACCGGGCGATCGCTGCCAAGAAGCGGTGTGAGACAGAGCATGACCTGACCACCACGCACGTGTTCGAGAGGAGCGGATGATGGGCCACAGCCGTTGGGAAACCTACAAGGCGAAGCGTCTGCGTGAGATGGAAGCGGATGCGCAGCCTCACTCCGAATACGAGCAGGCGGGCCGTGACTTGAAGCTCGGAGACCAGTTGCGTGAGATCCGTAGGCGTCGAGGCCTGTCTCAGAAGGTCGTGGCGGAGCGCTCCGGGATGTCCCAACCCGCCCTGTCTCGCATCGAGGGCGGTGGCGGTATCCCGGATATAGCGACTCTGCTGCGCCTCGGTGCGGCAATGGGAGTTCGGTTCCGGGTCGAGCTCGTCGTCGACGACGACACCACTGAAATCGAGCCTCTAACGGTGCATCACCGACAGCTCACGACCGCATAAGTCGCAGGCAGCCACTTCGAGGCTCAGTCTGGAGGCCGCCGTTGCCCCTTGCGCGGTACCGTCTCCGTCGCGACAGGCTTGCTCGGGACTGGTCAGCGTCAGGGGGTGCGAGGCCCGCTCCTCACACATCCCGGCTTCTGTAGGTGGCTCGCAGGTCGATCAGCTTCTCCTTGGCCACCTCGTCCAAGGCCCGGCGCTGATCCGGATCCTCCTCCCAGGTGGCCTCCGCGCACAGGACCCGAGCCGCCTCGTGCGGCTCGGCGTCGCGTACCACGTACCAGACGGTGTCGCCACAGCCGCGTCTATCGTGGTCCTGGCGCAGGACCGTCACGATGCCGGAGACGAGGACCTGCCTGGTCCACGGGTTCCTGGCCAGAACCTGCCGATCCACTATCAGGCCGCCGTCCATGAGCTCGCCGCCGAGAATGTCGTCCTCCCACCGCCACACGCGGCGGCTGACACCCGGGGGTACATACAGGGCGCCACGGCCTTCGACCGGCACAGAGAACGTCCGGGTGTCGCGGTGGCACAACTCCTTGGCGATGCGCTCGCCGTCGGCGTACTCGCGCAGCCGATCCTCGCCCGGGAACGATCCCCGCCGTGCCCGCTCGGCGTAGTAGAGGTCGATCAGCGGATCCTTGAACCGCCCCGCACGCGCCCGCGGCGGGGTGCAGGAGGCCAGGGTGAGCTCCGCTCCGTCCTCGATGTCGACCCCGGCCTCGCGCAGCGACTCGTGAACGGTGACGCCCCTGTCCTCGGCCCTGCGGCTCAACCTGCGCAGCCAGCCGTCGAAGGTGTCCAGGTCCTGGTCCGGGCGCAGCGACACCCAGTCCGCCACCGCCGAGACCGGCACCGGCACCTCCCGTCGCGCCGGCGGTTGCACGAGCTGCTCGGGCTCGAGGTCGATCGAGTAGTACAGCACTCCGCGTGCGATATAGGAGAACGGCGCCGCGTGCGTGATCGGGTCGAAGACATCCCGAATCGGCCAGAACCTCAGCAGCCATGTCTCATCGCACTCACCCGTGGCATGTCCGTCGCCCGGCTCGGGCTCACGCAGGTACATGTGCACGCCGTACTCGAAATGCGGCGGCCCGATCAGGAAGTCATGTCCCTTGCCGTCCATCATCGAGATGATCGCGACCACGCCGCTCTCCGCGACGAACGTCGCCGAATCGGCCGGCGTCCACGAGGCGTCCGCGGGCCCCGGCTCGGCATCCCAGGCCTCCAGCCGCACGGCCGCGACGAAGTGGTAGATCTCGTCGGTGGGGGAGCTCCACCCCGGCAGGTCGGTGCCGTCCAGCCCGAACGTGTTGTACTCGACGTAGACCTCGTCGTCGAGCCTTCGCAGCAACTGTGCCATGTCAACGCCTTCGCCCTGTTGATGATCATCCTGGTTCGGCGGAGTATGGCCCACCGCACCGACAGTCCGAGCCGCGCCGCACACCTTCTGATCGTGAACGTTCTGGGCCGCGGAAACCGCGGTGGATCCCCACGACACCTCCCGCACACACGCCCGTCGCGGTCACCGCGCCGCGAAGAACCGCGTCACCCAGGCGAGTCCCGATGTACGGCGTGCGGGCAGGTCCGCGCACGCCGACGTCAACGCGGCCAAGAACATTCTCAGGGCAGGGCTCGGCGTCTATTCGCTCTGAGCCGGCTTCCGCGCTGCCCCAGGACCCACGTAGTAGTGCAGCAGAGCGTTTTCGCCCGCCGCGTTCAGCCACTCGGCGCGGGCGCTCGCCACACGTCGCCATCCGGCACGTTCGTACAGGGAGATGGCCGCGTGGCCGTCGTCGGACACGTCGAGCACGAGAGGTATTCCTAGAGCGGCGGCCTTCGTGCCGACCACGTCGAGGAGGCGAGTGGCATGCCCGTGGCCTCGTCCCTGAGGAGTGACGAAGAGCCGAGTGATCGATCCGACCGGACCGGCCGGCGCACCGATGGCCCGGGTGAGAGGCGCTTCAAGCGTTGCCGCGTCCAGCTGTGAGAGCCCCACGTGTCCGACGACGTCAGAGCCTTCGACCACCACCCATGCTTCAACAAGGCCGGAAGGTGTCAGCCATCGCCCGGGGTCACGTCCAGCGAAGTGGTGTATGAGCCGCCCTTCGCGTGATCCTGTTTCTG
>NZ_JBEZNH010000098.1:0-13467 GCF_040653115.1 Streptosporangium sp. NPDC048047 | reverse complement strand
CCGTCGCCGCCCTCGACGGCTGCTCCGCCGATCCAGTGGGTGATGTTCTTCACGACGAGACGACCTCTGCGTTGACGACTTCGAGTGCGTTGACGATGATCCCGAGACCCTCGGCGGCCTCGTCCATGCTCAGGGTGAGCGGCGGGGCCATGCGCAGGACGTTGCCGTGCAGGCCGCCCTTGCCGGCGAGCAGGCCGGCCTTCCTGGTCTCCTCCATGAACCGGGCCGCCAGCGCCGGGGCGGGCTCGCCGGTGGCCGGGTCGGACAGCTCGACGGCGAACATCAGGCCCTTGCCGCGGACGTCGCCGACGACCGGCAGTCGCGGCGCGGCCTCGCGGAGCCCGTCGATGATCAGGGCGCCGGTGCGGGCGGCGTTGGCCTGGAGGTCGTGGTCGAGGACGTAGTCGAGGGTCGCGTTGGCGGCGGCCATGGAGACGGGGTTGCCGCCGAAGGTGGCCAGGCCGACCGCGTGCAGGCCGTCCATGAGGTCGCCGCGGGCCACGACGCCGCCGACGGCGAAGCCGTTCCCCAGCCCCTTGGCGAACGTCATCATGTCGGGGGTGACGCCGTGGTTCGCGATGCCGAAGAACGCCGAGCCGGTACGGCCCCACCCGGTCTGCACCTCGTCGGAGATGAACAGGATGCCCTCGGCGTCGAGGACCTCCTTGTAGGCGGCGAACAGTCCGTCCGGCGCCATGGTGAAGCCGCCCACGCCCTGGATCGGCTCGGCGATCAGGGCGGCCACGTCGCCGCCGGTGGCGGTGGCGAGCACGTGACGCAGGTCCTCGACGCACGCGGCGATGTAGTCGGCGTCCGACATCCCGCGGAACTGGGCGAGGTGCCGGTCGGTGCCGTGCAGGAAGTGGACGTTCAGCGGCGACAGTGAGCTGTTCTTCCAGGAACGGTTGCCCGTCACGCTGATCGCGCCGAAGGATCGGCCGTGGTAGCTCTGCCGCATGGCGAGCACCTGGTCCGACCTGCGGGCGTAGGTCGCCAGCAGCAGCGCGGTCTCGTTGGCCTCGGTCCCGGAGTTGGTGAAGAAGACCTTGGCGTCCTCGATGCCGGACAGCCGGGCGATCTTCTCGGCGAGCTCGACCTGACCGCGCAGCAGGTACACCGTCGAGGTGTGCACGACACCGGTGGCGAGCTGGCGTTCCACGGCCTCCCGCACCTCGGCCACGTCGTAGCCGATCATGTTGGTGAGGATGCCCGCGAAGAAGTCGAGGTAGCTCTTGCCCGAGGCGTCGACGACCCGGTTGCCCTTGCCGCCGACGATCTCGATGGGCTCGTTGTAGTAAAGGGACAGCCAGTTGGGCATTACCGCCCGGTGGCGCGCGAGGAGGTCCGACATACGTCGAGTATCCCTTTTCCTGCCCGCCGCTCCCACGGGCAACCTGTCGGGAGGTTACGGCCGGAGCCGTCACTGTGTAATACCGGGTGTGTAATACCGGGCGTAATACCGGGCCGCCCCATCGCCCCGCCCGGGATACGGGCGGGACAGAAGGAGCCACGGTGGCCGAGAGGCCGGGGCGCCGGGAAGGTCGAGACCGCCGATGCCGGGGTGCCGTCAGCCGCCCGCCTCCACGAGGCCGGGACGCGCGGCCGACGATGCCGCCACCGCCGGCCGCAGCAGCACGAACGCCAGGACGGCGGCGGCGAGGGTGAAGACGACGCCCACCCAGGAACCGAAGGCCATCGCCGAGACGAAGGACTCCCGGGCGGTCCGCGCCAGCCCGGGATCGCCGAGCCGCAGCGCCACGGCCACGGAGTCCCGGGCCGCGGCGGGCGCCGACTCCGGCATGGACGAGCGGTAGACCCCGGCCAGCACGCTGCCGAGTACGGCCACGCTCAGCGCCATGCCGACCTGCTGGACGGTGTCGTTGAGCGCCGACCCGACGCCGGCGTGCTGGGGCGGCACGGCGCCCATCAGCGTCGCGTAGACGGCAGGCCCGGCGATCCCGGCGCCGACGCCCATGAGCATCAGGCCCGTGATCAGCAGGCCGTACCCGGTGTCGGCGGTCATGAAGGCGAGGGCCCCGAAGCCGAAGGCCATCACGGCCAGGCCCGCCGCCGCCAGCGTGCGACTGCTGACCTTCTGGCCGAGCGCCGCCCCCAGGATGTTGAAGACCGCGGAGGCCACGGCGTACGGCAGCAGCGCCAGCCCGGCCTTCATCGCCCCGTATCCCAGCACGAACTGGAGGTACTGGGTGAGCATCAGCAGCAGGGCGCCCGCGCCGAACGACATCAGCACGATGGAGAACGACGAGCCGCTGAAGTTCCGGTTGCGGAACAGCTCCAGCGGCAACATCGGATGGGCGCTGCGGCGCTCCCAGAGCACGAATCCGCCGAGCGCCAGCACGGCCAGCCCGGCGGCGGTGAGCACCTCGGGCGAGGCCCACCCCTTGGACGGCGAGGAGATGACGGCGTAGACCAGCGCGGTCATGCCGGTGACCGACAGCAGCACGCCGGGCGGGTCGAGCCGGCGGGCGGGGCCGCGCGACTCCGGCATCAGCAGCGCGGCGGCGGCGACGACGGCGAGCGCCGCGACCGGCACGTTGATCAGGAAGATCGATCCCCACCAGTAATGCTCCAGCAGGAAGCCACCCAGCGTGGGACCCGCGATGACGCCGACCATCGCCACCGCGCTCCAGGCGGCGATGGCCTTGCGGCGCTCGGCGTCGTCGAAGACGGTGATCAGGATCGAAAGGGTGCTCGGCATCAGGATCGAGCCCCCGACGCCCATCAGCGCGCGGGCGGCGACCAGCTGCCAGGGCTCGGTGACCAGCACCGCCACCAGCGAGGCGCCGCCGAACAGCAGCAGGCCGACGATCAGGAAGCGCCTGCGACCGTAGCGGTCGGAGAGGCTGCCCGCGGTGAGCAGCAGCCCGGCGAAGACCAGGACGTAGGCGTCGATGATCCACTGGATGTCGGCGGGGGTGGCCTTCAGGTCCCTCATCAGGGACGGGATGGCGAGGTTCAGCACCGTGTTGTCGATGACGAGGACGAGGAGGCTCAGGCAGAGCACGCCCAGGATCCACCAGCGGCGGGGGTGCGGCTCGGCTCGTACGGTGTGCGATTCCACTCGCACACCGTACGACAAAATCGAACGGCGTGCGAACCCTTTTATGCTGGAGGGGTGAACCAGCCCTTCAGCTCCGTCTGGACCCGCGAGCCGCGGCCCGCCAGGAGCGCGACGCTCAGCCGGACCCAGATCGTCCGGGCGGCCATAGAACTGCTCGACGCCGAGGGCCTCGACGCGCTCAGCATGCGCCGCCTGGGCGCCAAGCTCGGGTCCGGGGCCACGAGCATCTACTGGCACGTCGCCAACAAGGACGATCTGCTGGAGCTCGCCCTCGACGAGGTCTACGGCGAGCTCACCCTGCCCGACGAGGACGCGGCCTGGCGCGAGGCCGTCTCGGCCTTCGCCCACAGCGTGCGCGCCGTCCTCCTGAACCACCCCTGGGCGGCCGTCCTCCTGGGCTCCAGGCCCTCCCTCGGCCCCAACGCCGTCGCGCTGGTGGCCAGGCTGATGAAGCTGTTCCAGCGGGCCGGGTTCCAGGGCATGGCGGTGGACTACGCCTGGTCCACGCTGCTGGCCTTCGTGCTCGGCGCCACCACGCCGGAGATCGCCTGGCGCGCGGCCCTCGGCGCCACCCGGATGAACGACAAGGAGCTGATGGAGACGACGCACAGCGTGGCGGAGCGCGCCGTCCGCGACCACCCCGACCTGGCCGCGCACTACGCCCGGTACAGGGACACGGACATCGAGGCCAGCCGCGCCATCGCCTTCGACTTCGGCCTGACCTGCCTGCTCGACGGCCTCCACGCCCGTCTGGAGCGCGGGGACGCCCATCCGCCGGGCCCGGACGCCGCCGGCCGTGCCGGGGCCGCCTCCCCCTGCGAGCATCCCGGCTCCCCCGCCTGACCGCCCCACCCGGCCGCCCCGCCCGGGGCCGGCCGTACCCGGTGGCGGCCGGGCGTGGGCGAAGCATTACCCGGGCCGCGGCGTGGCGTCATGGCCCGCGGGAAGAAACCCCACCGCACGCCGTCGGGGGACGACGGCGCGGGCGGGCGAGTACGGCGAGGCGGTGCGGCAGGAATGGACGTCGTTGGAGATCCCTCGCCCCCGGCGGTGCGCCGCCGTGACCTTCTGGGCCTGCCCGTCATAGCGCTGGGGGCCGCGACCGGCCCGCAGGCGGCGGCCCGGGCGGACGGCGCGGATCCGTCCCCCGCGCCGGGAAGACCCTCCGGGGAGGCGGCCGGGAGCCCCGAGGAGGTGCCGGTCACGCCGCCGGAGGACCTGATGCGCGAGCACGGCGTCCTCAAGCGCGTCCTGCTGGTGTACCGCGAGGGGATGCGGCGGATCGGCCGCGGCGAACGCGTGCCGTCCCGGGAGCTGCACGACGGGGCCCGCGTCATCCGCGAGTTCATCCAGGACTACCACGAGGAAAGCGAGGAGAAGCACGTCTTCCCCAGGCTACGGCGGGCCGACCGGCTCACCGGCACCGTGGACACGCTCCAGCTCCAGCACCGGCGGGGCCGTGTCCTGACC
This sequence comes from Streptosporangium sp. NPDC048047, assembly GCF_040653115.1. Taxonomy (NCBI): domain Bacteria; kingdom Bacillati; phylum Actinomycetota; class Actinomycetes; order Streptosporangiales; family Streptosporangiaceae; genus Streptosporangium; species Streptosporangium sp. NPDC048047. Next base: position 8,915 of record NZ_JBEZNH010000098.1, on the reverse strand, counting down.
GACCGCATCCTGGAGACCACCGGCTCGTCCCGGGCTCCGGACGCGCGGGCCCGCCGCCGCCTGACCGCCGACATGGCGGCGTTCGTCCGGATGTACGAGCCGCACGAGGCCCGTGAGGACACCGTCGTCTTCCCCGCCTTCCGCGACCTCCTCCCTCCCCGGGAGCTGCTGGAGCTGAGCGAGGTCTTCGAGGAGGACGAGCACCGCCGCTTCGGTCCCGACGGATTCACCGACATGGTGAACCGGGTCGCCGACATCGAAAGAAGCCTCGGCATCCACGACCTGACCCGGTTCACCCCCCGCGTGTGAGCGGTCCGCCGGGGCCAGTCGGGCGCGCGCCCGCCGCGGCGGGATCCCGGGTCCCGCCCGTGTGTCTCCCCTTCCCGGATGCCCGGGACGGGGAGACACACGTGGAAAGCGGGCCTTACAGGCCCATCCACTGCTGGATACGGGAGATCAGCTCCTGGGAGTCGACCGGCTTGGTGACGTAGTCGCTGGCGCCCGCCGCCAGGGTCTTCTCCCGGTCGCCGTGCATGGCCTTGGCGGTCACCGCGATGATCGGCAGGTCGGCGAAGCGCGGCATCTTCCGGATGGCCGCGGTGGCGGCGTAGCCGTCCATCTCCGGCATCATGATGTCCATCAGGACCAGGCCGATGTCCTCGTTGCGTGAGAGCACATCGATGCCCTTGCGTCCGTTCTCGGCGTAGAGCACCTCCATACCGTGCAGCTCCAGGATGTTGGTCAGCGCGAACACGTTGCGCACGTCGTCGTCGATGACCAGGACCTTGCGGTTCACCAGCACGGTGTCCGCGTCGTCCATCGCCCGGGGGTGCTCCTCCAGGCTGGGCTGCACCAGCGGCGGCACGTCGCCGGGCGCGTGCGCCGACAGGTGCAGGGCGATGCGCTCACGCAGTTCGTCGAGGCTGGGGATGCGCTCCAGCGGCTGGGTGTTGGACCGCCCCTTGAGGAGGTTCTCCTGCGGCCTGGTGAGGGTGCGGGTGTGGTGGGCGAGCACCGGCAACTCCCGCAGGACCGGGTCCTCGTCGAGCAGCCGCAGGAACTCCGCGGCCCCGTCCTGCCGCATGCCCAGGTCGAGCACGATGCAGTGGTGGACGGCGCCCTTCAGGACGTCGATCGCGGCGGCCGGGTCGCCGGCGGTGGAGACCACGACCGGTCCGTGGGTCGCACTCAGGTCGGCGACGGCGCTCTCGGCGATCTGGGAGAGCAGGCCGTTCGGCCTGGACTCCATCACCAGCAGACGGCGCCTCTCCGCCCCCTGCGCCGCGCCGGCCGCGGGAGAGGGGCCCGCCGCGGCCGTCTCCGGGGCGGGCCGGTCGCCGGGTACGGGAAAAGGGGCGGGCCGGACGGCCGCCGCCTCGGTCGCGACACCGGCGATCGGCAGGAGGAGGCTGAAGGTGCTGCCCTCACCGAGGACGCTGACCGCCCGGATCTCACCGTTGAACAGCGTGGCGATCTCCCGGCTGATCGACAGGCCCAGCCCTGTGCCGCCGTACTTGCGGCTGGTCGTGCCGTCGGCCTGCTGGAAGGCGTCGAAGATCTGCGAGAGGTTCTCCTCGGCGATGCCGATGCCGGTGTCGGTGACGTGGAAGGCGAGCACATCCTGCCGGGGGATCCCCGGAAGCCCGGTGCCGGTCGGCCGCTCGATGCGCAGCCCCACCGACCCCGTCTCGGTGAACTTCACCGCGTTGGACAGCAGGTTGCGCAGCACCTGCCGGAGCCTCTGCTCGTCCACCAGCAGCTCCTCCGGCACGTCCGGAGCGACGGTCACGTCGAACCTGAGGCCCTTCTCCGTGGTCAGCGGGCGGAAGGTCGCCTCGACGTAGTCGAGGAGCCGGCGCAGGTCCAGCGGCTCCAGCGTGATGTTCATCTTCCCTGCCTCGATCTTGGACAGATCGAGGATGTCGTTGATGAGCTGGAGCAGGTCGGTGCCGGCCGAGTGGATGACGTTGGCGTACTCCACCTGCTTGGCGGTCAGGTTTCGGGCCGGGTTCTGGGCCAGGAGCTGGGCGAGGATGAGCAGCGAGTTGAGCGGGGTGCGCAGCTCGTGGCTCATGTTGGCCAGGAACTCGCTCTTGTACTTCGAGGCCAGCGCGAGTTGCTTGGCGCGGTCCTCCAGCTCCTGGCGGGCCTGCTCGATCTCCTTGTTCTTCGTCTCGATGTCGCGGTTCTGCCGGGCCAGCAGCTCGGCCTTCTCCTCCAGCTCGGCGTTGGAGCGCTGCAGCTCCTCCTGGCCGATCCGCAGCTCGACCGCGAGGCGCTGCGACTCGGCCAGCAGGGAGTCGGTCCGGGCGTTGGCGACGATCGTGTTGACGTTGACGCCGATGGTCCCGGCGAGCTGTTCCAGGAAGGCCCGGTGCACCTTCGTGAAGCGGTTGAGGCTCGCCAGCTCTATCACGCCGAGCACCTGGTCCTCGACGACGACCGGCAGCACGATGATGCCGACCGGGGCGGCCGCGCCGAGGCTGGAGGCGACGGTGATGTATCCCGGCGCGACGTCCTCCACCAGGATGGGCCGTCTGGACAGCGCGGCCTGCCCGACGAGCGAGTCGCCGAAACGGTGCCGGCGGTCGGTCTCCCGGTGCCCGTAGCCGCCGACCACCCGCAGCTCGGGGCCGTCGGGTGTCTCCTCGGCCAGCAGGAACGTGCCGTACTGGGCCGAGACCAGCGGGGCCAGCTCGTTCATCACCAGCTCGGCCACGACGGCGAGGTCGCGGTGGCCCTGCATGAGGCCGGATATGCGGGCCAGGTTCGACTTCAGCCAGTCCTGCTCCTGGTTGGCGAGAGTGGTCTCCCGCAGGGACTTCACCATGGAGTTGATGTTGTCCTTGAGCTCGGCCACCTCACCGGAGGCGTCCACGGTGATCGAGCGGGTCAGATCCCCCGAGGTCACCGCGCTGGTCACCTCGGCGATGGCGCGGACCTGGCGGGTCAGGTTGCCGGCCAGCTCGTTGACGTTCTCGGTCAGCCGCTTCCAGGTGCCGGAGACGCCCTCCACCTCTGCCTGGCCGCCCAGCCGACCCTCGCTGCCCACCTCCCGCGCCACCCGCGTCACCTCGGCCGCGAACGACGACAGCTGGTCCACCATCGTGTTGATCGTCGTCTTCAGCTCCAGGATCTCACCCCGGGCGTCGACGTCGATCTTCTTGGTCAGGTCGCCCTGGGCGACCGCCGTGGTGACCTGCGCGATGTTGCGCACCTGGTTGGTCAGGTTCCCGGCCATCGAGTTGACGTTGTCGGTGAGGTCCTTCCAGGTGCCGGCCACGTTGGGCACCCGGGCCTGGCCGCCCAGCTGCCCCTCGGTGCCCACCTCCCGCGCCACCCGCGTCACCTCGTCGGCGAAGGCGCTCAGTGTGTCGACCATGGTGTTGATGGTCTGCGCGAGCGCGGCGACCTCGCCCTTCGCCTCCACCGTGATCTTCTGCGACAGGTCGCCGCGGGCCACCGCCGTGGCCACCTGGGCGATCGAACGCACCTGGCCGGTGAGGTTGCCCGCCATGACGTTGACGTTGTCGGTGAGGTCCTTCCAGGTGCCGGAGACGCCCCGGACCGTGGCCTGCCCGCCGAGGTTGCCCTCGGTGCCCACCTCCCGCGACACCCGCGTCACCTCGTCGGCGAAGGCCGACAACTGATCCACCATCGTGTTGATGGTCTCCTTCAGCTCCAGGATCTCGCCCCGAGCGTCCACCCGGATCTTCTGCGACAGGTCTCCCCGCGCCACCGCCGTGGTGACCTCGGCGATCGAACGCACCTGGGCGGTGAGGTTGTCGGCCATGACGTTGACCGACTCGGTGAGCGCCTTCCAGGTTCCGGAGACGCCCTTGACGTCGGCCTGGCCGCCCAGCCGCCCCTCGGTGCCCACCTCCCGCGCCACCCGCGTCACCTCGTCGGCGAACGACGACAGCTGGTCCACCATCGTGTTGATGGTGCTCTTCAGCTCCAGGATCTCACCGCGCGCCGAGACGGTGATCTTCTGCGACAGGTCGCCGCGGGCGACCGCCGTGGCCACCTGCGAAATGTTGCGCACCTGATCGGTGAGGTTGCCGGCCATGTAGTTCACCGAGTCGGTGAGGTCACGCCAGGTGCCCGCGACGCCCTTGACGTCGGCCTGGCCGCCCAGCCGCCCCTCGGTGCCCACCTCCCGCGCCACCCGCGTCACCTCGTCGGCGAACGACGACAGCTGGTCCACCATCGTGTTGATGGTGCTCTTCAGCTCCAGGATCTCACCCCGGACGTCCACCGTGATCTTCTGCGACAGGTCTCCCCGGGCCACCGCCGTGGTGACCTGGGCGATCGAACGCACCTGGGCGGTGAGGTTGCCCGCCATGGCGTTGACCGAGTCGGTGAGGTCCTTCCACGTGCCGGAGACGCCCGGCACCTCGGCCTGGCCGCCCAGCTGCCCCTCGGTGCCCACCTCCCGCGCCACCCGCGTCACCTCGGAGGTGAACAGGGAGAGCTGGTCCACCATGCCGTTGAACACGGTGGCGATCTCCTTGAGGAGCCCGTCGCCGTCGTCCGGCAGCCGCGTCCCGAAGTCGCCGTCGCGCACCGCCGTGAGACCGGCGAGCAGCTGGCGGAGATCCAGCTCCTCCACGCCGGAAGCGCCCCGGGCCGCTCCGCGACCGTCCGTGCCTGAAGTGTCGACCATGTCCACCATCGCTTCTTCTGCCAGGGAAGGGTCAAGCGACCTCAGGCCCTATGGGTACCACACCGCGGAATTCCCGGAACGGGTACGGCGTTGCCTGCCCCGGTGGCCCGGTGAGACCATCACCGGCGTCACGGAAGCGGTTAACTGCACAATGTCACGAAACATCCTGTAAAGCACCGGCAATCCGTATTTACATGCTGATCAGATAACCTCGGTGGGTGCTCCCTACGATCGCCGACGTGCTCGCCCTCGACACCGTCCGCCGGGGCAACCCCCGTGTCGTCGCGGGAGCCGACCGACTGGACACCCGCGTGCGGTGGGTGCACGTGGGAGAGGTCACCGACATCGCCCAGCTGCTCCGCGGCGGGGAACTGGTGCTCACCACCGGCATCGCCCTTCCCGACGACCCCGACCGGCTCGCCGACTACATCGCCGAACTGGCCGCCGTCGGCGCCTCCGGGCTGATCGTGGAGCTGGGCCGCAAGTTCGTCAGGGAACTGCCCAGGAGCGTGGTCAACGCCGCCGAGAAGCACGGCCTGCCGCTGATCACGCTCGGCCGCGAGACGCCGTTCGTGCAAATCACCGAGTCGGTTCACGCCCGGATCATCGACATCCAGCTGGAGGAGCTGCGCGCCTCCGAGCAGCTTCACGAGGTGTTCACCGAGCTCTCGGTCGAGGGCGCCTCCCCCGCCGAGGTCCTCCGCCAGGTCGCCCGGCTGTCCGGGCGGCCCGTCCTCCTGGAGAACCTCGCCCACCAGGTCCTCGCCTGCGACACCGCCGGACGCGACACCGGGACGCTGCTGGCGAGCTGGGAGACGCGGTCCCGGGCGGTCGCCCCCGGCCGGCGCACCGCCTACGACGACGCCGCCGGCTGGCTGGTCACGATGGTCGGGGCCCGGGGCCAGGACTGGGGACGCCTGATCATGCTGTGCGACGCCCAGCCCGACCCCCGTGACATCGTGCTCGCCGAACGCGCCGCCACCACCCTCGCCCTGGGCCGCCTGCTGGAGCGTCACCAGGAGTCACTGGAACGCCAGGCGCACGGCACGATCATCGCCGGAATCCTCTCCCACGCCTACGCCGACCCCGACGAGGCGGCGGCCCGCGCTCGTGCGGTCGGGGTGCCGCTGACCGGCCGCAGGCTGGTCAGCGTGGTCCTGCGGCTGGCCGAGGCGTCGGAGAACCCCCTCGACGGCCAGGAACAGCTCGCCAGGCTCGGCGATCTCGCGGAGGCCGCCGCGGCCGCCTGCCGCGACGCCCGGCTGCCCGCCCTGGTCGGCGTCCTCGACCAGAACCGCGTCGGCGTCCTGCTCCCACTGCCGCCCCGCACCCCGGTCGAGTCGGCGCTGACCACGCTCTCCGACCGCCTGCGCACGGCGTTCACCGCACCGTTCGTCCTCGCCGCCGGCTCGGACGTCGAGTCCCTCCGCGACGTACGGCGAAGCTTCCTGGAGGCCGAGCAGGTCGCCGACGTCGCCTTCCGCCAGCCCGACGGCCGCCCCTTCTACCGTCTCCCCGACCTGCGGCTGCGCGGCCTGCTGCACCTGCTCAGAGACGACGCCCGGCTGCAGACCTTCGCCGAACGCGAGCTCAGCCCCCTGCTGGCCCACGACGCCCAGCGCGGCGGCGACCTGACGGGGATCCTGCGGGTGTACCTCGACTCCGGCCGCAACAAGGCCGTCGCAGCCCAGAGGGCCCACCTGTCCCGGCCCGCCTTCTACGACCGGCTCCACCGCCTGGAACGCATCCTCGACACCGACCTGGACGACGTCGAGTCCTGCCTCTCCCTCCACGTCGCCCTGCTGGCCCTGGAGTCGTTCAGGAGAGACAAGCCCCGCGGCTGAAACGCCCGTACTGGAACCGCGGGGACCGCGCCTTCCCAGGTCCGGTCCAGGGTGCGGCGCGGGCCGTACGGGACCCAGACTCCGTACGGCCCGCGCCCGCCTATGAAGGCCCGTCGGGCCCGGTCTCGGCGTGAACGGTGTCGTCGGCGCAGACGTACAGGTCCCAGCGCCGCGGTCGCGCCATGACCACGCCGAGGATGAAACCGAGGACCATGCTCGCGATGATCACAATGAGAATGCTCAGCCCCATGACGGCTGCCTCTCGCAACTTGTGCCGCCCGGCCTTGAGGGAATGCGGCTACTGCACCGTAACGCCGCCCTCCCACGCCCGCAGCGAAACCGCGGGGACTGACCCCTATTGACCAGCACGGCCGGCTCCCGCGGCGGAACCGTACCGGGGCTCCGGACGTTCCCTACGGCGGCGCGGTGGATGACCCGATGCTTTCTCCGACTTTCTCATGGCTTTTTGCGTGTTTCGCTCCCCCGGCTGTGTGGATCTTCGGCACGATGGTGCACCGGAGTCCGGTCCTCAACGGGGAGAGAGAAACACGCACATGTCGCGACGTATCATCGTCGGGCTTTCCGCCATCGCACTGGCCGCCACCGCGGTCCCGGCCCACGCGGAACAGACGAGCCTGACACTCCCCACATCGGCCTTCCCCCTGGGGCAGGAGCAGGGCCGCCCCCTGACCAAGAACCAGCGGGAGGTGAGCCGGGGCGTCCGGCTGTTCGATGTGGCGCACGGCAGCTCCACGCAGGGCTGGACGGTGTCGCTGCTGATGCCCAACGGGCACGACGACGGAACCCTCCAGGCCGCGCAGCTCAAGGCCGAGGAAGCCTCCGCCGCGGGGTTCACCCCCGTCGTGGTACGGATCGTCCAGCCGGCCGCGGCCGACGCCCCGGCGGTGGAGCGGTACATGGTCCGCATCGGGGAGTGGGCGTTCAAGCAGCGCGCCGGTGCGGACAAGATGGTCAAGGACCTCAAAGAAGCCGGTATCAAGGCCAAGACCGACTACCTCGCCGACGACGGAGCCGAGACCACCGGCCCGTGGAAGATGCACGTGCTGATGGTCGACCCCAAGCTCTTCCGGGGATCCTTCAAGACCAGCGTCGGCGTGAGCGTCGCCAAGCGCGAGACGACCAGCTCGATGGCCAAGGGCCTCAACGCCATCGCCGGGGTCAACGGCGGCTTCTTCAACATCCACACGCCGAAGCAGCTCCAGGGAGACCCCATGGGCGTCTCCGTGGTGGGCGGCAGGCTGCTCAGCGAGGCGGTGGCCGGCCGCAGCGGGCTGGTGCTCAACGGACGCAGGGCCCGGATCACCGAGCTGAAGTCGGTGACCACCGCCGCCTCCTCGGGTGGGGCCAGAGCCGAGGTCAAGGGCATCAACCGCGCCGCCGGCCCCGACGAACTGGTCCTCTACACCCAGGAGTTCGGCGCCAAGACCGCGGCCGACGGCGGCGCCGAGGTCGTGATCGACGCCCAGGGCAAGGTCACCGCCCGCGCGGCCGGCGGCGCCGTCCCCCGCGGATCCTCCGTCCTCCACGGAACCGGGAGCATGGCGGAGTGGCTGCTGTCGTACGCTCCCGACGGGTCCACGATGAGCATCGACAACAAGGTGATCGACCTGCGGACCGGGAGGGGCGTCCCCCTCACTCCCGAGACGTACATCATGGGGGGCGGTGTCGGCCTCGTCAGGAACGGCCGGGTACAGATCACCGCCAAGGCCGACGGGCAGGCGTCGGTCAACATGATGCTCCGCCGCCATCCGCGCACGCTGGTGGGCATCGGCAGGTCCGGAGGGCTGATCGTGGCGACGGTCGACGGCCGCGATCCCGGGGTGAGCGTCGGCGCCTCGATGGTGGAGGCGGCACAGCTGATGCGCTGGCTCGGCGCCAAGCAGGCCGTCAACTTCGACGGCGGCGGCTCGTCCGCGATGGTCGTCGGCCACAAGGTCGTCAACCGCCCGTCCGACGGCAGGGAACGCACCGTGGGCGACGCCCTCTTCATCGCACCGTGATTCGTACGGGGCCGGCCGGGGAACGGACGCGAAAAAGCGAAATCCCAGGCGGCGACCGTCCAGAACCCCGATAACGCAAAAAGGGCCGCTTCCCCGGATTCACCGGGGAAGCGGCCCTTTTCTGTTCCCGGCCACCCGGGGACGGCCCTTCCCCACACCCGGAAAACAGGCACACGAAAAAGCGGGGCCCCGGACGACGAACGTCCAGAACCCCGCCGAACCCCAGAACCCCAGAACCCCGAAACCTCCGAAACCCGGGAACCCCCGAAAGCCCGACAAACACGAAAAGGGCCGTTCTCTGACGAAGCCAGAGAACGGCCCTTCCCATGAAAGATTGTCCGGCGGCGACCTACTCTCCCACACCGTCCCCGGTGCAGTACCATC
>NZ_JBEZNH010000097.1:0-14189 GCF_040653115.1 Streptosporangium sp. NPDC048047 | reverse complement strand
GGCCGGGATCCGGGACGTCCCGGATCCCGGCCCCGGTACGGCCGGCGGTCCCTGGGTTCCGCTTCAGACGGCTCGCCGGAGCGCGGCCAGCCGGTCCGCCGCGGCCACGCCGGTCCATGCCATCGCGACCAGCACGCCGACGCACAGGGTGAGGGAGCCGGCCCGGCCGCCCGACATCGCCCAGCCGTTGCCGAGGACAAGGGCGGCGCCGCTGATCCGCGAGGCCACGGCGAAACCGGTACGGCCGGCACGGGAGAAATGGCGGCCCAGCACGAAGCAGGCGGCGATGAGCGCGGTGAACGCGATGGACCCGGCGGCCATGTGCGCCATGGCGTGCCAGCTCATCGTCGTCGGCTGTCCCAGCGGGGTGCCGGCCGGGAAGCCGTCGCCCGGATCCATGACGAACACCCCGGCGACGACCAGCATGACGCCGTTGACCACGAGCAGCCGGGGAGCCCAGGTCCCGCCGGGCGTGCCGCGCATGACGCGGCGCAGCCCGGCCGCCCCGGCGATCGTCAGCGCGCCGGAGACCAGGAAGTTCGTGATCTGGATCCAGCCGAGGTCGCCGGTGCTGAGCATGCTCAGCGGGTGGCGGAGCAGGTCGAAGCCCTCACGGGTGAAGACCTGGGCCAGCGACACGAACCCGAAGACGGGTGTGACGGCCACCAGGCAGGCGAGCAGGAGACGTGTGGCCGGAGCGGCGGTGCCGGGCTGTTCGGCGGTGCCGAGGCGGGCGGTGCGGGTGGCGGGGGAGGCATCGGCGCGGGTGGCGGGGCCGGGCTGGACGGCGGTCATGCTGCTTCTTCCTCTCCTGCGGCGGGCTTCCCGCCGCGGTGTTCGGGTGGCCGGATTCCGTCCGGCCTCGCTGACGCGTCGAACGGGGCGCCCCGGATTCGACACCGTCGCGCCGTCATGCCTCGAACCCACGCTGACCTGCTGCATCATGCGTTCTCTGTCACATCGCGTTCCCTGTCACATCGCACGATCCCCCAGCTCGGGCACCGGATGTCGATATCCGTCCGCCTCGCTCGACGCGTAGCCGGAGACCGGAGAGAATCGGTCGCCCCGGCGGAGTCCGGTACGAAAGCCAGGCACGACAGCCCGGCGAACGAGGGAGATACGACGATGCGGTTCCTGATGACCACCAAGGGTGCCGACGCGCCTCCTCCGACCCAGGAGGCCATGACCGAGATGGCCGCCTTCGTCGAGGAGATGACCCGCGCGGGCGTGCTGCTCGCCACCGGCGGCCTGGACCCGGCCGGCGTCCACATCTCGGCGTCCGGCGGAAAGATCACCGTCACCGACGGGCCGTTCACCGAGGCCAAGGAGGTGATCGTGAGCTTCGCGCTCGTCGAGACGCGCTCCGTGGAGGAGGCCGTCGAGCTGTCCCGCCGCTTCTGGAAGATCGTCGGTGACGGCGAGGGCCACATCCAGCAGGTCTTCGGCCCGCAGGACTGACCCCGTGCCCGCGTGCCGGCCGTCCCCGGCGGGGAGGGGCCGCCCCGGTCCCGCTCCCGGTCCCGCGCTTGCGCGCCGGACCGGGCACCGCCGATGATCGGGCCCATGACGTCCGGAAGCGGGAACGGGGACGTCCACGGCGTGGTCGGCGCGGTCTGGAGGATGGAATCGGCGAGGATCGTCTCCGGACTCGTCCGGATGGTGGGCGACGTGGGGCTGGCCGAGGAACTCGCCCAGGACGCGCTCCTCGCCGCCCTCGAACAGTGGCCCGGGTCAGGCGTGCCGGACAACCCGGGCGCCTGGCTCATGGCCGTCTCCAAACGCCGCGCCGTCGATCACCTGCGGCGCGGCGAGCGGCACGAACGCGGCAACGAACTGCTCGCGCACGACCTCGCCACCCGGCCGGACACCGGTGAGACCGGTGTCGACGAGGCATTGGGAGCACTCGACGGCGAGGTGGGCGACGACGTCCTCCGCCTGATGTTCGTCTCATGCCACCCGGCGCTGTCCACCGAGTCCCGGGTGGCCCTGACGCTGAAACTGATCGGCGGCCTGCGCACCGAGGAGATCGCCCGCGCGTTCCTCGTCTCCGAGGCGGCCGTCGCGCAGCGCGTCGTACGGGCCAAACGCGCCCTCGCCGACCTCCGGATCCCCTTCGAGGTCCCGGAGGGCCCGGACCGGGCGGCGCGTCTGTCGTCCGTACTGGAGGTCGTCTACCTCGTCTTCAACGAGGGGTACGCGGCGACCGCGGGCGAGGACTGGACGCGCAGGGACCTCTGCCACGAGGCGCTGCGCCTGGGCCGCCTGCTGGCCGGGCTCGCGCCGGGTGAGGCGGAGGCGCACGGCCTGGTCGCGCTCATGGAGCTTCAGACGTCCCGGCTGGCCGCCCGGAACGACCCTTCCGGCCGGCCCCTCGCGCTGCACGAGCAGAACCGCGGGCGCTGGGACCGGCTCCTCGTCCACCGCGGCTTCGAGGCCCTGCTGCGCGCCAGGAAGTGCGGCGGCCCTCTGGGACCGTACGTGCTCCAGGCCGGCATCGCCGCCTGCCACGCGCGGGCGGCCACGGCGGAGGAGACCGACTGGGAGCAGATCGCCGCCCTGTACGAGGTGCTGATCCGGGTGCTGCCCACACCCGTCGTGCGACTCAACCGCGCGGTCGCGCTGGCCATGGCGTACGGTCCCGAGGCGGGCCTGGCCGCCGCGGACGCGCTGGCCGGCGAGTCGGCGTTCAGCGGCTACCATCGCCTGCCCAGCGTGCGCGGAGACCTGCTGGCCAGGCTCGGTCGCCACGAGGAGGCCCGGCACGAGTTCGAACGCGCCGCGGCGCTCACCCGCAACGTGCCCGAACGCACGGTCCTCCTGGAACGCGCCGCGGCCTGCGCCGACGCGGCGGCCGTTCGGGTGCCTCCGGGCGGGTCCGTCACGCTGGGCGCGGCGGCGGACGCCTTCCTCGCCCGCGAGGACCTGGACGCCGCGACCGTCCGCTCCTACGGCCAGACCATGGGCCGCCTGCGCCGCGAGATCGGCGACGACGTCCCATTGGCGGGCGTCTGCGCGGGGCGGGTGGCCGAGGTCTTCGCCGCGGCCTGGGGGAGCGCCGCGGCGGCGACGTGGAACCGTCACCGCGGCGCGGTCCGCTCCTTCTCCGCCTGGGCCGCGACCCGGTACCGACCGGCCGACGACCCGACCGGCGACCCGGCCGACGACCCGACCGGCGAGCCGGGCGGAGGTCTGGGCGGTGACCTGGCCGCCGGGGTCCCCCGCCGGTTCGAACCCCGGGGACGCACCCGTCCCCTCGACCGGCCGCAGGTCGAAGCGCTGTGCGGGCGCGCCGATCTCGCCCCCCGGGAACGCGCCCTGTGGCTGCTGATCCACGAGAGCGCGGCCGGTGCCGGTCCGGTGCTCGCGCTCAACGTCGAGGACCTCGACCTGCACGGGAGACGTGCCCGTACGGCCGACGGGTCCGGCTGGATCCACTGGGGGGACGGCGCCGCCGAGTTGCTCCCCGGGCTCGTCGCGGGCCGGCGCCGCGGCCCGCTGTTCCTGTCCGACCGCCGGCCCGGCCCCGGCCGTCCCCCCGCCCCCGGCGACCTGTGCCCCGAGACCGGCCGCCGCAGGCTCTCCTACGAGCGTGCCGAGTACCTGTTCAAGCAGGCCACCGGCCACACCCTCGGCAGGCTCCGCGCCAGGTAGCGGCGGCGCCGTACCGCCTCGTGCGCTGTCCGTCCGGATGGGCCGCCGGCCTTGTGCACCGTTCCTCCGGACGGGCCGCCGGCTTCGTGCACCGTTCGTCCGGCCGGGTCGGCCGCTTCGCTCCCGGCCGGGCTCGCCGGGCTGTGCCACTCCCTCATTCCCCGCCGGGAATTGCCGGTCCGCGGCCCCGGCCGCAGGGTGGGACCGGAACACGGGAACACCGACACACCAGCCGAGGAGGAACGGTGACCGACATCCGGGTCCGGGAGCTGACCGAACGCTACGTCGCCCTCTGGAACGAGCCGGACGGCGGGCTGCGCCGCAAGATGATCGAGGAGTTGTGGACCGAGGACGGCGTCCACGTCCTGCAACCGCCCCAGGAGATCCGGGAGACCGCCGCGAAGCTGGGCTTCGACCACTCGACCCTCCGGGCCCGCGGGCACGACGAGATCGACGTCCGGGTGAGCCGCGCCCACGAGGAGTTCGTCGCCCCCGGTGAGTTCGTCTTCCGGCAGGGAGGCGAGTCCGTCCGCCTGGACGACGTCGTCAAGCTGACCTGGGAGATGGCCCCCGCGGGCGGAGGCGAGGCGCTGGGCAGCGGACTGGAGATCCTCGTCCTCGACGGCGAGGGCCGCATCACCGCCGACTACCAGTTCCCGGGGTGACGGGCGGCCCGCCGGCTTCGCGGGCGGCCGGACACCGGCGCCGGTCCGCGCGGCGGCGGGATCACCGTGCCGGCGCGTCCGTCCGGGAGCCGTCCGTACGGAAACCGCTCGTCCGGGAGTCATCCGTCCGGGAGTCCTCCGGCCGGTGCGCGCTCCCCGGGGCGCCGGCCCGGCGCGCCGTCCGGGAGCCGTCGGCCAGTGCCGCCGCGGTGGCCGCGTCGGCGGGCAGGAACGCCTCCAGCTTCAGCTCCGCCACGGTCACGTCGAGCGCGGTCGCGAACGTCGTGATCGTGGTCGTCAGCCGCAGCTCGCCGCGCGCCGAGCGAAGCCGCACCGGTACGGCGAAGCCCACGTGATCGTGGCCCGGCTCGGCGTGCGGCACGTAGCCGGACAGTTCCTCGCGCAGCTCACCCGGGGGAACGCGGTCGATGATGTGCCGCGCCCACTGCGCCAGGTTCACGATGCGCGGCGCCAGACCCTCCGGATGCAGGGAGAGGCGCAGCACGTTGACCGGCGGACGCAGCAGGTGCCCTGCGGCCCCCTCGGTGAGCAGGCCGAACGCGTCGTTGGCCAGCACCAGCTCGTGATCGGCGTCCACGACGACCGCGGGATAGGGGAGATGGCCGGCCAGGATGTGCCCCAGCGCGGTGCGCACGTGCGCGAGGCCCGGGTCGTCGAGCGGGGTCCGCGGGTAGACGGGGGCGTAACCGGCCGCGGACAGGAGCTCGTTGCGTTCCCGGAGCGGCAGCTCCATCGACTCGCCGAGCCGTACCACCATGGTCCGGCCCGGCCGGGAACGGCCGCTCTCCATGAAGCTCAGGTACCGTTGTGTCGTGCCGGCGCGCAGGGCGAGGTCGAGCTGGCTGAGATGCCGGCGTCGGCGGGCCGCGCGCAGCGTCTGGGGGAAGTCCACACATCCAGTGTGCCCAAGCCGTCCATTCCCTCGCGGGAATTGCCGCCATTCCCCACGGGGGACACGATCCCCGTCGTGAACACGCGACTCGGGGTCCTGCTCCCCACCCGGTACAGCCAGTGGAAGGACGCCCGGCGGCTCCTCGACTTCGGGCGCCGCGCCGAGCGGCTCGGATACGACTCGGCCTGGGCCGACGACACCCTGATCGGCGCGCGTGCCGAGCCGCTGGCCACGCTCGCCGCGCTCGCCGCGGTGACCGAGCAGGTCACGCTCGGCACCGCGGCGCCGCTGCCCGCCTTCCGCCGCCCTGTCCTGGCCGGCGGGACGCGGAGCCGTACGGTTCCAGGTGAGGAGTCGACCCCCCTGGGTATGGCGACGGATCACCGACCGGCCCGAGCGGCTCGTGCGGGCCGGTGGCCGGGCATCGGCACGATGCCCGGAGGCCGGAGGACCACGAGGAGGCCGGATGACGGAGACGCTGCGGATGACGCTGACGGCCACGGTGCTGGGTGCGCCCGACGCCCGGGAGCTGGCGGCCTTCTACCGGCGGCTGCTCGGGTGGGAGGTCCGGGAGGACTCGCCCGACTGGGTCTCGCTCGCCGCACCCGGCGGCGGAGCCGGGCTGTCCTTCCAGACCGAGAAGGGCCATGTCCGGCCGATATGGCCCGCGGGGCCCGGTGACCAGCAGATGATGATGCACCTGGACATCGAGGTGGACGACCTGGACATCGCCGGGGCGCACGCGGTCGCCGCGGGGGCCGCCCTCGCGACCTACCAGCCGCAGGAGAACGTGCGGGTCTACCTCGACCCCGCCGGCCATCCGTTCTGCCTGTGGAAGCGTTAGCGGGGACCGGTCACCGCGTCCCTCTCACGCCGGGCCGCCGGGGACCGCGACGCCCGTCTCGTAGGCGGCGATCACCGCCTGCACGCGGTCGCGCAGGCCCAGCTTGGTCAGCACGTTGCTGACGTGCGTCTTGACCGTGTGCTCGCTGACCACCATGGTCCCGGCGATCTCGGCGTTGGACAGCCCGCGCGCGATCAGCCGGAGCGTCTCCCGCTCCCGGGCGGTCAGCACGGAGAGCCGCTCGGCGGACGGCGCGGCGGGACGCGGAGCCGTCCGGGAGACGAACTCGGTGATCAGCTTCCTGGTGACGGCCGGGGCGAGCAGCGAGTCCCCGGCCGCGACCACCCGGACCGCGTGCACGAGGTCGTCGCGGCGGACGTCCTTGAGCAGGAACCCGCTCGCGCCCGCCCGCAGCGCGTCGTAGACGTAGTCGTCCAGATCGAACGTGGTGAGCATCAGCACCCGGCAGTCGCTTTCCGCGCACACGATCCCGGCCGCCTCGATGCCGTCCATCACGGGCATCCGGATGTCGAGGAGGACCACGTCCGGCCGGTGCTCGCGGACGGCCGCGACGGCCGCGGCGCCGTCCCCGACCTCGGCGACGACCTCGATGTCCGGCTGGGCGCCGAGGATCATGCCGAACCCGGCCCGCACCAGCTCCTGGTCATCGGCCACCACGACCTTCACCGTCATGCCGTCACTCCGTTCTCCCTGTTCTGCTTCGTCCCTGTTCCGCTTCGTCCCGCGGCCAGTGGCAGCCGCGCGGTCACCCGGAAGCCGGGACCGTCCGTACGGGGTCCCGCGACGGCCGAGCCGCCGCAGGACTCGGCGCGTTTGCGGACGCCGGCCAGGCCGTTCCCGCCGGAGGGGAACGACGACGCCGAACCGCGGCCGTCGTCGGTGACGTCGATCACGAGCGCGTCGTCCTCCCAGCGGAGCCGGACGTCGGCGCGGGTGGCGCCCGCGTGCTTGACGACGTTGGTGAGAGCCTCCTGGGTGATCCGGTAGGCGGCGACCTCGACGTCGGGGAGCAGGGGGCCCGGCTCTCCCGAGGCGGAGCAGACCACCTCGATCCCGGCGCCGGAGACCTGCTCGGCCAGTTCGGCCAGGGCGGCGACGGTCGGCTGCGGAGCGCGCGGTCCCGCCTCCTCCTTGAGCACGTTCAACGTCCGGCGGAGCTGCACCATGGCGTCGCGCCCGGCGGCGGCGATCGCGTCGAAGGCCGCCTCGGCGCGGGCCGGGTCGCTCCTGACCACGACCGGACCGGCCTCGGCCTGCACGACCATGAGGCTGACCGCGTGGGCGAGGATGTCGTGCATGTCACGGGCGATCCGGGCCCGTTCGCGTTCGGCGGCCCGCTCGGCCTCGACCACGCGCTCACGCTCCAGCCGCACGGCCCGCTCCTCCAGGGCGGCCGCGTACGCGCGGGAGGTGGCGGAGGCGCGGCCGATCGCGTAGGCGGCGACGAACAGCACGATGCCGCGCAGCGCGGTCTCCGAGGAGCCGACCAGCAGCACGCCCCCGATGAGGGTGCCGAAGAGGATGGCGATGCGCGGCCACCGGGGGGAGTGGACGGCGACCGTGTAGGTCGCGACGAGCCCGCCGTACCAGATGGGCTGGGAGGCGACGTGGTCCGAGAGGTCGTAGAGGGAGGTCGCCGTGAGGCTGGCCAGCAGGGTGGCGATGGGCGCGCGGCGCCGCCACACCAGCGGCACGACGGCGGCCACCACGACCGCGTACCCCCACCAGCTCCACTGCCCGCCCCGCGGGGCGTCCCGGGAGAGGAGCGGCCACAGCTGCACGATCAGCACCGCTACGGCGAGCGCCGCGTCCGCCCACAGGGGCGGCAGCGACCTCAGACGGTCACGGAGAGGACCGAGGGGGGACGGAACCGGCACAGATCCCAATCCTGCCCTCTCCCACCGGGGCCCGGACACCCCGGCCGGCCGAAGCCGTCGCGGGGCCTCCTTCGCGCGCGGGGCGTCGTCCGCGTGCGGGACGCTCCTCACGGGAGGGCGCGGGCGGGCCGGGCGGCACGGACGGGCCGGGCCGCCTCCCTGGCGAGAGGAAGGAACGACACGAGCAGGAAGACCGCACCGAGGGGGATGAGGTCCTTGCTGACGAACGGGACGCTGAGGTCGAGCAGGACGAGCAGCGGTGTCCAGACCTTGACGCGGCCGAGGACGGCGAGCTGGACGACGAGCGCGAGCTGACCGAGGTAGAAGAGGAACGGCCCGCCGTCGTAAACCACCGGGGAGACACCCGGAACCGCCTTGACCTGCTCGAACAGCGGGCTCATGGCCGCGTGATCGGCGGACATGAAGCCGACCGCGATGTCGATGGCGAACTGCGCGAGAAGGGCGAGGGCGCCGGCCGTCCCGGTCACCGCGCTCGCCGTGGCCAGGGCTTTCCCGCCCGCCATCCGGCGCATCCGCCAGAAGATCGGGACGAACAGCGCGAGGGCGGCGATGAAGGCGAGGTGCCCGGAGGTCCAGGCGAGACCGGGGCCGCGGCTGCCGTCGAGTCCGTCGAGGATCCGGATCACCCCGTAGGCGAAGACGAGCAGCGGGGCGGCGACGAACGCGACCCGGAAGAAGGAGGATCCGGGGACGGCGGAGGCGGCGGGGACGGAGCCGGACCCGTCGGGAACGGCGGAGCCGGCCGAGGCAGAGACGGCGGAGGTGGCTGAGCCGGCGGAGACGGCGGAGGCGGAGCCGGCGGAGGCGGAGACGGTGCGGACGGTGGGAGAGGCGGGAACAGAGACGGCGGGGGCAGGGGTGCGGGATCTCATCGGGAAGGCTCCTCGGTGGCGTTTTCCTGCGTCGATCCTGGTCGTCCGCGGTCCGGAGGGGATCGCCGGGAAGAGCGATTCCGGCGCTCCCTCCCGCGGGGGAGCGCCGGTTCGAGGGAGACCCCGGAGAAGGATCCGACGGGATGTTCGCGGGCCGGGTCAGGCCTCTCCAGCCGTCGCGAGCCACTCGTCCCTGGTCAGCGCGTACTCCACCTCGCCGTGCTCGCTGCCCGGGATGGCCTCCGGCCAGTCGGCGTGGAAGGTGCGGACGAAGCGCAGGCCCGCCTTCTCCATCACGTTCCGCGAGCCGGTGTTGACCGCCATCGTCCGCGCGACGACGCGCTCGACCCCGAGCCCGGCGAAGCCCTCGCGAACCAGCGCCCGCGACCCCTCGGTGGCGTAGCCCTTCCCCCAGGCCGTACGGCGCAGCCGGTAACCCAGCTCGACGGACTCCGGAGCCTCCTCCTCCACCAGGGGCCGCAACTCGAACCATCCGATGAACTCCCCGGTGGACCGGATCTCGGCCGCCCAGTACCCGGGATGCCCGGAGACGTCGTGGCGGTGCAGCATCCGGGGAAGCACCCGGTCCAGGATCTCCTCGCGCGGGGTGGGCTTCCCTCCGTTGAGGTAGCGCATGACCTCCGGGTCGCCGTCGAGCTCGAACAGGTGGTCCGCGTCGGCCCCGGTCAGCTCGCGGAGCGTCAGCCGGTCGGTCTCCAGAAAGATCTTCACGGTCCCATCGTCGTCCAACGGGAGCCGGCCCCGCCAATCGTTTTGTCCCGGCGCGGAGCATAGCGGGGCGCCTCGGACGCGTCTGTAGGGCGTAACCAACAGTGGAGGTGATCGTGGACGCCGCAGAGGAGCGACGTTTCCGCGAGTTCGTCTCGGCGCGATCCCCCGCGCTGATGCGCCTGGCCTTCCTGCTGACCGGGGGCGACCAGCACGCGGCGGAGGATCTGCTGCAGAGCGCGCTGGCCAGGACGGTCACCAGGTGGCGGACGGTGGACACGCCCGAGGCGTACGTCCGTCAGGTGATGTACCGCCAGCAGGTCTCGTGGTGGCGGCGGCACCGGGAGACGGCCGTCCCCGAGCCGCCCGACCGGGCCGCGGCCGACGGCTCGGACGGGGTGGAGCTGCGGATCGTCATGCGGCGCGCGCTGGCGAGGCTGACGGCGAGGCAGCGGGCCGTCCTGGTCCTGAGGTACTACGAGGACCTGCCGGAGGCCGAGGTCGCCAGGATCCTCGGCTGCTCGGTGGGCACGGTCCGCAGCACCACCCACCGGTCCCTGGCCAGGTTGCGGCAGTTCGCGCCTGAGCTGCGGGAGCCGTACATGATCTTCGGGGAGGCTAAGTGATGACCATCGACGAGCTCGTCAGGCGGACCCTCCGTGACTGGTCGGAGGAGGCGCGGGACCCCGCCGACCTGGCGTCGCGGGCGCTGGGGAGGCGGCGGCGCTCCAGGGTGCGGATGTTCGCGGTGGTCGCGGGGGCGACCGCGGCCGTCGTCGCCGGAGCGTTCGCGGTCCCGGGTCTGGTCGCCGGGGGCGTTCCGGGAACGGACGGCACCGAGCCCGCCGTCGCCGTCGCCACCGGATCGGACCCGTCCGCCGCGCCGGACCCGTCCGCGGGGACCCGGGAGACCCTGGGGGACGCGGACTCCGCGACGCCGGAGACCCTGGTGGCCGCGGGGGACACGGCGGTCTACGCCTACTACACCTGGAGGAACGAGAAGGTCGTAGGCAACCGGGAGGCACGCCGTCTCACCTGGCACCTCTACGACGGCGACTCGGGAACCTACGAGAAGACCCCCTGGGCGTGGCTCGATCCCGCGCCGGGCGGGGAGTCCGCCGCGGTGCTGGAGTCGATCCCGGCGAACCGGGTCGGGGTGGTGACCGTACGGGGCGGTGAAGTGCGGTGGTTCGACCTCGAACACCCCGCGGGGGCGGTGTCGTGGTCACCGGACGGCACGAGACTGCTGGTCACCGACTACGACGACGACCCCGACCAGGTCGAGGTCATGGGGAAGGACTCCTGGGCCGTGGTTCCGGCGACCCGGACCGGCTTCACCCTCATCGACCCCGCCGCCGGACGGCAGGACTTCCACCCGGTCGCGGCGGAAAGCGACGGTGATGTGATCAGCCGGCGGGACTTCTTCTGGAACGCGGACGGCACCCTGATCTGGGAGTGGACCGACCTCGGTAACTCCAAGAAGTTCTACGGCATGGACGGCGCCCCGCGGCCCGTGCCCACGGACGAGCCGGCGAAGCGGGAACAGGCGGCGGGACTGTCACCCGGTGGCCGGTGGCTCGCGTCCGACAGTCCGGACCGGACCGCGGTCACCGCGCTGAAGGACATGAGGACCGGCGAGGTCAGGCCGCTCAGGCCGATCGACGGTTACTGGATCGAGCAACTCGCCGCCTGGGCCGACGACGGGCACGTGATCGCCTGGGCGTGTGAGCTCAAGGGGACCGACGGCTGTGTGAAGAGCGAGTTCCGCAACCGGCTGCTCCTCGTCGACGTCCAAGGCGGCGCGGTCGTGCCGCTCACCGGCTACCGGGAGAACAGCCAGCGGCCCGGAGCCTGGGTGCCGGTCTTCTCCCGCCGCTGAGCCGGCCGCTCCCGCTGCCGGACAGGTCTTCTTCCGTCACTGAGCCGGCCGCTCCCGTCGTACGGTCCGCGTGCCCCGGCGCGGGCCGTACGACGATGCGGCGGTGCGGGCCGTACGGCGGTGCGGGCCATATGGCGGTGCGGGCCGTACGGCGGTGCGGGCCGTACGGTGGAAAACGTCTCGAGGTGCGGGATGACGCCCTTTAGGGTGCGACCCATGACCCTCCAGTGGCGACCGCTGACCAAGGACGACGTCGAGCGGTGGGCGGAGTTGCTCGCGGAGGTCGAGAAGGCGGATCGGACGGGGGAGAACTACGGGGTCGAGGACCTCGCCGACGACCTCGACAACCCCCTGCTCGACCTGGCCGAGGGCACCCTGTCCGCCTGGGACGGTGACCGGATGGCGGCCTTCGGCGTGACTCCGTGCGCCAACGCCGCGGACCCGGTCCATCCGATGCACCTGTGGGGCGCGGTCCACCCCGGATACCGCCGCCGGGGTCTCGGCCGTCACGTGCTCGACTGGGCGATCCGCAACACGCCGGTGCTGCACGAGCGGCGTCACCCAGGGCGTCCCCTCGAGTTCCACGCCGGCGTCTTCGACGGCAACGAGGGCGCGGACGCGCTGATGCGGGCGGTGGGGATGACCCCCGTCCGATGGTTCCGCACCATGGGCCGCGACCTGGCCGCCGGGATCCGTCCGGTCGCTCTGCCCGCCGGCCTGCGGATCGTCCCTTACCGTGCGGACCTCGCCGACGCCGCCCGTGAGGTGCGCAACGCCGCCTTCACCGACCACTGGGGCAGCGTCCCGCACACCCCGGAGAGCTGGGAGCGGAGCATCGTCGGCGTGCACGCGTTCCGGCCGGAGGTCTCCCACCTCGTACAGGACGGGTCGGGCCGGAGCGTGGCCGTGCTGATCACCCACTACTACGAGGCGGACACCAGGGCCACCGGGATCCGCGAGGCGTGGATCCAGATCATCGGCACGCTGCGCGAGTGGCGGGGCAGAGGAGTGGCCGGGGCACTGCTGGCCCACGCCCTCGCGGGGTTCCGCGAGCGGGGCTACCAGCGGGCCGCCCTGGGTGTGGACGCCGACAACCCGACCGGCGCCCTGGGCGTCTACACCCGCGCCGGGTTCGAGACGGAGAAGCGCGCGACCACCTACATGCGCCGGCTCGTCGGGGAGACGCCCGCCGGCTGACCGCGGTCCGCCGCCGGCGGTCGCGGCTCGGAGAACGTGAAAGTCCGCCGTGGGCGGTTCGCAGGCGGAGAACGTGAGACCGTCAGCGGTCCGCGGCTCGGAGAACACCGGGATCCGCCGCCTGGTCGCCCGCTCGGAGAACGCGAGTGCGGCCTGCCCCACAAGGGGGCAGGCCGCACTCGCGTCACTCAGGGCAGCTTGTTCGAAGCCTGGTCCGCCTGGGCCTCGCTCTTGTCGGCGTGCCCGCCCGCCTCGGGGCCGGTCTTGGAGGTGGTCTTCTCCGTCATCTCGCTGATCTTCTGTGTTCCGGTGTGAGCCTTCTCACTCATCCAGCGGGAGGCGTCGGAGGCGTTCTCCTTCAGCATGTCGGTCCACTGCTCGGAGTTCTTGCGGTACATCGCGAAGCCGGCGGCTCCGACCGCGATACCCGCGAGCAGCAGGAACACGGGCCAGCTGCGTGACTTTCCCTTGGGTGCGGGATCGACCTTGGCCGCGGCCTGGGACAGCATCGCGCTGACCCTGGGCGCGAGCTGCTCCTCCACGGAGTGAGCGGCCGCGTCCAGCCTCGGCGCGGCCCATTCGCGCGCCACGTAGAGCCTGTCCTGCGCCACGTCCCTGGCCTGGGCGGCCATCGGCGCCATCCTGTCGGCGGCGCTCGCGACCTGAGACTTCATCTGATTCAGCTTCATCTGCGTCATCAGCCGTGCATCCGTCGGCATGATCTTCTCGATCTTTCGCTTTCTCAGCAGTTCAAGAGGCACATCAACCTCCCCAGTCGTCGGGGCCCCGTTGCGTCCCCTTCCCGCTCGAAGGCGGCTCAATCATTACCGGCCGTGGGAGGATGCTAGATGGACCGGCTCCGGCCGCAGCCATCACAAGACCACAAAACAGCACCTCGCACAGACTGAGAATGAGACCCGAAGGGGGCAGTCCCTCGTGGCTGAGAAGTTGATCGCTACCCTGAACACCAACCGCGGCACCGTGAAGGTTCAGCTCTTCCCGGACCACGCGCCCAAGACGGTGCGCAACTTCGTCGAGCTGGCCGAGGGCACCCGTGAGTGGGTGCACCCGGAGAGCGGCCAGAAGACCAACGACAAGCTCTACGACGGCACGGTCTTCCACCGCGTCATCGACGGCTTCATGATCCAGGGCGGCGACCCGCTGGGTCAGGGCATCGGCGGGCCGGGCTACAAGTTCGACGACGAGATCCACCCGGAGCTGTTCTTCAACCGCCCCTACCTGCTGGCCATGGCCAACGCCGGCATCCAGGGCGGTCGCGGCACCAACGGCTCGCAGTTCTTCATCACCGTGGTGCCCACGCCGCACCTCAACGGCCGCCACACCATCTTCGGTGAGGTCATCGAGGGCCAGAACGTCGTCGACGCCATCGCCAAGACCGACACCGACGCCCGTGACCGGCCCACGGAGCCGGTCGTCCTGGAGTCGGTCACCATCGACCGCGTGCAGGGCTGATCCGGCGGGACCGTGAGGCGGCCGGCGACCCCGCGCACGGGGTCGCC
>NZ_JBEZNH010000096.1:0-15585 GCF_040653115.1 Streptosporangium sp. NPDC048047 | reverse complement strand
CCCCGATCCGCTCATGGACCAGTTATCCCACCAAGGTTGCGTGACACGCCACTAGGACAGCGGGAGGCGGACGACCGCGCGCAGGCCCGGGGCGGCGTCCTCCAGGGTGACCGCGCCGCCGTGGGCGTGCACGGTCTCCCGGACGATCGCCAGGCCCAGCCCGGCGCCGCCGTGGTCGCGGCTGCGGGCGCTGTCCAGGCGGGTGAAGCGGTCGAAGACCCGTTCCCGGTCGGCCTCGGGGATGCCGGGGCCGTCGTCGGTGACGGTCAGCACGGCGTCGGCCCCTTCTGCGCGCAGCTCGACCACGACCGGCGAGACGTTGTGCCGCAGCGCGTTGTCCACCAGGTTGACCAGCACCCGTCCCAGGTCGAGCGCGTCCCCGGTCACCGCGATCGCGTCGTCCGGGCACCCCTGATCGGACGGCCGCCCGTCCGGGCGGTCCCGGACGGGGAGGCGGACGTCCGGATCACGCCGCCCGTCGAAGGGCTCGTCCCGGCGGATCCGGTCCGTGGAGCGGCCGTCCGGGGCGGGGGCGATCCGGACCGTGACGGCGTCGCCGTACCGTTCGACGGTCTGGAGGACCAGCCGGTCCAGCTCCACCGGCTCCCGGCGGGCCAGGGCGCCGCCGCGTTCGTCCAGCCGGGCCAGCGCGAGGAGGTCCTCGGCCAGCCGGGCCAGGCGCATGGTGTCCTCCAGCACGCCCTCGGCGGTCTCCCGCCAGTCCTGCCCCTCGGGATGACCGAGCGCCACCTCCAGCTGGAGGCGGATGCTGGCCAGGGGGCTGCGCAGCTCGTGCGCGGCGTCGGAGACCAGGGCCCGCTGGCGGGCGTCGGCCTTCTCCAGCCGGGTCAGCATGTCGTTGAGGGTGACGGCCAGGCTGTGCACCTCGTCGCGGGCCTCCGGCACCGGCAGCCGCCGGGAGCGGGCGGTGTCGGTGATCTCCTCCGCGCCCCGGCGCAGCGCCGTGATGGGCCGCAGCGTCCCGCCGATGATCACCCAGCTCACCCCGGCGAGCAGCACCAGAAGCAGCGGGGTTCCGACGAGCAGCACGTGCGCGGCGGTGCTGACGCTGGTCTGCACCTCGCTGAACGGACGGGCGGCGATCACCGTCCGCCCCTGGTCGGCGCTGAGCACCAGGACCCGCAGCACGTGCGGGATCCCGTACGGCCCGCCGTCCACGAAACCGGCGCGGCCCCGCGCGACCGCCGCGGCGCGCTCCCCGGCGTCCAGCAGCGGCAGGAGCCGGTCGGTGCCGGGGGTGGCGTGGGTGACCCGGCCCGCCGCGTCGATCACCTGCACCAGGACGCCGTCCGGCGAGGTCATCTCGACCGGAAGCCGTCCGGCGTCGGCCAGCGAGACGACCTCCCTGGCCCGCCGGTGGATCGCGTCGTCGGTGCCGGTGACCAGGGCCCGGCCGAGCACGCCCACCAGCACGTAGGCGGAGGCGGCCAGCGCCACCGCGAGCACGGCGGAGGCCACCGCGGTCAGCCGGAAGCGCAGGCTCCTGCGCCGCCACCAGCCCGTGCGCCGCCCGCGCGGGGAGGCGGGGACGGTCGTGCCGCCGGGTGGCCGGACCGGATCGGTCACGGCGCCGGACGGTCGTGCCGGGCCGGTCACGGCGCCGGACGGTCGTGCCGGACCGGTCGTGCCGCCGGGTGGCCGGGCCGGGCCGCGTGCGGGCGGGTCAGCCGCCATCGCCGGACAGCCGGTAGCCGGCGCCGCGCACGGTCCGCAGCGCGTTCCGGGAGAACGGCACGTCGATCTTGCGGCGGAGGTAGCCCACGTACACCTCGACGACGTTGGGGTCGGTGTCGAAGGTGTCCCAGACGTGCTCCAGGATCTCCGACTTGGACACCACCTCGTCCCGGCGGCGCATGAGGTACTCCAGCAGCGCGAACTCCCGGGGCGTCAGCTCGACCGGCGTCTCGTCCCGGGCGACCCGCCGCCGGGCCGGGTCGAGCGACAGGTCGCCCGCCTGCAGCACCGCGGGGCGGCGGCCCGCGCCGCGCCGCAGCAGCGCCCGCAGCCTGGCCACCAGCACGACGTAGGAGAACGGCTTGGTCAGGTAGTCGTCGGCGCCCAGGTCGAGGCCGTCGGCCATGTCGTACTCGCCGTCCTTGGCCGACAGCATCAGGATCGGCACCCAGTTCTCCTCGGCCCGCAGCGCCTTGCAGACGTTGTAGCCGGACAGGCCGGGCAGCATGATGTCCAGCACGACCACGTCGTAGTCGCCGTGCCTGGCCAGGTGCAGGCCCTCGTGGCCGTCGTGCGCGAGGTCCACCGCGAACCCCTCGGCCTGCAGGCCGCGCTGGAGGGCCGCAGCCATCCGCCGTTCGTCCTCCACGACGAGAACCCGCATTCCGCCTCCTTCGCTGTCGGTCGCCCCATTTTCCGCCGACCGCCCTGAGAGGCGGCTGAGAACGCTGTGAGCCCTCTCAGTCTGTCTCAGCCTCAGCACAGGGTCGTTCGCGCAGGCTGACGATGCAGGCACTAAAGCAATACCGTTAAGGAGTGATATGTCACAACGAACCACACGGGGTCGGGTCGTGAGGTGGGGTGTGCCGGTCGCCGCGATGGCGGTGGTCGCCGCGGCCGCCGGCGCCGGCCCGGTCATCGCCGCGGTCCAGGGCGACCCGGTGCTGCCCGAGCGCACCGCGAGTCAGCTGCTGGCCGACGCCGTACAGGCCGGGAGATCCGGCCCGAAGCCCATGTCGGGAACGCTCGCGCAGACGGCCTCCCTCGGCCTGCCGGGTCTGCCGGACGTGTCCGGTTTCGGCGGCACCTCGCCCGCCGCCCTGCTCGCCGGCTCCCACGAGCTGAAGGTCTGGTACGGCGGAGCCGACCGGATGCGGTTCGCCCTGCCGGGACGGATGAGCGAGACCGACCTGATCGTCAACGGCGGCCAGGCGTGGCTGTGGGAGAGCGACGCCAACAAGGCCACCCGGCTCACCGGCGACACCGGCGCGGCCGCGCGTTCCGAGAAGGCCGTGCCCGCGGCCGTCACCCCGCAGAAGCTCGCCGACGACCTGCTGTCCAGGCCCGGCACCGTGGTCGGCGTGACCAACACCGAGCGGGTCGCCGACCGCTCGGCCTACCAGCTCACCTTCGCGCCCGAGGACGCCTCGTCCCTGGTGCGCGAGGTCAGGCTGGCGCTCGACGGGGAGACCCTCGTCCCGCTGCGCGTCCAGGTCTACGCCAGGAGCGCCGCCGAGCCGGCCTTCGAGGTGGGCTTCACCTCCGTCGCCTTCACCCCGCCCGCACCCGGCAACTTCGCCTTCACCCCGCCGCCGGGCGCCAAGGTCGAGGAGAAGCGGATCGACGACCTCGCCGCCGTGGCCGGCGAGCGGGCCGAGCGGGCCGAGGATCTCCGGCAGGAGGCCAAGGTCATCGGTGAGGGCTGGACCGCCGTGGCGGTGCTGCCCTTCTCCGAGCAGGACCTCAAGAAGCGGCTCCCATCGGCGGACGGGGAACCGCCGGCCGGCCGGACCCCCACGCGGGACGCCGGGCAGGACGCCGGTCAGGGTGCGGGCGCCGTCGTCGACGCCGTGCTGAAGTCAGCCCGGCCCGTCAGCGGCCCGTGGGGCAGCGGCCGGGTCGTCCGGACCAAGCTGGTCTCCGCCCTGCTGACCGACGACGGCCGGCTGCTGGTCGGCGCCGTCACCCCGGAGAAGCTGACCGAGGTGGCCGGACAGAAGTGAGCGACATGCCAGGGGACACCGGCCTCCTGGCGGGCCGCCGCGGGGAGCGCTCCGGCGCTTCCCGCGGCGCGGAGCCCGCCGCGGCGGAGGACCGCTCGATCGTCACCCGCGGGCTGACCAAGCGGTTCCGCGGCGGGCAGGTGGCCGTGGACGCCCTCGACCTGGCCGTGCCCAGGGGGTCGGTCTTCGGTTTCCTCGGGCCGAACGGCTCGGGCAAGACCACCACCATCCGCATGCTGCTCGGTCTCGTCACGCCGACGGCCGGAACCTGGGAACTGCTCGGCCGGCCGATGCCGGACGGGATGGCCGCGGTGCTGCCGCGGGTGGGGGCGGTGGTCGAAGGGCCCGCCTTCTACCCGTACCTGACGGGTGAGGCCAACCTGCGCCGTTACGACGCCGCCGACCCGTCGGCCGACCCGCGCACGGTCGCGGCGCGGATCGGGAACGCCCTGGAACGGGTGGGCCTGACCGCCGCGGCCGGCAAACGCTACCGGGCCTACTCGCTGGGCATGCGCCAGCGGCTGGCCATCGCCGCCGCGCTGCTGGGCCCCCGGGAGCTGCTGGTCCTGGACGAGCCGACCAACGGCCTGGACCCGCAGGGCACGCGCGAGGTGCGGGCGCTGGTCAGGGAGATCGCCGCCGAGGGGACGACCGTGTTCGTCTCCTCCCACCTGCTGGCGGAGGTGGAGCAGATGTGCTCCCACGTGGCCGTCATGCGGACCGGTCGGCTGGTCGCGCAGGGCACCATCGCCGATCTCCTGGCGCGGGAGACGGTCCGGATCCGGGTGGAGACCCCCGACGTGGCCCGGGCGGTCGAGGTGCTGGCCGCCGCCGGGCTGACCGGGATCCGCCCCGGGGACGGCGAGGCCGACGCCGAGCTGGGCGCCGGGGAACCCGAGCGGGTCTGCGCGGCCCTGGTGGCGGCGGGCGTCGCCGTACGGGGGCTGGGCGTACGGCGGCCCAGCCTGGAGGACGTGTTCGTGGGCCTGACGGGGGAGGGGTTCGATGTCGACGGTTAGCGGTGCGGTCCCGGTGACCGGCGCCGGACGGGCGGCCGGCGCGACGCGGGCGTGGCTGCGGCTGCTCGGCTCCGAACTGGGGATGATCTTCCGCAGGCCGCGGAACCTGGCCGTCCTGGCCGTCCTCGCCACGGTCCCGGTGCTGCTCGGCCTGGTGCTGCGGTTGATGACCGGCGTGGACGACGGCGGACGGATCGAGGGTGAGCTGGCCATCCTGGACCGGGTCACCGGGAACGGCCTGTTCCTGGCCTTCGCCGCGCTGATGGTGCTGGTGCAGTTCATGCTGCCCGTCGCGGTCTCCGTGGTGGCCGGGGACTCCGTCGCCGGGGAGGCGGGCGCGGGCACGCTGCGCTACCTGCTGGTCGCCCCGGCGGGCAGGATCCGGCTGCTGGCCGTCAAGTACGCGGGCGCCGTCGTCTTCTGCCTGGCCGCCGTCTCGACGGTCGTGCTGTCGGCGCTGCTGATCGGGCTGGCGCTGTTCCCGGTCGGCCCGGTCACCCTGCTGTCCGGCGCGACCGTGTCCTTCACCGACGGCCTGCTGCGGATGGGTCTCGTCGTGCTGTACCTCACCGCGGGCATGGCGGCGCTGGCCGCCGTCTCGCTGGCGATCTCCACGCTGACCGAGGTGGCCATCGGCGCCATCGCCGCCACCGTGGTGCTGGTCATCGCCGCCCAGGTCCTCCGCGCCATCCCGCAGCTCGCCGACCTCCAGCCCTACCTGCTGACGCACTGGTGGACGGGGTTCGACGGGGTGCTGCGCGACCCGGTGGCCTTCGGGGACATGGGCCGGGGCCTGCTGGTCTTCGCCGCCTACATCGCGGTCTCCGGCTCGGTCGCCTGGGCCCGGTTCGCCGGGAAGGACGTCACCTGCTGACCTTCCCGGAAGCCGGTCGCGGCCGGGACCGGGACGGCGGCCGGGACCGGGCCTGAGCCGGGTCGCGGCCGCCGTCCGTTCACGCGCCCCGGGTCGTGAGCGTCACCGTGACCGGGCCCGCCGGCCGCGGAACCCCGCACGAACCGGTGTCCGCTCCCGCGTCGGCGGCGGGGGCGGCCTCGGCGGCCGGGGAGACCGTCACGGGGACGCCGTTGAACACCGCGTTCCCCGACAGCGGGTCGATCACCGTCTCGTCGGTCAGCGCGTTGGCGTTGACCCCGGCGTGCCCGGCCGCGACCCGCAGGGAGCTCCCGGCGTGGCCCCACCCGTGGGGCAGGCTGACCACCCCGGGCATGATCGACTCGGTGGTCTCCACCGGCACGGTCAGCTCACCGGCGGCCGAGCGCACCAGCGCCTCCCCGCCCAGGCCGAGCCGGGCCGCGTCGCTCGGGTGGACGTGCAGGGTGCAGCGGTTGCTGCCGCCGACCAGCGTGCCGACGTTGTGCAGCCAGCTGTTGTTGGACCGCAGCTGACGCCGCCCGATCAGCACCATCTCCGGCGGGGCCGCGTCCAGCCGCCCGCGCAGCCGGTCCACCTCCGCGGCCAGCGGCTCCGGAGCCAGCTCCACCCGTCCCGACGGCGTGCACACCAGCTCCGACAGCCGGGGCTCCAGCGGGCCCAGGTCGATGCCGTGCGGGTTCTCCCGCAGCTTCGCCAGCGACAGTCCGTACGGGCCGAGCTGGAGGATCGCGTCCAGCATCAGCTCCGGACCGCTGTCGCCGGTGAGGCCGGCGCGCAGCTCGGCCGGGTCGCGGCCCTCGAACGGCGAGCCGGGCGCCTGGACGGCCCCGCCGAGGACCTGACCGACGATCATCTCGTCGAGCCCCGCCGGGTCGGCGTCCGGTCCCGCCCCGGCGGCGATCAGCGTCAGCTTCGCCAGGATCTCCGCCTCTGAGAGCTGCCCCGGCTCCAGCGGCAGGATCGCCGGGGAGAAACGGGTGTAGTTGCGCACCGTCACGGTCAGCAGCAGGAAGTCGTAGTGCGGCATCTGCAGCATGCGCGGCGGCGGCAGGATGACGTTCGCGTGCCGGGTCGTCTCGTTCAGGTACGGGTCCACGCAGACCATGAAGTCCAGGTCGGCGAACGCCCGGTCCAGCCGGGGCCCGTTCGGCGCCGACAGCACCGGGTTGCCCGCGATCGTGATCAGCGCCCTGACCTGGCCCTCGCCCGGCGTCTCGATCTCGTCGGCCAGCGTCGCCACCGGCAGCTCGCCCATCGCCTCCGGCACGCCGCGGGCGCGGCTGCGCCAGTTGCCCCCGCTGTACGGCTGGCCGGTGCGGAAGAACTCCAGCGCGGCGGTCCTGGTGAACATGACCCCGCCGGGCCGGTCGAGGTTGCCGGTCAGCGTGTTGACCACGTCCACCAGCCACTGGGTGACGGTGCCGAACTCGGCGGTGCAGGTCCCGATGCGCGAGTAGACCGCGGCGGAGGGCGCGGCGGCCAGCTCGCGGGCCATCCGGATGATCTGCCCGGCGGGCACCCCGCAGACCCGGGAGACCGCCTCGGGGGCGAAGTCGCCGGCCAGCCGCCGCAGCTCCTCCAGGCCGCCGACCTCGACGCCGACCCGGTCGAGGACGGTGAGGTCCTCGGCCAGCAGGGTGTGGACGATGCCCATCAGCAGGAAGGCGTCGGTGCCGGGCCGTACGAAGACGTGCTCGTCGGCCATGGCCGCGGTCCGGGTGCGGCGCGGGTCGACCACGACGAGCTTCCCGCCGCGCGCCCGCAGCGCCTTGAGGCGGCCGGGGAAGTCCGGGGCCGCGCAGAGCGAGCCGTTGGACACCGCCGGGTTGGCGCCGATCACCAGCAGGTGGTCCGTGCGGTCCAGGTCGGGAACGGCGATGGCCATCGCGTCGCCGTACATCAGGCCGCCGGCGACCTGCTTGGGGATCTGGTCGATGGTGCTGGCCGAGAAGACGTTGCGGGTGCCGAGCGACTGGGTGAGCGGCATCCGGTACATGAAACCGGCCATCGTGTGGAAGGTCGGGTTGCCGAAGTAGACGGCGAGGGCGTCGCGGCCGTGGGCGTCGATCACGCCGTTCAAGCCCTCGTGGACCGCGCGGAACGCCTCCTCCCAGGTCGCCTCGCGCCACTCGTCGCCCTCGCGGATCATCGGCGCGCGCAGCCGGTCGGGGTCCTCGTCGATGCGGCCGAGGCTCGCCCCCTTGGGGCAGACGAACCCCTTGGAGAACGGGTCGTCGGGGTCGCCCTTGACCGAGGTGACGCGGCCGGCGTCGTCGAGCGTCAGCCGCAGGCCGCAGACGGCGTCGCAGATGGGGCAGGTCCTGTGCGCGGTTCTCATGGGCCCTCCTGGCTCGTCGGAGATCGTCATCGTGTGGTCGGGTCGCGCTCGTGGGACGTCCTCGTACGGCGTCCTCATACGACGTCGAAGTCGACGGTCACCCGGTCCGTCGCGGGCACCGACCGGCACGTGAGCACGTAGCCCGCGGCCAGTTCCTCCTCGGTCAGCGCCCAGTTGCCGCTCATCCGCACCTCGCCGTCCACGACGCGGGCGCGGCAGGTGGCGCACACGCCGTTCCGGCAGGAGTACGGCAGCTCCGGACGGTACGGCAGGGCGTCGTCGAGGATCGGCCGGTCGCCCCGGACGCGCAGGGTGGTCGCCCGGCCGTCCAGCAGGACCCGCACCTCGCGGCCCTGCCCGGCGGGCGGCGGCACGGCGGGCGTCGCGGGCGGCGTGGCCGGGGACGGCCCGCCGGTGTGGAACAGCTCGGTGTGCACGGCGGCGCCGTCCCCGGCCACCTCCGACAGCACCCGCCGCGCGTCGCGCACCATGCCCTCGGGCCCGCACAGGAACCACTCCCGCACCCCCTCCGGCGCGACGAGGCGGGTGAGGACGTCCGCCAGCCGGTCCGCGTCCAGCCGTCCCCCGGCCAGGCCGAGGCGCGGTTCCTCACGGGAGAAGGAGTGAACCAGGTGCAGTCGCCCCGGATGGCGGTCCTTGAGGTCGGCCAGCTCCCCGGCGAACATCATCGAGTCCGCGGTGCGGTTGCCGTACACCACCGTGAACGTGCTGTGCGGTTCGGTGGCCAGCGCGGCGGCGGCCAGCGACAGCACGGGCGTGACACCGGAGCCGGCCACGACGGCCCCGTAGCGCCGCCGCCGCGCCGGGTCGAACGCGGTGCCGAAGGCGCCCACGGGCGGCAGCACGTCCAGCGCGTCCCCGGCGGCGAGCGCGGCGGCGTGGGAGGAGAAACGTCCGCCCGGAACGACGCGGATCCCGATCCGTATCGTGCCGTGCCGTTCCAGCTCGGCGGGGGTGGAGCAGAGGGAGTAGCTGCGGCGGGTCTCCACGCCGGAGACCACCGCCCGCACCGTGACGTGCTGTCCGGGGGCGAAGGCGAACGTCCCGCGCAGTGCGGCGGGGACGCCGAACGTCACCGCCACCGCGCTGCCGTCGGCCGCGACCGGCTCCACGGTGGTGACCGCCAGGCGGTGGAAGCGCAACCGGGCACGGGCCGGGACGCCGGCCGTCGTGGTCTCCCCGGCCGTCGCGGCCGTCACGGTCGTCGAGGGGGTCGGGGGCGTCGCCGTCGTCCCGGGCGCCGTGAGGGTCCCGGGGCTCGTGGTCGCCGGAGCCGCCGGGGGCGCCGGAGTCGTCGTGGCCGTCATCAGTGGCCCTTCATGTGCTCGAACGGCTCGCCGCAGGCGCGGCAGCGCCACAGCGACCGGCACGCCGTGGCGCCGGCTCGGGCGATCTCCTCGGTCGCCGCCCCGCCGCAGCGCGGACAGCCGGGACGGTACGGCGGGCGCGGCGAGATCGTGAGCAGCGGCAGCGCGCGGGCCCGGAGCGGGACACCGGCCGTCCCCGCCGCGTCCTCCGGGGATGCCGTGCCCTCCGGGGAGGCCGTGTCCGCCGGGCCGGGGGCGGCCGGGGGCGGCGGGGCGATGCCGGCGGCGGCGAGCTTCGCGCGGGCCGTCTCGCTCAGCCAGTCGGTCGTCCACGGCGGCGAGAGGGAGACGACGATCTCGACGTCGGGGAAGCCCGCGTCCCGCGCCGCCGCCGCGACGCCGGACCGGATGACCTCCAGCGCGGGGCAGCCGAGATAGGTGGGCGTGATCGTGACGACCACCCGTCCGCCGGGCCCGGCCGCCACGTCCCGCAGCACGCCCAGCTCCCCGATGGACAGCACCCGCAGCTCGGGATCGGGC
Organism: Streptosporangium sp. NPDC048047; assembly: GCF_040653115.1. NCBI lineage: Bacteria > Bacillati > Actinomycetota > Actinomycetes > Streptosporangiales > Streptosporangiaceae > Streptosporangium > Streptosporangium sp. NPDC048047. The sequence goes on along the minus strand of NZ_JBEZNH010000096.1, from coordinate 5,767 downwards.
ACGGCCGCCACCGCGGCCCGCACCCGGGCCTCGGCGTCGGCGGCCGAGACCTTCCCGTGGGGCTCCGGATCGGCGGCCCGGTCATGAGCACGGGCCTCGAAGGCGGCGGGTGCGGGCCGTACCCGGGCCCGGGGAGCGGCGGGCGCGGGCCGTACCGGGGGCCCGGGGGCGGCGACTCGAGCGTGGCCGGTCACCAGCGGGCTCCCGGGTACGCGCGGTGCACGTACTGGAGCTCGGCGAGCAGGTGACCGAACGCCTCGGTGTGCGTGCCGCGGCGGCCGCCCGCCGGCGCCCAGCCGTCCTCGGGACGGCGCAGCGTCGCCTCGCGCAGCACCCGCTCGACCGTCTCCAGCCACGCGCCGCGCAGCCCGGCCGGATCGACCGTCCCGGGCGCCGGCGCGAACGGCTCGAACAGCTCGTGGGTGAAGGGCCACACCTCGTCGACGGCGTCCTGCATCCGCCGGTGGGACTCGGCGGTGCCGTCGCCCAGCCGCAGCGTCCACGTCACGGCGTGGTCGGCGTGGTAGGCCGTCTCCTTGGCCGCCTTGGCGGCGATGCCGGCCAGCCGCCCGTCCGCCGAGGACGACAGCGCCGTGTAGAGAAGGTGCTGGTAGACGCCGAAGAACAGCATCTTGGCGACGGTCACGGCGAAGTCGCGGTCGGGCAGCTCGACGAGCTGGACGTTGCGGAAGTCGCGCTCGTCGCGCGTGTAGGCCAGCGCGTCCTCGTCGCGGCCCAGCCCTTCCAGCTCGCCCGCGTACGACAGCAGCGCCCGCGCCTGTCCGAGCAGGTCCAGCGCGATGTTGGCCAGGGCGACGTCCTCCTCCAGCTGCGGGGCCCGCGCGCACCACTCCGCCGTCCGCTGGGCGGCGATCAGCGCGTCGTCCCCGAGCCCGAGCACGTAACCGGGCAGACCGGGCTCCCCGGTGTCCCCGTTGTCCCCGGTGGCCTCGGTGTCCCCGGTGCCCTCGGTGCCTTCGGTGCCTTCGGTGAGAAGGCTCCCCACGCCGGGCCGTGCGGCATCCGGCCCGGCCGGTGCGGCGGTCGGCTCGTTCACAGGTGCTTCACCCCTTCGGGAAGGTCGAAGAAGGAGGGGTGCCGGTACGTCTTGTCGGCCGCCGGGTCGAAGAAGGCGTCCCGCTCGTCCGGGCTCGACGCGGTGACGGCGGCCGCCGGCGTGACCCAGACGGACACGCCCTCGCCCCGGCGCGTGTACAGGTCGCGGGCGTTGCGCAACGCCGTCGCGGCGTCGGCGGCGTGCAGGCTTCCGGCGTGCGCGTGGGCGAACCCGCGACGGGCCCGCACGAACACCTCCCACAGCGGCCAGTCGCCCTCCGGAAGCCCCGGGTCGTCGGCGGTCTCCATGTCCGGCGCCGTCCTCGCGGTCTCCGGGGACTGCGGGGTCCGCGCGTCCGATGGCTCCCAGGCGCCGGCGGTCCCGGCGGTCTCCGAGGTCCCGGCGGTACCGGAGATCTCAGAAGGCCGCCGGACCCCGGCGTCCCGCGTCGTCTCCGAGGTCTCCGGGACGTTCGGGGACGCGGCGGACTCCGGGGAGGCGGGCGGCTCGCCGTACGGCTCCGCGGGGTGTTTGGCGGCGTAGGCCGCCGCGGCCTCGCGCACCCAGGCGCCCTCCTCGTGGGCGCGGCGACGGTGGGCCATGCGCTGGCGGTTGCACGGCCCGTCACCCGCGACGACCCGCATGAGCTCGTCGTAGTCGGGCGGGGTGAAGTCGTGGTGCCCCCGCTCGGGGTTCCAGCGCAGCGCCGGGTCCGGCAGCTCGACGCCCAGGATCTCGGCCTGCGGCACGCAGATGTCGACGAACCGCTGCAGCAGCTCGTCGTTGGGGGCGCGCTTGATGCGCCACGCCAGTGACAGGTCCGAACGGGTGGACCTGTCGCGCGGCAGCCCGAACATCGCCAGCGCCGGATACCACCAGCGGGCGACCGCGTCCCGCAGCATCTCCCGCTGCGCGGGCGTGCCGCGTGACAGCGCGTACAGGATGTCGAAGCCCTGCCGGTGGTGGAACGACTCCTCCCGGCAGATGCGCACCAGCGCCCGCGCGTACGGGCCGTAGGAGGTACGGCACAGCGACACCTGGTTGACGACGGCCGCGCCGTCCGTCAGCCACGCGAGCGCCCCGACGTCGGCCCAGGTGAGCGTCGGGTAGTTGATGAACGACAGGTACTTCTGCCGCCCGGCGTGCAGCTCGTCCAGCAGCCACTCGCGGGTGACGCCCAGGGTCTCGGCCGTGGAGTAGAGGTAGAGCCCGTGCCCGGCCTCGTCCTGCACCTTCGCGATCAGGATCGCCTTGCGCATGAGGGTGGGGGCGCGGCCGATCCAGTTGGTCTCCGGCTGCATGCCCATGATCTCGGAGTGCGCGTGCTGCGCGATCTGCCGCAGCAGGGCCCGCCGGTAGCCGTCGGGCATCCAGTCCCGCGGCTCGACCTTCCCGTCCGCCGCGATCAGCGCCTCGAACCGCTCCGCCTCCACCGCGCCGGCCGGGGCGGGACCTCGTGCGGCCGCGGCGTCGGTGAGCTCCCGCTCGGCCGCGTCCACCTCCGCGAGCAGATCCTCGGTCCCGAACGCCCGCTCCCCGCCCCCGGACGCGGCCTCCGCCGATCCGGGTTCCCCCGCTCCGAACGGCGACGGCCTCTCGACGATCTTCACCCCTGCCCCTCTCGAAAGCTCCCCGGGTCGCCGGGGCACCAGGTCGCGGTGCTGCCGCCGCCGAAGCGGGCTCCCTTCCGGCTGGTCCGGCTGCTCGGCCATCTCAGCTTCATCCCGCCCGGTTCGCCCCGCATCTCTGGAATTGCGGTCTGCCACGCCGTACGACCGGTCGGCCGCCCTGTACGACCGGTCGGCCGCCCTGTACGACCGGTCCGCCACGCCGTACGACCGGTCCGCCGCGTTGTACGGCCCGCCTGTCACACCCGGGGGAGACCCCGCCGGTGCTCAGAGGCCGTCCCGCACGGCCCACAGGTCGGGGAAGGCGGGGACGGAGACGGTCCGGTAGAGGTACGGCGCGCCCGACGAGCCGCCGGTGCCGGGCCGGCGGCCGATGATCCGCTCGACCATCTTCACGTGGCGGTAGCGCCACTCCTGCACGTCCTCGTCCAGGGACAGCAGCTGCTCGAAGATCCGCGCCGCGAACCCCCCGTCCCGGCAGGCCGTGAGCAGCACCGCCCGCAGCCGCTCCGAGGGCTCCGCCGGCCGGGTCACGTCCCGGCCGAGCAGGTCCGGCGGCACCGGGTAACCCTGCGTGACGAGGTAGCGCAGGAACGAGTCGAGCAGGGAGGGACGGCTCATCGCGGCCTCGATCCGGGCCCGCTCCGGGGCGCCCTCCTCGAAGGTCTGCGCCGTCCGGGGGTCGCGCCGCCCCAGCACCGCCTCGATCTCCCGGAACTGCGCGGACTGGAACCCGCTGCTGCCCCCCAGCTCGGGCCGGAAGGCCGCGAACTGGGTCGGGGTCATCGTCTCGATCACATCGATCTGGGCGATCACGGCCTTGAGGACGGCCAGGGCCCGGCGCAGCGTCTGCAGCGCGTGGACCGAGTCTCCCGCCGACAGCTCCTCCTGCAACCTGGCGAACTCGTGCAGCAGCTCCTTGAACCACAGCTCGTGGACCTGGTGCACGATGATGAACAGGATCTCGTCGTGCTTGTCGGTCAGCGGCCGCTGCGCCGCGAGGACCTCGTCCAGGGCGAGGTAGGAGGAGTACGTCAGCGCGGTGGACTGGTCGGCGGTCACGGGCACGGGCCCCCTCGTCGGAAATCACGCCTCGTCGGAGGACTCGTCGAAGGAGCCTCATCGAGGACTCATCGCAAGGAACGAAAGGGGCGCGCACCCCGCGGGACGCGCCGGGGGAACTCCGCCGGCCGTCCCACCAGGTCAAGCTATAAGGCGTTCCACACCCCGGCAAGGGACGCCGTTGCGGCGTCGCAGTCCCGGCAATCGCGAAGAAATACCACCGGCGTGCGGCGGCGGCACCGCACGCTGGAAGATGCGCCGCCCCCGGTACCGGCCGGACGATGTCGCAGTGGCGCGGGCGACGGCGTCCGCCGCCGGCGGCCGGGCCGCCCCCACCGGTCCGTGCCCGGTCCAGCACGCGACCCGAGGAGGACGCATGAGGGGCTCCGGAGCCGAGACCGGTTCGACGCTGCTCCAGGACGGCCCGGCCGCGCGGCCGGACGGCCTCCCGCCGCGCTACGAGGACATCCCCCTCGAGTTCAACATCGCCTCGCACTTCCTGGACCGCGGCGACGGGCGGCGGACCGCCCTGATCACCGCCGCCGGTCCCGTCACCTACGCCGAGCTGCGGACGCTGGCCAACCGGACCGGTCACGCGCTGCGCGCGCTGGGCGTACGGCGCGGCGACCGGGTCCTGCTCGCGCTCGGCGACGGCGTGGAGTTCGTCGCCACCTGGTACGGCGCGCAGAAGATCGGCGCCGTCACCGCCGAGGTCTACACCTTCCTCAAGCCCGGGGACTACCGCTACTACGCCGACTACGCCGAGCCCGCCGTCGTCGTGGCCGACGCGGTGACCCTGGACCGGCTCCGGGAGGCCGGGGTGACGAACCTGCTGGTGACCGGGGTGCCGCCGGAGGAGCTGCGCGCGGGCGAGCACTGCTTCGAGACGCTGCTGGCCGCCCAGCCGGCCGAGCTGGCCGCCGCCCCGACGACCCGCGACGACGTCGCGATGTGGCGGTTCACCAGCGGCAGCACCGGCGCGCCCAAGGCGTGCGTGCTGGCCGCCCGCAGCGCGGCGCTCAGCTTCGAGTGGTTCGCCCGGGGCGTGCTGGACATCCGGCCCGACGACGTCGTGCTGCCGGTGCCCAAGCTGTTCTTCGGCTACGCCAACAACATGACCGCGCTGTTCCCGCTGGGGGTGGGTGCGGCCGGGATCGTCTTCCCCGAGCGCAGCACCGCCGACCGGATCTTCGAGCTGATCGCCGAGCACCGGCCGACCATCCTGGTCAACGTGCCGACGATGATGAGCGCGATGGTCTCCCATCCGGAGGCCGCGAAGCAGGATCTCAGCTCGATCCGGGTGTGCATCTCGGCGGGCGAGGCCCTCCCCGTGGAGCTGCACCGCCGGTGGCTGGACACCTTCGGCGTCGAGGTCATCGACGGCATCGGCTCGTCGGAGTCGTTCCACGGCTACGTGTGCAACCGGCCCGGCGGCGTCCGCATGGGCAGCCTCGGCCAGGTCGTGCCCGGCTACCGGGTGCGGGTGGTGGACCGGGACGGCGAGCCGCTGCCGGACGGCGAGACCGGGCTGCTGGAGGTGACCGGCGAGACCGTGGCGCTGGAGTACTGGCGTTCGCCGGAGAAGTCGGCCCGGACGTTCGTCGCCCCGCACACGGTGCGTTCGGGCGACCTGTTCACCCGCGACGCCGAGGGCTACTTCCACTACAAGGGCCGGGTGGACGACCTGCTGCGGGTCGGCGGCAAGTGGGTCGCCCCCGCCGAGGTGGAGAACTGCCTGCTGGGTCACCCCGCGGTCGCCGAGTGCGCGGTCGTCGGCTACCAGGTGGACGGGCTGACCCTGCCGCGCGCGTTCGTGGTGGCCGCGGGCGAGGTCACCGCGCGGGAGCTGCAGGACTTCGTCCGCGCCCGGCTCGCGCCGCACAAGTACCCGCGGGACGTGCGGTTCGTCGACGAGCTGCCCGAGACCGCCTCCGGCAAGCTGAACCGCCTGGCCCTGCGCGAGGACTAGGGCCTGTACGGGGTTGAGATCAGTGGGATTCGCCTGCGCGATGGTTTGTCG
>NZ_JBEZNH010000095.1:0-16249 GCF_040653115.1 Streptosporangium sp. NPDC048047 | reverse complement strand
CCAACTCCCTGCGCCGCCGCCGCGCCCCCACCGCGAACGCCGGACCGGCCAGCAGCACCACCTCCAGCACACCCATCACCACGATCAGGCCGATGGCCACGACGTCGTCGGTGCTGTGGTAGCCGCTGGTGTCCCTGGCCGCGTCGGGGGACACGACGCCCAGGTCCGCCGCCAGCAGCGCGTTGACGTCCCGGGTGGTGACCGGCTTCGGGGTGTCGGCCAGCCAGCCCGTGCCGTTCCCGTCCCGCTCGTCGAACAGCAGGGTGCCCGGAAGGCCGATGACCTCCGCGCTGTCCGTCCGGTGCGGGTGCTCGACGACCCCGACCACCCGCATCGGGGTCAGCTTGAAGGTCACGGCCGGTGTCGTGCCGAACCGCGCGCCCCGCTCCTCCGCGCCGGGGGTCACCACGATCTCACCGGGCGCGGCCGGGAGGCGGCCCCGCAACAGGTGATACATCCCCTTCGTCAGGGGGTCGCGCAGGTCCACCTCGCGCGCGGACACGTGCTCGTAACCGCGCTCGCCCCGGAGGTCGGCGCTGCCGTCGTTCGCCGGGATCAGCCGGGCCCCGGGGCCGAGCAGTCTCATGACCTCGGCCGGCGAGGTGGGCGTCCGTGTGTGGTCGTCGGGGTCGGGCGGCCCGAGTGTCGTGATCCGCAGGTCGGCGGCGCCGATCCGCGCGGTGAGCCCCTCCCGCGGGGTGATGTCCGCCGTCGCGGCGAAGATCAGGGCGAAGACGATGACCAGGACGGGCAGGCCGACCATCGTCACGATGAGGGCGCTGCGGCCCCGGGCCCGCAGCGCGTCCCGCCGGGAGATCCGCAGCGCCGCCAGGAACGCGGCCGTCCGGGAACGCGCCGCTCCCGCCGTACCGGCGCGGGCCATGACCGGTGCCGGGGCGCTCATCGGGCGCTCTCCAGCGGTGCGGCGGCGGTGTCGGTGACCCGGCCGTCGCGCAGGAAGACCACGCGGTCGGCCCAGGCGGCGTAGCGGGGTTCGTGGGTGACGAGCAGGACCGCCGCCCCGGCGTCGCAGCGGGCGCGCAGCAGTTGGAGGATGTCGTCGCCGGTCGGGGTGTCGAGGGCGCCGGTCGGCTCGTCGGCCAGGATCAGTCGCCGTTCCCCGGCCAGGGCGCGGGCGATCGCCACCCGCTGGCGCTGGCCGCCGGAGATCTCGTCGGGGAAGCGGTCGGCGACGTCGGCGAGACCGACCTCGGCAAGCGCCTCCAGCGCCTCGCGGCGGGCGTCCCGGAAGCGGACCCCGTCCAGTTCGCGGGGGAGCGTCACGTTCTCCAGCGCGGTGAGCGAGGGGATCAGGTTGAGGTCCTGGAAGACGTACCCGACGTGCCTGCGGCGCAGTGCGGCGAGCTCCCCGGCCGGAAGGCGGGGCAGCGAGACGCCCTCGACGACGACGTCGCCCGAGGTGGGGCGGTCGAGGCCGCCCGCGACGTTCAGCAGGGTGGACTTTCCGCACCCGGAGGGGCCCATCACCGCCACCAGTTCCCCGGCGTCGGCCGCGAGGCTCACCTCTGAAAGGGCCGTCACGGCTGCCGGGCCGTCGCCGTGCACGCGGCTGACGGCCGCGAGCCGGACGACCGGATCGAAACTCATGCTTGTCTCTCCTGCGTCTGGGGGGAGGCCGCGAGCACGGCCTCGCAGTGGTCGAGCCAGCGCTGCTCGGCCTCGGCCTGGAAGATCATGGAGTCGAGCACCAGCCGCTGGGCGGGGTCCTCGGCGCTCGCCCGTCTGGCGCGGGTGAGCCGCTGGAGGGTGCCCATGGTCGCGGTGCGCTGGGCCTGGATGATCGGGCGCACGCCCGTCCCGGCGGTGACCGCCATCGCGAGCTTGATGACCAGCTCGTCCCGGGGCCGGTCGGCCTGGGCCACGGGGGTGGCGAACCACCGCTCCGTCTCGGCCCGGCCGGCCTCGGTGATCGCGTAGACGACCCGGCCCTGGTCGTCCTGCTCGCCGGGGGCCACCAGGCCGTCGCGTTCCAGGCGGGCGAGCGTCGTGTAGACCTGGCCGATGTTGAGCGGCCAGGTCGCCCCCGTCGACTCCTCGAACTCCGCCCGCAACTGATAGCCGTAGCGGGGCCCCCGGCTGAGCAGGGCCAGCAGCCCTTGTCGGATCGCCATGGATACTGAGTATGCATACTCAGTATGGTCACGGCAAGAGATCCGCATATTCTGGACAGGTTCCGCCGACGGGGCGGATACTCGGGGGATGAGCTCGCCGCCTCCCCCGTCCCGCGCGTCCGATGGGGACCGCGACCGCGCCATCAACGAGCTCCGCGACCGCGCCGTCGAGGGCCGTCTCTCACACGAGACATTCCTCGGCCGGGTCGACATGGCACTGCGCGCCCGCAGTCAGGGCGAGCTGGAGAGCCTGATCGCCGACCTGCCGCCGCGCGGCCGGCTGCGGCGGATGGTGACCGACGTCGTCGCCTCGGCGTCCGACTTCACCCGCCGGGTCGAGTCGGCCTGGCGGCGTCCCCGGCTGCCCCGCCTCGCGCTGCCCGGCGACGACCGCGTCCGCTACGTGGTGGGGCGGGGCTCGGCCTGCGACCTGGTGCTGGCCGACCTGACCGTCTCCCGGATGCACGCCGAGCTGCGCCGCGCCGAGGACGGCTGGGTCGTCGTCGATCTCGGCTCGCTCAACGGCACCCGGCTGAACGACTGGCGCCTGGTCGGACCGGCCCTGGTACGGCCGGGCGACGTGCTCTCCTTCGGCGACTGCGGCTTCCTGGTGATCACACCCCAGCCGGCCTGAACCGGATCATGCTCCGGCCGGCTCCGGTCCGTCATCCGTGCGCCGTGATCCCCGGCTCCTCCCCCGCCCCGGCCGCACCGGCGGTGTCCGTCGCCCGCATCGTCTCGGCGGTGATGGGGTAGCGCAGTGTGAGCAGTACGCTGGCCCCGGCCGCGAGCGCGGGGATCAGTGCCCCGCCGTACAGGACGGCGTCGATCGCCGAGCCGGGCTGGGTCACCGCCTCCGAGGCGGCGGACTCCACGAACCCGGCCGCGCCGAGCAGCCAGCCCAGCACCAGCGCCCCGAGCGCGAAGACCACGGTCTCGCAGGCCGTCCACAGGCCGGTGAACACCCCGGCGCGGCGCCTGCCGGTGACCCACGCGTCGTGGAAGATCACATCCGAGAGCATGGAGAACTGCAGGAGCTGGAACCCGGCGTAGCCGATGCCGACGAGGAGCACGCAGGCGTGCGTGTAGCCCGCGCCGAACCGGCCGGCGAGCGCCAGCGCGGCCGTGCCCGCGGCGAACAGCGCCGCCGCCAGCATCATCGCGCCGCGCTTGTCGTAGCGTCGCGACAGCCACGTCCACAGCGGCATGGTGACCAGCAGCGGCCCGACCACGCACAGGAAGAGCGTGGTGGTCGCCCCGGGTGCGCCGAGGACGTAGGTGGCGAGGTACGGCGCGCCGGCCAGCAGGGTGCCAGCGGCGAACATCTGCGCGCAGCTCAGGGCGAGCAGGACCATGAACGGCCGGCTGGAGCGGGCCGCGGCGAACTGCGCCCGCAGCGACGGCTCGGCCTCGGCCCGGCCGGCCAGCGGGGCGCGGGCCGTACCGGCGACGGAGGCGAGCATGGACGCCAGCAGCACCGCGCCGATGACCAGGCCCATGAGCCGGTAGCCGCTCACCTCGGTCCCGGCGAGGGCGGGCGCGCCGGCCCCGGACAGCAGGATCGCCAGGCCCAGGAAGACCATCTTCCACTGGAGCAGCGACGAGCGCTCGTGGTAGTCGTCGGTCATCTCGGTGGCCATCGCCTTGTAGGGCACCTCGTAGAAGGCGTAGGCCGTGGCGGTGAGGAAGTAGCAGACGGTGACGTACAGCGCGGCGGGCAGGCCGGTCAGCGGCGGCCCGGCGAAGGTCAGTGCGAAGGTCACCGGCAGGGTGACCGCGCCCACCAGCATCCAGGGGCGGCGCGCGCCGAGCCGGGAGACCGTGCGGTCGGAGCGCTGACCGACCCAGGGGTTGATGACCATGTCCCAGAGCTTGGGCAGGAAGGCCACCGCGCCGGCGATCCAGGCGGGGACCGCCAGCACGTTGGTCATGTAGAACAGCAGCAGCAGGCCCGGGACCGTGGAGAACGTCGCGGTGCAGACCGATCCGACCCCGTAGCCGACGCGCACCCCGCGCGGCACGGTGACGGCGGCGGCTCCGGCGGGGCGGGGGGTGGGAGCCGGTGTGACCATTGCCACATTCAACCCCACCCGCCACCGGCCCAACAGGGGTGAAAGATACGAATATTTCCGTATTGTCGGGCGGGCCGTAGGTGTCGATGATCTCCGCAGACGCCTAGCACCTGGAGCGACCGTGCGGCCCTCGCGACGTACCACCCTCTCTGTTTCGGCCCTCCTCCTCACCGGCCTCACCTGGGCCACGACCGGCTCGGCCGCCCCGGCCGGCGCCCTCGGACCGGCCCCCGGCGTGGTGGACCTGGTCAAGGACATCGACCAGATCCTCGGCGACGCCCGGCTCACGCCGGCGCGGGCGGGGGTGGTGGTCCGCAGCGCGGTCTCCGGTGAGGAGCTCTACGCCGTGGACTCCGGAAAGATCCTCACCCCCGCCTCCAACACCAAGCTGCTGACCTCCGCCGCCGCCGTGGAGAACCTCGGCCTGGACTTCCGCTTCACCACGAGCGTGCTGTCCACCGGCCGCCGGGCGGGCTCGGCCCTGGCCGGGGACCTCTACCTCAGGGGGACCGGCGACCCCACCATGCTCGCCGCCGACTACGACGCGCTGGCCGCGAAGGTCGCCGCCTCCGGGATCAAGGTGGTCACCGGCAGGCTGGTGGCCGACGACACCTGGTTCGACGACGTACGGCTCGGCACCGACTGGGCGTGGGACGACGAGCCCTACTACTACGCGGCACAGATCTCGGCGCTGACCGCCTCCCCCGACACCGACTACGACGCCGGCACTGTCATCGTCTCGGTGGCCCCCGGGAGCGCCGGAAAGCGGCCCAAGGTCACCACCACGCCCGAGACGGACTACCTGAAGATCGACAACCGTGCCGTGACCGGCGCCGAGACCGACGTCACCATCGAGCGCCTGCACGGCACGAACACCGTGGTGATCACCGGCACCGTCGCGGACGAGCAGCAGGAGTGGGTCACCGTCGACGACCCCACGGGCTACGCCGCCTCGCTGCTGCGCGCGGCGCTGGCCAGGCACGGGGTGCGGGTGCTGGGCGGCACGGCTCGCGCGGCGACCCCGGAGGGCGCCGCCGTCGTGGCCTCGCACGAGTCGATGACACTTCGTGAGCTGCTGGTGCCGTTCATGAAGCTCAGCAACAACATGCACGCCGAGATCCTCGCCAAGGCGATCGGGCGCAAGGTCTCGGGCGCCGGGACGTGGGGCGCCGGGCTCGCCGCGATCACCTCCTTCGCCAAGGCGAACGGCGTGACGACGCTGAGCCTGCGGGACGGCTCCGGCCTGTCGCGGATGGACGGCTTCACCCCGGGCGACCTGACGCGCTACCTCGCCGCGCTGCGCGCCAAGCCGTGGTTCGACGCCTGGTACGGCGCGCTGCCGATCGCGGGCCAGGCCGACCGCATGGTCGGCGGGACGCTGCGCAACCGGATGCGCGGCACGCCCGCGGCCGGGAACGTCCACGCCAAGACCGGCTCGCTGACCGGCGTCACCTCGCTGTCGGGCTACGTGACCAGCGCCGACAACGAGCCGCTGGTCTTCTCCGTCATGCTCAACCAGTACCTGTCCGGAGCTCCCCGGGACATCGAGGACAGGATCGCCGTCCGTCTCGCGCAGTTCCGCCGCGACGCGCCGGTGGACACGGTCGTCCAGCTCAAGCAGGCGCCGCAGGACGGGGACGCTCCGGAGCTGGAGTGCTCGTGGCTGAAGCCCGCCCAGTGCTGACCAGCCGTCCCGCCCGGCGCCGGCGCCGGCCCTCCCCCGGCCCTCGATCTCACCCGGTGTGACCTGAGCGTCCATCGAGCGTGACCGTACGGTCCGACGGAACCGATCGACCGGGAAAGATTTTCCCGCCCGCCGGGCCCCTGCCGCCGCCGTGTCCGCACGGCGGCGGCAGACCAGTTCAAGGGCATATTTTCGGACATATAGGAACGGTCCCAGACGCACCACTGATCACTTTGGTTTACCTACAACTCAAGATTTTGTCCGAAATTTCGTGACAGGGGCGTTGTGGCGCCGCCAGAATACGGGTTCGATCCAGCCTCGACCCCTCTGGAGGAATCGATATGCGCAGACCGCTGGGTGCACTCGTGTGCATTGGAACTCTGGCGGCCCTGAGCGCTCCCGTCGCCGCGAACGCGGCGGCCTGGCCGTCCTCGTGCGACGTCCACGCGGACCGGCCCGTCGTCACCGCCACCGGGAAGATCCACGCCTCCGCCACGCGGCTCGGCTGCCGCGACTCCGCCCTGGTGCGGATCCAGATCAAGCGGGCCGTCGCCGGCGCCGACCCGGTCGTCAAGAGCGGCGCGTACAAGGGCCGCAACGGGCGGGCCATCATGACCCTGCGGTGCGCGCCGGGCGTCTACTACACCGTCGTGCGCGACAACCGCGGCAACACCGACGTCTCCCGGGCGGCCAGGCTCTCGTGCGACGCCTCGACGCCGACCGCCACCCCCTCGCCCACGGGCACGGCGACTCCCACGAAGGCCCCGACGACGGGCCCGACGTCCGCACCCACCGCGTCGGCCACGCCCACCGCGGCTCCGACCGCCGCCCCCACCGCGACGGCCAAGCCCACCACGCCGGCCACTCCGCTGCCGACCCTGACCCCCGCCCCGACGGCCACGGCCACCGTCAAGCCCACTCCCAAGCCCACCCCCACCGCCTCCTCCCCCGGAGGCGCGGTCGGCACGGCCGACGAGAACGAGGTGCTGCGCCTGACCAACGCGGAGCGCGCGAAGGGCGGCTGCCAGCCGCTCAAGCACGACGCGCAGCTCCGCGCCGCCGCCTACGGCCACTCCGCCGACATGGCCGCCAAGAACTACTTCAGCCACACCTCCCAGGACGGCCGCAGCTTCATGGACCGCATCCGCGCGGCGGGCTTCACCGGCGGATCGGGCTGGGCGGAGAACATCGCCATGGGCCAGCCGACCCCGGCCTCCGTGGTCACCGCCTGGATGAACAGCTCGGGCCACCGGGCCAACATCATGAACTGCAAGTACACCCTCATCGGCGTCGGCGCGGCCAAGAACTCCAAGGGCCAGATCTACTGGACCCAGGACTTCGCCGCCCGCTGAAAGACGCCGTAAGGCCCTCCCCCTCTCCTCCAGCCTGGGCCGGGCCGGTTCCGTTCCTCCCCGCGGACGGCCCGGAGAGCGGAGGAGACGGCGACGCCCCCACGGTCGGGTGACCGTCCGCGGGGGCGTCGCCGTACGGGGCGCCCCTCCCGGACAGCGGGTCCGGGAGGGGCGCGCCGCTACTTCAGCCAGCTCATCATCGGGCGGAGCTTGGCGCCGGTGGTCTCGATCGGGTGCTGGGCCAGGTCCTCGCGGTAGGCGGTGAACTTCTTCTGGCCGCTGTCGAACTCGTCGACCAGCTCGCGGGCGAACTCGCCGGACCGGATCTCCGCGAGGATGCGCTGCATCTCCTTCTTGGTCTCCTCGGTCACGATGCGCGGGCCGCGGGAGTAACCGCCGTACTCGGCGGTGTCGGAGACCGACCAGTACATCTTGTGGATGCCGCCCTCGTACATCAGGTCGACGATCAGCTTCATCTCGTGCAGGCACTCGAAGTAGGCGACCTCGGGCTGGTAGCCGGCCTCGATGAGGGTCTCGAACCCGGCCTTGATCAGCTCGGAGACGCCGCCGCAGAGGACCGCCTGCTCACCGAAGAGGTCGGTCTCGGTCTCCTCGGTGAAGGTGGTCTTCAGCGCGCCGGCGCGGGTGCCGCCGATGGCCTTGGCGTAGGACAGCGCGAGGTCCCAGGCGTTGCCGCTGGCGTCCTTCTCCACCGCGACGAGACACGGCACGCCGCGACCGGCGCTGTACTGGCGGCGGACGAGGTGGCCGGGGCCCTTGGGGGCGACCATCGCGACGTCAACGCCCTCGGGGGCCTCGATGAGGCCGTAGCGGATGTTGAAGCCGTGGCCGAAGAAGAGCGCGTCGCCCTCGACGAGGTTCGGGGCGACGTGGTCGGCGTACAGGTGACGCTGGATGTGGTCCGGCGCCAGGATCATGATCAGATCGGCTTCCTCGACGGCCTCGGCCGGCGTGAGCACGCGCAGGCCGTCGGCCTCGGCCCGCTCCCGGCTCTTGGACCCCTCCGGCAGGCCGACGCGGACGTCGACGCCGGAGTCGCGCAGGGACAGCGCGTGCGCGTGACCCTGGCTGCCGTACCCCAGGACGGCCACGTGCCGGCCCTGGATGATCGACAGGTCGGCCTGGTCGTCGTAGAAGATCTCAGTCACTTGCTTAACCTTTCGGGTTTCTCGTACGGCTTACGCGGTCCGGTCCAGGGCCCGCAGAGAACGGTCGGTGATGGAGCGGGCACCGCGGCCGATGGCCACCATGCCCGACTGGACGAGCTCCTTGACGCCGTACGGCTCAAGGAGTTTCACGAACGCCTGGAGCTTGTCCGGGGTGCCGGTGACCTCGATCGTCACCGCGTCCGGGGCGACGTCCACGCAGCGCGCCCGGAAGAGGTTGACCAGTTCCAGCACGCTGGACCGGGTCTCGGCGTCGGCCCGCACCTTGATCAGCGTGAGCTCGCGCTGCACGGCCTGCGCCGGGTCGAGCTCCACGATCTTCAGAACGTTCACCAGCTTGTTGAGCTGCTTGGTGACCTGCTCCAGCGGCAGCTCCTCGACGTTCACCACGATGGTCATCCGGGAGATGTCCTCGTGCTCGGTCGGGCCGACCGCCAGCGAGTCGATGTTGAACCCGCGGCGGCTGAACAGCGCGGCGACCCGCGCCAGAACACCGGGCTTGTTCTCCACCAGCACCGAGAGCGTGTGCCTGCTCATGCCTTCCTCCTCGCCGGGCGTCTCGCCGAGCCGCCGTGCCTGTCCGTCAGCCCGCCGCTCACACCTGGTCCTCGCCGTCCCAGACGGGCGCCATGTCGCGGGCGAACCTGATGTCGTCGTTGCTGGTCCCGGCGGCGACCATGGGCCAGACCATGGCATCCTGGTGGACCACGAAGTCGATCACGACCGGGACGTCGTTGATCGCCATCGCCTTCTCGATGACCTCGTCCACGTCCTCGGGACGCTCGCACCGCAGACCGACGCAGCCGTACGCCTCGGCGAGCTTCACGAAGTCGGGGATCCGGCGGACCGTCTGCAGGTTCGTGTTGGAGTAGCGCTCGTTGTAGAAGAGCGTCTGCCACTGCCGGACCATGCCGAGGTTGCCGTTGTTGATGACCGCCACCTTGATCGGCACGCCCTCGATCGTGCAGGTCGCCAGCTCCTGGTTGGTCATCTGGAAGCAGCCGTCGCCGTCGATCGCCCAGACGACGGAGTCCGGACGGCCCATCTTGGCGCCCATCGCCGCCGGGACCGCGAAGCCCATCGTGCCGGCGCCGCCGGAGTTGATGAAGGTGCCGGGGTTCTCGTAGCCGATGAACTGCGCCGCCCACATCTGGTGCTGGCCGACGCCCGCGGTGTAGATCGCGTCCGGGCCGACGAGCGCGCTCAGCCGCTCCATGACGTACTGCGGAGCCAGGGCGCCGTCGGCGAACGTCTCGTAGCCCAGCGGGTACGTCGAGCGGTAGGAGTCGAGCTGGGCCCACCACTCGGTGTAGTCGCCCTTGCGGTCCTCCTTGCCCACCGCGGCGATCAGCTCGGCGAGGACCTCCTTGCAGTCGCCCACGATCGGGACGTCCGCGTGCCGGTTCTTGGAGATCTCCGCCGGGTCGATGTCGGCGTGGACGACCCTGGCGTTCGGCGCGAAGGTCGACAGGTCACCGGTGACGCGGTCGTCGAAGCGGACGCCCAGGCCGATGATCAGGTCGGAGCGCTGCAGCGCCCCGACGGCCGGCACCGAGCCGTGCATGCCCGGCATGCCCAGGTGCTGGCGGTGGCTGTCGGGGAAGGTGCCGCGCGCCATCAGCGTGGTGACCACCGGGATGCCGGTCAGCTCGGCGAACTCCCGCAGCTCCTGCGCCGCGCCGGCCTTGTGGACGCCGCCGCCGACGTACAGCACCGGCCGCCTGGCCTCCACGATCAGCTTCGCCGCCTCGCGGATCTGCTTGGAGTGCGGTCGCGTCACCGGGCGGTAGCCGGGGAGCTGCATCACCGGCGGCCACTGGAACTCCGTCGTGGCCACCAGGGCGTCCTTGGAGATGTCCACCAGGACGGGCCCGGGGCGGCCGGTCGAGGCGATGTGGAACGCCTCGGCGATCGTCCGGGCGATGTCGGCCGGGTCGGTGACCAGGAAGTTGTGCTTCGTGATCGGCATGGTGATGCCGGAGATGTCGGCTTCCTGGAACGCGTCGGTGCCGATGGCGGCGCTGGCCACCTGGCCGGTGATCGCGACCATCGGGACCGAGTCCATGTAGGCGTCGGCGATCGGGGTGACCAGGTTGGTCGCGCCCGGACCGCTGGTGGCCATGCAGACCCCCACCCTGCCGGTGGCCTGCGCGTACCCCTGGGCCGCGTGCCCGGCGCCCTGCTCATGCCGTACGAGCACGTGACGGACCTTGGCGGAGTCGTAAAGGGGATCGTAGGCGGGAAGGATCGCGCCGCCGGGGATCCCGAACACGGTGTCGACCCCGACGTGCTCCAGCGCCCTAACCAGCGCCTGGGCTCCTGTCATCTGCTCGGTCATCGGCTCGTTCCTCATGTGGCTGAGCGGGATGTATGGCATAAAAAAGGCCCCATCCCACCTTGCCGGGCGGGTCTGGGGCGGCGCGCAGGTCGAAGTGCTTCGCTTATCGGCCTGCGCGCCGGCGAAGTACTACGAGAATCCCACGGTGATGCATGGGTCCCACCATGGCCGACATTGCGGCCCCGCGTCAAATTGGTGGGACGGGTGTCTCAGGATCCGAGATGAAATTCCGGGCAGGAGAGGCCCATGGGACGGCCGCGCCGTACGGGACGCCTGCTGTACGGCACGGCCCTCAGACGGCGCTGTGCAGGCCCGCGGGCATGAGGTCGTCGATCCCCCGGGCGTCCATCGGCCGCGCCACCAGGAAACCCTGCCCCCGGGTGCAGCCCATCTCGCGCAGCAGGTCGAGCTGCTCGGGCCGCTCGATGCCCTCCGCCACCACGATCAGCCCCAGGTCGTGGCCGAGCCGTACGATCGTGCGGGTCAGCAGGGTCAGCGTCTCGTCGGCGCCCAGCCCGGACACGAACGACGGATCGATCTTGATCATGTCCACCGGGAGCTGCCGCAGCAGCGCCAGCGAGGCGTAGCCCGTCCCGAAGTCGTCGATGGCCAGCCGCACCCCCAGCTCACGCAGCTCCGACAGCCGCGTGAGGGTCTCCTCGGCGTCCTCGACCAGCATCTCCTCGATGACCTCCAGCGACAGCGCGCTGGGCGGCAGGCCGCTCTCGGCGAGCGCCGACTCGACGGTCTCGACGAACCTCGGGGCCATGATCTGCCGGGCCGACAGGTTGAGCGACAACCCGATGTCCCAGGAGGACGCCCGCCACGCGGCCACCTCCCGGCAGGCCCGGCGCAGGATCCACTCGCCCAGCGGGACGATCAGCCCGGTGTCCTCGGCCGGGCCGAGGAACCGCTCCGGCGGCACGAACGCGCCCTCCCGCCACCAGCGCACCAGCGCCTCCACCGCGGTGACGCGCGAGGTCGCCAGATCCACCATCGGCTGGTACTCGATCGCGAACTGGTCCTCCAGCAGCGCCCGCTGCAGGTCCGCCGCCAGTTCCAGGCGGCGCACCACGTCGGCGTGCATGTGCGCGGCGAACACCTCCACCCGCGGCCCGCCGATGTCCTTGGCCCGCGCCATCGCCACGTCCGCGTTGCGGATCAGGTCGGCCGAGGACACCTCCTCGTCGGCGAAGGCCACCCCGACGCTCGCGGTCATCGCGATGTCGCGGTCGGCCACCCGGAACGGCTCGGCGGAGACCGCCCGGACCAGCCGCTCGGCGAGGTCCACCGCCGTCTGGGCGTCGCCCGCCACCTCCAGCAGCACCGCGAACTCGTCGCCGCCCCACCGCGCCAGGGTGTCGTCGGCCCGTACGGCCGCGCGGAGCCTGCGGGCCGCCTGCCCCAGGAGGTAGTCGCCGCTGGCGTGACCCACCGAGTCGTTGACCGCGGTGAACCCGTCCAGGTCCAGGAACACCACGGCGACGCTGTGGCCCCCGGGACGGGCCAGCACCTCCCGGGTGCGCTCCTCGAAGTAGGAGCGGTTGGGCAGACCGGTGACGCCGTCGTGGAACGTCAGATGGGCCACCTGGTTGCGCAGCGCCTCCTGGCCGCTGACGTCGCGGGTCGTGACCAGCAGGAGGTCCTCGCCCCGGGAGTGGCGGGTGGCCACCGACTCGGTGGGCCGCCAGGTGCCGTCGGCCGCCCGCACCCGGCACCCGATCATGCAGGTGCCGCCGCCCTCGGCCCGCTCGTCCTCCAGGCTCATCGCGCGCAGCGCCATCTGGATGCCCGGGACGTCCTCCGGATGGATGTAGTCGAAGATCGACCCGCCGACCATGTCCTCGGGACGGTAGCCGTAGGTGACCTCCACCCCCTCGCCGATCTCCCGCACCACGCCGTCGTGGTCGCACAGCAGGACCACGTCGCCGGTGCTCTCCGCGAGGTCGTGCAGCTGCCGCTCACCGAGATCCATCAGGCGCCGCATCCGGCCGGCGTCGGCCAGCATCACGAACAGCCTCACCACCAGGACCGCCACGACCGACGCCGCCACCAGCGCCGGTACGGCGAGCGGCCCCGCCACGCCCCCGCCCAGCATCCGCAGGACCAGGGCCACGGTCGCCACGAGCACGAGGATCAGCGGCACCGCCGCGATCAGCGAGGACGCGGCCTGCGCACCCGCGCCCGCGCCTCCGTCCACGTCCGGGTCGTCCTCCTCGCCCGAGGCACCGGGAGCATGCGCCATACGGCGGCACCACGGGACGGCGGCGAACAGCAGGAAGGCCACCGGCGCGAGCCAGAGCCCGAGCGGCGACGGATCGTCGCCCGTCATCCGGGTCAGCGCGCCCGCCGTCTCCGTGGCGGTGAGCGCGGCCAGCAGCCCCAGCGCCGCCAGGCCGACCGGCCCGGCGGACTTCCGGGCGGGCAGCACCGCGGGCCCCACAGCGCAGGCGAAGGCCAGGCAGAGCACCGGCGAGGCCAGGGACACCGCGAAGACGCCCGGCCCCCCGGAGTCGTGGTAGGCCGGTCCGAGCAGGGCGACCCAGCCGACCAGGAATATCGAGGCGGCGCTCACATAGGCGTCGGACGCGTCACGCAGCGACGCCCGGCCGTACGCCGGGCGGACGGCGCACAGTCCCGTGCCGATGGCGAGCATCGCCGTACCGGCCAGGACCAGCAGGTCGGCGAAGCTCACCGCGAACGGCGTGCCGTCCGCGATCGGCCGCACGCCCGCCCCGGCCAGCCAGGTGGCCGCGCCCCCCGCCAGCCAGCGCCAGGCACGCGCCTCGCGCCGGTCGGCGATCCGGAGCACCGCCATGACCAGTGACACGACGGCGACCGCGGCGGCGGCGACACCCGCCACCGCCCCGGCGACCGCGGCCGAAGCGCCGCCGACGAGCGCGGCGGCCAGTCCCACCGCGCCGAACCCGGCGACCACTGCCGGCGGCACCCGGGGGTCACGCCAGCGGATCAATGTCGTCTGCCCATCGGTGTCGTCTCGCCCTGCCTCCGCGGCGTTCCCTTGGCCGCCGCTCCAGCGTCGCCGCTGTCACCACGTCATCCTTCGTCCTCCGCCCGAACGGGGCGGCACACGACCAGTCTGTGCTCTCCGGTCGGCGCGGATGGTGACAACGCCGTAGTCGTCACCGATCTGATAACCATGAAACGATCGAGATCGCGTCATCCACGGTAGGCGGCGGAGGTCACGAGGCAGCCACGGGCGGATTCCTTTCCCGGTCAGTACGGGCCGGTGATCACGTTCTTCAGCGGCTCCCCCGCCAGATACCGCAGGAGCTGCGAGCGGAGCAGCCGCAGCGTGCGCCGCCCGGAGGCCGGGGTGCTGCCCGCGACGTGCGGGGTGACGAACACCCCGGGGGCCGTCCACAGCGGATGCCCGGGAGGCAGCGGCTCGGGGTCGGTGACGTCGAGCGCGGCCCGGATCCGGCCCCGGCGCAACTCGGCGACGAGCGCACCGGTGTCCACCACCCCGCCCCTGGCCGCGTTCACCAGCACGGCGCCGTCCTTCATCGCCGCCAGGAACGCCGCGTCCACCAGGCCCGCCGTCTCCGGAGTGGACGGCACCAGCAACACCACCACGTCGGCCCGGGGCAGCAGCTCCGGCAGCTCGTCCTGACCGTGCACGCCGTCCCGCGCGGTCCTCGCCACCCGGACGACGTCCACCTCGAACCCGTCGAGCCTGCGCTCCAGCGCCTCACCGATCGAGCCGTAACCGACGATCAGCACCGTGGAGTCGGCGAGCACGCCCGTGTGGCGGTAGGCCCACTCCCCCCGCCGCTGGGCGGCGGCGAACTCCGGGAAGTCCCGCAGCACCGCGATCATCGCACCCACAGCCCACTCGGCCGTCCCGGCGTCGTGCACCCCCCGCGCGTTGCACAGCACCGCGCCCTCGGGCAGATGCGGCCGGTACGTCTCCACCCCCGCCGTGACGGTCTGCAGCAGACGCAGCCCCGTCATCCGGCCCAGCAGCCCGGCGACGTCCGGCACCGGCATCAGCGGGGGTATCCAGACCTCCACCTCCTCCGCTCCGGCCGGGTGGGGACCGGTGCCGTCATAGACGACGCACTCCACCTCGGGCAGATCACACAGGACGTCGGCGGCGGCTCGGGAGGGGACCCAGATCTTCATGTCCCGCATTATCCAGGGGGTCGTTCCGGAACCTCTTCGGGTATGCAGCCGTATTGACGGAGGAGGTAACCATGATCCGCTTCGCACGCTCGGCCCTCGTCGTGGCCGTCACCTCGGGGGCCGTCCTGGCGGCCGGCTGTTCCGCGGCCCCGGCCGAACGCTCCTCCGGCCCGGCCCCGCAGAGCACTCGGAGCACCCCGGGCACCCGGAGCACCCCGGACGGCCAGGGCGCCCAGAGCCCCCGGGACTCCCCCGCCGGTGAACCGCGCACCCTCGCCGAGAACCTCGCCGTCCCCTGGGGCATCGCGTTCCTGCCCGGCGGCGACGCCCTGGTGACCGAACGCGACACCGCCCGGCTGCTGCGCGTCACCCCCGCGGGCAAGGTCACCGAGATCGGCCGGATCGACGGCGTCAGCCCCTCCGGCGAGGGCGGCCTGCTGGGCGTCGCGGTCTCCCCGGCCTTCGCCGACGACCACCAGGTCTTCGTCTACTTCTCCTCCGCCCGCGACAACCGGATCGTGCGCTACCGCTACGACCGCGAGCTGGCCGACCCCACGGTGATCCTCGACGGCATCCCCCGGGGCGGCATCCACAACGGCGGCCGCCTGGCCTTCGGCCCGGACGGTTACCTGTACGCCAGCACCGGCGAGACCGGGAACCAGTCGCTGGCGCAGGACCTCGGCTCCATGGGCGGCAAGATCCTGCGCATGACGAAGGACGGCAAGCCCGCGCCCGGCAACCCGTTCGGGAACGTGATCTGGAGCTACGGCCATCGCAACGTCGAGGGCCTGGCGTGGGACCGTTCCGGGCGGATGTACGCCAGCGAGTTCGGCGCCGGGTCCTTCGACGAGATCAACCTCATCAAGAAGGGCGCCAACTACGGCTGGCCCGAGGTCGAGGGCACCGGCGGCGGCTCCCGCTTCACGGATCCGATCGTCACCTGGCCCACCTCGGAGGCGTCCCCCTCCGGCCTGGCCTACGCCGGCGACTCCCTCTGGGTGGGCGCCCTGCGCGGCCAGCGGCTCTGGCGGGTCCCCTTGAACCCGGACGGCAGCGCCGGCAAGCCCGTCCCGCTCTTCGAGGGCCGGTACGGCAGGCTCCGGGCGGTCGCCACGGCACGGGACGGGTCACTGTGGTTCGGCACCAGCAACAAGGACGGCCGCGGCTCCCCCCGCCGCGGCGACGACCGCCTCCTGACCCTGAAGCCGTAGCGCTTCTCCCTCACGCAGGCTGGAACCTTTCACCCTGCGGATGGCTTGGGCGGGTCCCTTCTTCCACGCTGAGGCTTTTCGCGTCTTGGGGCGGTTCTCCGGGTTTGGGTGGGTCCGCGTTTGTCGG
>NZ_JBEZNH010000094.1:0-16724 GCF_040653115.1 Streptosporangium sp. NPDC048047 | reverse complement strand
GGTCGTGACGATCGCTGGCGATGGCTGGCACCGTACGGGGTCGGGGCGATCGACTGCCGCGGCCCTTCGGGCCTTGCCACCGGGGAGCCGGTGGCGCTGCAGGTGAGGGGATGCGCCGCGGCGGCCGCCGGGCCGTCGAGCGAGCGCGGCACCGTCTCGGGTGACGGACCACCGGTCACCGTTCAAGGAATCTACGCTGTAAAGCTCATGTCCTTCCGGGGCATAGCCGGCCTTCGGCCGGTCTGGATGCCCTCGCCGGGCGGGCAGGCTCCGGGATGGGGAAGGCCCGGCGATCATGCGCAGGGTGCGATGGGGTGCCGGGGGTTCGTGATCCATCCCGTCTGCCTGCCCAAGGGCTACCAGACCGGCCCACCGGCGTCGACTCCCCCCGTGCAGGCAGGGCAACCAGCGCGCGAGGAAGGGCACCGGGCACAGGGACACCAGAAGGGGAGTCGACGCCGGCGATCCGGCCCGGTAGGGCGGAGCCCAGGCAGACGGGATGGATCACGAAGCCCCCTCCTGTTGAGGAAGACCCGCGCGGGGTGACGACGAGATAGCCATTCGGTTACTGCTCCTGTATCGTAGCGACCAGCTACGATATAGGAGCGAGGTAAGAGGATGGACCCACTGAAGGAGGAGCGCGTGGCCGAGGCCCTGCGAGCCCTCGCCGAGGTGACCGCCAAGCGTGAGCAGGTGGTGAACGAGCATCGCGAGGCAGCAGTGCGGGCGCTGGAGGCGGGCGCCAGCTGGAGGCGCGTGGCCGAGATCGGCAAGGTCAGCCAGGACACGGTCAACCGTTGGAGAAAAGCGGCGCGCGAGGTCACGCCCCAGGAGGAGGAGACCCGTGAACGATGAGGACCTGACGGCGTTTGGGCACCTGGTCCGCGACGCTGACGAGCAGCGACCCGCAGCCCAAAGCGGCATGTACGAGGCGGGATGGGTGCTCAGCGAGGTGACCCGGGCCGCCGGCACCGTGGCCGAGTACCTACGCGAGCAGACCAGGACCTACCCGAGCCGGTACATCCTGCGCGACGACGAGGACCAGGACCCGCAGGCCCGGATCCAGAAGGCCGGCGACCACCTCGCGCAGATGTCGGCCCTGCTGACCACAGCGAACGAGCACGCCCGCCGCTATCACGCGGAGATTGGGCACCTCGCGGTCCAGGTCGACCCCACCGCCGAGGGCTGAGGCTGCGGGTCCGCCCCGGCCGGATGACCGGCCGGGCGCGGGCCCGGGGCAGCCGCCCCAGACACGACAAGGCCCCAGGGACCACCGCTACCAACGTTCGTCCCTGGGGCTTCCCAGAAGGGAAGTTCCAGCATGGCATACGCCAAGACCACGACTGTTACTCACGTCGAGCCACACGCCAACTGGGGGCCCGGCAAGGAGCCGGCGAGTGGCTGGCCCGGTACCGGCTCCGGTGCCCGCGACGCCTACGACGCCCAGCAGGGCGGGAAGGGCGGCAAGTCGTGAGCAGGAGCGGAAACCAGCCTCTACAGCCGGCGACCGGCAAGCCCATCTATGTCTGCCCCGGGTGCAGCTCCCAGAGCACGGCCCCCGGATCCTGCGGCCGCCCGTCCACGCCGAGCTGCGGGGAGCGGGTCAGATGAGCAAGCCCACCGAAGAAGAGAAGTTGATCGAGGAGATGTTGGGCGAGCTGGTCGAGCTCCGCGCCGAGAACGAGCAGCTACGGCGCCCGGCCGCGCCGGTCGTCGATCTGAACGCCCGCCGCCGGCGGTAGCCATGGGCCTCGATTGGTCCGGCAAGAAGGAGAACGACCCTCGTAGGCACTGGAATGACGGACGGCGGGAGCCATGCCGGATATGCCGACGTTCGACGTTCCTACTCGACAGCCACGGTCAACCAGCGCACAAGGTCTGTGCCGAGGCCGAAGAAGCCGAACAGCATCAGCCATGACGCCGCAGAGCGCATGTCGCCGACGACGGTAAAGACGGCCGCCGGGCCCGCAACGCCCGGCGGCCGTTTGCGAAGGAGGAGAGAACCATGGAGCGCCAGGGGCGATGGATCGTGTACATGGGTGTAGGCGGCTACGTCTGCGCCGCGCCGGTGCCCACCGGTCCCGAGGGGATCTGTGGCATGCCGGTCGAAAGCGAGCCGTGCCCCGAGCACGGCGACCAGGACCAGGGGTAGGCGATGGCCGAGAAGACGTACACCGCGGGCGATGTGATCCGCATGGTCGCCCACATCAAGGGCTGTGCCGAGTGCTACGGCGGAGACCAGGAGATTCTGGATGGTCTGCACGAGGGTCTACCGCCGGAGGAGATCGACGCTTACATCACGACCGCGCACGATCCGGCATGGGTCGCGCTCACCGAGAGGAACGGGAGGCCCGAGCATGGATGAGGCATACGTCAACGGGGGCCAGGACCAGTTGAAGGCCACTGCGGCCGCCGGCGACATGATCCGTCTTGATCGCTTCGCTGAGGACATCCTCGGACGATGCCGATGGGCGAAGCGACACAACGACGGCCGCCCGTCCGGCGCCTGGTCGACCGGCGAACAGTTGGCGGTCGCCCTGGTACTGAGGGACCGCGCCCACCTTGACGGGATGGGTTACACCGTCCAGGAGGCATATCAGCGGGTCTACGGCGGCATGATCTCGCCGCCCCCGTACGACGAGTTCGGCGCGTGGTTCAACAGCATCAGGGGGCGACTCGCCGATGAGTAACGACCTCGAACCCTGGCGCGCTCCATCGACTCCGACAAGGGCTGAGAAGGTCATCAACGACAGCCTTAGGAAGCTGAGCAGGTAGCCGCGACACGCCGAAGAAACCGAAGAGCCCCGGACCCGGAGGTCTGGGGCTCTACGGTTTCGAGTTGTCTACGCTCGATAGGGCTGAGCATACCCCGGCAGTGCTCCCGCGCGAAGGACTCACACGCGGTTAGGGTCCGGAGAGTTGCGACTCCTAAAAACACTCGGCCTCGGGTCCGATCCCTCAGAAGGTAAACACCCGCAACTGGAGTGGTCAGCCAGCGAGACGTTGCCCCGTCCGTGAGGACGGCGGTAGAGCACGGCAGGCCCAGACTCGGCGGCGCAGAGCCGCGCGGCCCGGACAGACGACGGCGAACGCCGTACCGGCCGACGAGAGCTGATCACACATCCCGCCCTGGGGGACGAGTAACGCCGTCCCCGCGATCATGCGCGTACCTACACCGACCGGCGTACCGGAGAGAGCTGATCGCCCCGCACCCTGCGTCGTGACACCGCCCCGGCGGAGCCCTGTCGCGATGCAGGGGCGGGGCGCCCCCTGCCCTCTGGCCCCCGGAGGGAGGCCGACCCCGCGCGATCTCTCCCGCCCGGGGTGCTTTACAAAGTAAAAGACGCCGGAGCAGGTCCGAGTCTCAAGAAGCCCAGTTTCCCCACCAGCCACGAGGCAGTATCGAGGGATCACGACGGAAGGGGGAACGGTGGAGACGGAGGAAGGGAAGCGGCTGGCCGAGGCGCTGCAGGAGTCGGCCCGGACGGCTACGGACATGGTCGACGACATCCGGGCGGCAATCGCCGGCCAGGACCTCGGGACGCGCGAACGCATCGACGCCTTTCTCGGCGAGATCACCGCGGTTGCAGACGAGATCCTGGCCATGCAGGACCACATCCCGGCGATGGAGGCCGAGACGCGGTATCTGGCCCAGGCCTGCGCCGAGCAGGAGGCGCGAGGCGAGCAGGTGCCGGCGATCGGTGCCCCGGGATATGAGGCATGGGAGGCCGCTCAGTTCACGGCGTGCGCGTGCCCGGAGCGGTGCCCGATCCACGGGTGACCCTGCAGCTGTTCGGCCCGCTCTCGCGTCCGAGGGCGGGCCGTCCGTCTCTCAGGTGGTCAGGACCCGGGGCAGGTGGACGTGCCGGTGGTCGACGTCGACCAGGCGGCCGAGGTCGCGCAGGCGAGCCGCCAGGATCTCGGCGACGGCGGGCGCGCGGTGCCGGCCCCCGGCGCAGCCCAGGGCGATGGTGGCCGGGCCGATCGGCAGCAGCGCGTAGGCGGTGAGGTTGTCGACGAGTTCGGCGACGCCGGGCGTGGCCAGGACCACCGCCTGGACGCGGCCGTCACGGCCGTCGAGGTCGAGGATGGGCCGGGCCGCGGCCGGATCCCGGTAGCGGTCGCGCAGGTCTTCCACCCGATGTGCAGTCGGCGGTACATCGTGGAGGAACCCGAAGCTGATCAACTGAAGAGTCATGCTCGGAGTCTCGCCCGCAGTCGGCGGCCGCGGGGACAATGTCAGCCAGGAGGAAACGGGAAACCGTTGGCCCCGACCCACACCGGCGCCGAAGGGGGAAGACCATGCCGCAGCAGCCCGCCGTGCTCCGTTACGGCGCAGGCGGGTTACCGGTCTACCGGGCCGGGATGGCGCCGCCGCAGCTGGCCACCCGCCGCCAGTTGCGCGCCGATGGCCTCAGTACGGCCGGACTGGCCCCGGCCGCATGGCTGCACTACAGCGCTCATCACGGCATCTGCCCTCTGTATGAGCGCGCCGCGGCCCGCCCGGTGCGCCCTCTGACTCCGCGCCAGCGCGAGGCATTGGCCGCCGGCCGCGCCCTGGTGGGCACCGCCCCCTGCTACCACTGCCGCGTCCGCCGTGGCGTGGTCAACGACCAGAGCCGGGCCCTGTGTGATGAGTGCGGGCCCATCGTGCGGGCCGCCGAACGTATCCGGGCCGCCGCTGAGGCTGAGGCGCACGAGCGGATGCTGGTCGACGATCGCGCCGCGGCGACCGCATGGGCCCGCGAGGTACTGGCCGACCCGGCCACGGTGATCCTGGACACCGAGACGACCGGCCTGTACGGGTCCTATGCCGTGTCTGTGGCCGTTGTGACCACCACCGGCGCCGTGCTGCTCGACACCCTGCTTAACCCTCAGGTGCCGATCCCGGCCGAGGCCACGGCGATCCACGGCATCACCGACGCGGCGGCCGCGGCCGCGCCGACGTTCGGCGCGATCCTGCCGCAGCTGACCGAGGCCGTGCACGGCCGCCGCGTGGTCGTCTACAACGAGGCGTTCGACGTCGGGGTGTTGACCCGGGAGCTGAAGCGCCATTTCGGCGCTGCCGACGCCGAGCGCGCCGAGCAGCTGGCCGCCGCATGGCTGGGATCGGCCCGGTGGGAATGCGCCATGGAGCGTTACGCCTGCTGGTACGGCGATTGGAGCAACTACCGGGGGGATTACACCTGGCAGCCGCTTCGTGGTGACCACGACGCCCTTGGTGACTGCCGGGCCGTCCTACGCCGCCTGTGGGCGATGGCCGGCGAGGATGCCGGGGTGCTCGCCGGCCATCGTTGGCCGGGGCCGAAGGCCATGGGCGCCGATCGCCCCGACCCCGTACGGTGGCCGGCCACCGCCAGCGATCGTCACGGCATCAGCCAGTCTCCCGGGACGCCATGAGTCAGCAGGGTCGGCCGAGCGTGGACATCGAGCACCGGGGAGGAGTCCCAAAACGGCCGCCCCGCCCAGGCCGCCGGGGCCAGCCTCACCCCGAGATAGGCCACTCCCTTACCGTCCGGCCAGGTGACATCCACCGCGGTATGACCGTCTGTCGTCACCCATGCGTGCGGCACCGGCAGCCGAGTGCCACCCGTATCGAGCAGGGCCAGCCCTTCCACGTAAGCCCAGCCCGGGAGCGATGCGGCGGTGACCGCGTTGGCGTAGCAGAAGCCCATGGCCCCGGCGACGACGTCGGCCGGCCGCGGCGCCGGAGTGAAGGACTCGCCGACGTCGAGCAGCAGGCCGTACAGCGAGCCATACCGGGCCGTGCCGACCGGCGGGGCCGACGTCGCCCAGCTGGTGACCGTGGCGGCCAGCTCTCGCGCAGCCGCGGCCGCGGCCCGGTTCGTCTGGCTCTTACCCACGGCGCCGATCTTCCTCATTCGCGGTCGGATTTGTGGAACCCCCGTCGACGTACGGGGGAAACAGGCTCTCGGTGAGGCGCTGCAGCTGCGCCAGGGCGACGGGGTCGAGGCGGGTTCCCTGGCGGAGGATCCAGCCGGCCACCATCGAGGCGCGCAGCATCCGGACCCGGTCCGGCCCCACGGCCATCCCGCGCAGGGGCACATGCGGGCCGTGGACGGCGAGCAGGGGCACGACCTCTACCGGAGCCCCGAGAGCCGCGCGGAGGGCCGCAGCGACCGACCGGGCCTCATACACGACGGACTTGGTCACGTTGTCGCCCCAGGTGGTTCCTACGTGGACGTAGCGGCCGCGCCGGGTGACTCGGCGGTCGCGGTTCCAGTTCTTGGAGTCGACGACGAACACGCCGCACGGGCCGACGACGAGGTGATCCACGTTGGCTTTGCCCCGGGGCAGGGCGCGGTCATGCAGGACCAGGTGGCCCGCTCGCTCCAGGCGGCGCAGGGCGCGGGCCGTGCGGCGTTCGCCGAGGGCGCCGCGGCGCCAGGTCCGTACCGCCTCGTGGGTACGCCAGCGGTAGACGGCGTCGGCCAGGGCGACGAGCAGACCGGCGACCAGGCCCACGCGCCAGTCGATGAGCACGGCCACCGCGGCGGCCGCGGCCGCCGCCAGGAGGACGCGCACCACCACGCGGCGCCGGCGGCCGCGCGCCATCTCCTCCCGGTAGCGGGCCCAGGCCGAGGCACCGGCGCCGGAGGCGGGGGGACGGAACACGATCGACCTCCGAGGGCAGGGGGCGGGGGCAGGTCTTCGTGGAGGTGGCCAGCGTCAGCTGGCGGAGCGGGAGCGAGGGACCGCGGCCCAGAACTCCGCATCGCCGATGTAGCGATCGCCGCCGCACCCGGGGCAGGTGATCGTTTCGGTCCCGCGCGGGACTTCCAGCTCCCCGCCGCAGGCTCCGCACGTCATCAGGTAGACCGACATGATCCCAACTCCTAACGGTGATCAACCCTCGGACTTCGGTGATCTCAACCCCTCGGGTACCACTCTGAGTGATCTCCTTCGGGAGTGCTGCCAGTTGGTCAGTTCTTGCCAGTGGGTGTTTCCCCAGTGACAACCTTAAGGGCAATGTACCTATGCATCTAGATGTACTGGTGTGTTTTGATCTTGTAGAGTTGTAGCTATGACCGTCAAGATCACTGCGTTCGCGGGGGCAGAGGGGATCCTCTACTTCACGCGCGGTGAGGGGTGCGGCGGCCATGACCACGGGCTGCGCGGGGAGCACGGCGTGGGCCCTGAGCAGTACTTCGTGAAGGGGCAGGAGGGCAATCCGGTCGGGGTCTGGCACGGGGCCGGTGCGGCGCTGCTGGGCTTGGAGGCCGGCGCCCCGGTCCGGGAGAAGGACGCCGAAGCGGTCTTCGGTCAGATGGCGAACCCGGTGGCGTTCGAGGCGTTCATGGCCACGGCCGAGGAGCGGATCGCGGCTGAGGGGCTGACCGGCGCGGCGGCCGCGGCCGAGCTGGAGGCCGCCGCCGCGGCGGCCCGCTTGGGCGGCCGGGGGTATCGGTTCAAGACCTTGGAGGAGCGGGTCAAGGCCCGGGTGAAGGCCGAGCGGGTCAACGTCGACTTGGACCAGGAGAGGGTCCGGGCGATCGAGTTGGAGGAGGCCGCGAAGGCCACGCCGAAGGCCCGCAACTTCTACGACGTCACCTTTTCGCCCAGCAAGAGCAGCAGCGTCTACTACGCGGGGTTGATCGCGTCGGAGCGTAGGGCCGAGGCCGAGCGGATGCGGGAGATCCACCGGGAGGCCGTGGCCGAGGCGCTGGAGTACTTCCAGCAGGAGGCCGGGTACGCGCGGGCCGGCCACCACGGGAAGGCGCCGGACGGGCGCCCCTCGGTGGGCCGGTGGGTCGACGCCCATGAGTGGGTGATGAGCCTGTGGGACCACCAGACCAACCGCGAGGGGGAACCGCAGCTCCACACACACGCCCTTGTGCTCAACCGGGTCAGGACCGTCACCGAGGACGGGACGGAGAAGTGGCGGGCGCTGGACGGGGCCAGCCTGTATCGGGCGCAGCGGGCCGCGGCCGCGATCTATGAGCGGGGCTTTGAGCAGCGCATGGAGGCCGAGTTCCCGGTGGCTTACCGGCTGCGGCCGGACGGCAAGGCCCGCGAGCTGGTCGGCATCAGCGAGGAGGAGCGCGCGGCGCTGTCCACCCGGGCCGCGCAGGTGTCGAAGAAGGTTGAGAAGTGGGCGGCCGAGTACGAGGCGCGCACTGGCCAGGCGCCGAGCCCGTATGCGCGGACGCTCATGCAGCAGGACGCCGCCCGAATCACCCGCGAGCGTAAGAAGCCGATCGGCTCGGAAAGCGAGCTACTACGCCAGTGGGAAACGATGGTCGGCCAGCGGTTGAAGACCACGCTTGCGGCGATGGCCGAGCGGGCCGAGGCCGCGGCGATCGACGCCCGCGGCCGCGGCGATGCCGACCGGTGGGAACGGCACGTTGTCATCGGTCAGGCCATCGAACGTGTCCAGTCGCAGCGGTCGACGTGGACCCGGGCCGATCTGATGTTCGCCATCAACGAGGTCTTGCCCGATCGGCTCGGTCCGAGCGTGCTGGCCCAGCGGGGTTACACCACGGCGTTGCTGGAGGAGCTGGCCGACGAGGCCCTATCTGGCCGGTATGGCGTAGTCATGGTCCAGGGCATGGAGCTGATTCCGGTTCCGGAGGAGTTTCGCCGGGCCGATGGCCGCAGCGTCTACCAGCCGAGCCACGGCGAGCGTTACGCAACGCTGGCGTATCTGGACGCTGAGCAGCGGGTCATCTCCCGGGCGAAGGCGCGCGGCGCGCTGGCGCTCAGCCAGGCCGCGATTGCCGACGCGCTGGAGGAGGCCGCGCAGGGCGGCCGGCCCCTGGGGGACGATCAGGCCAACGTGGTGGCCGGGGTGTTGGGCGATGCCCGCCCGATCGACGTTGTGGTGGGCCCGGCAGGCGCCGGTAAGAGCACTGCACAGGGGACGATTGCCCGCGCTTGGGAGGCCACCGGCCGCCGCGTGATCGGTCTTGCGCCCAGCTCAAAGGCCGCCCAGGTCTTGCAGGCTCAGGGCCTCACGCTGGCGATGAACATTGACCGTTTCCTCATGCGCGCCAAGGGCCAGGGCCCTCGTCACGAGGTTGACCTGTTCGCGCTCCGGCCCGGGGACATGGTCGTCTTGGACGAGGCGGGCATGGCCTCTACCGAGCACATCGTGCAGATCTCCAAGATGGTCGAGGCGGTCGGCGGCAAGCTGGTCTTGTGCGGCGATGACGCGCAGCTGGCGGCCGTGGAAGCCGGCGGCCTGTTCCGCGAGCTCGCACGGATGGGCGAGGCGCTGCAGCTGGACACCGTGCGACGGTTCCGGGACGAGGACGGCACGGTCCGCGAGTGGGAGGCCCGCGCGTCCCTCGGACTGCGTGAAGGCCGGGTTCACGCGTTGGACGCCTACCGGATCCGGGGCCGGATCCAGTCGGGCACCGTCGA
The DNA here is from genome assembly GCF_040653115.1 of Streptosporangium sp. NPDC048047. NCBI lineage: Bacteria > Bacillati > Actinomycetota > Actinomycetes > Streptosporangiales > Streptosporangiaceae > Streptosporangium > Streptosporangium sp. NPDC048047. Next base: position 7,340 of record NZ_JBEZNH010000094.1, on the reverse strand, counting down.
GGAGATGGCCGCGGCGATCCAGCGGAGCTACGTCGCTGACCAGCTACGCGGCGTGCATAGCGTCGTGATGACCAGCACCGAGGAGCAGGCCACCAACTTGTCAGCGGCGATCCGCGCTGAGCTGGCCGCACTGGGGAAGGTCGAGGCCGCCGGGGTCGAGCTGGCCAACGGCACGCTGGCCGGGGTCGGCGACCTCATCCAGACCCGGGAGAACATCAACAACCTGACCGACTCCGCAGGGATGGCGGTCTTCAACCGCTACCTGTACCGGGTGGCCAGCCGGAGCGCGGACGGATCGCTGACGGTCGACCGGGTCACCGGCCGCGACGAGCAGGGCGCGGAGCAGACGGCCGGGCGGGTCACGCTGCCCGCGGACTACGTGGCCGAGCATGTGACGCTGGGGTACGCCGGGACCATTCACAGCGTCCAGGGCGACACGGTCAAGGTTGGATACGGCCTGGTCACCTCAGCCGCGACGCGCGAGCAGATGTATGTGGAGGCCACGCGCGGATCGTTGGAGAACTTCCTTTTCGTCGGCCTTGAGCGCGACGAGGAGGAGCTGTCAGTTCTGGCCGGGGTCCTGGCCAACACCGGGGCGGAGCGGTCGGCCAGCGAGACGCTACGGACCGAGCTGGAGTGGATCGAGTCCCTTGGCGCGCACGCGCCGGTCTGGGAAGACCTGGTTGAGCAGCACCAGCGGACCAAGCACCAGGAGATCCTGGCGGAGTCGCTGGGTGAGGAGCTGTACGAGCGGTTGCGGGTCGAGGACCCCAGCACCGTCTATCGGCAGCTGTGGGCGGCCGAGCTAGCCGGCCATGACGCGCGGGCGCTGGTCGCCGACGCGCTTGGGTCGGACGGGCTTGGCGCGGCGGACACGGTCGATAAGGTCCCGTCTCTGCTGTTCTGGCGGATCGACCGGCAGCTGAAGACCCGGACGCCGGAGCGGGAGCCCGCCGGGGCGAGCTGGGTCGAGCGCACCCCCGCGGATCTGGAGGGCCCCGCCGGCGAGTTGGCGCGGGCCCGCGCCGAGGCGATGGACGCCCGGGTGCAGGCTCTCGGCGAGCGCGCGGTGCAGGAGCCGCCCGCGTGGGCGCTGGAGCGCCTTGGGCCGGTGCCGGAGGACCTGGAGCAGCGGGCCGAGTGGCAGCAGCGCGTGGCCGCGGTGGAGGCGTACCGGGAGCAGTACCAGGTGGAGGCGCCGTCGACGGTCATCGGGCCGCCGCCGGGCCGGGGCATGGTCACTCAGTACGCCGCGTGGGAGGCCGCGTACCAGGCCATGGGCCGCACGGCGGAGGAACAGCGCCTTGCCGAGGCCAGCGCCGCCACCTTGCGCGAGCAGGTCGAGATCTGGCAGCGCGAGCAGGAATGGGCGCCGCCGAGCGTCGCCGAGGAGCTGGCCCGGGTCACCGAGCAGCGGCGCACCCACGAGCAAGAGGAGGCCCTGGCCCGCGCCCAGGCCGAGCTGGTCGCCGATCCGGAGCAGCGGGTACGGCTGAGCGAGCAGGCCGAGGCCGCCCGGGTCCAGGCCGAGCGCGTGGCGGGGCTCGGTGCGGCGATCGAGGAGCGCCACGCCGAGCGGGAGAGCTGGTACGAGCGCACCGCGGCCCTTCGCGAGCAGGCCGAGGCCGCGTTGTCGGAGCTGATCCGCCGCAAGGTCGACCAGCCCGAGCGCCAGGCCGAGCCGGAGGCCGAGGCCCAGCGCCAGGCCGAGCCGGAGGCCGGGCGCGAGCCCAGCCAGTACGAGCGGGAGCGGGAGGCGTTCACCCGCCTTGCCGACCATTGGAGCAGGCAGCAGCCGTTGAAGCGGATTGACGTCGAGCGCCAGGCCGAGCCGGAGGCCGGGCGCGAGCCCAGCCAGCGCGAGCGGGAGCGGGAGGCGTTCACGCGCCTTGCTGCGCAGTGGGACGCCCGGGAGCAGCAGGCCGCGCCGGAGATCACCGCGGCGCGCGAGCCTGAGCAGACGCCAGCGGCGCCGCAGGTCAGTATTGAGGAGTTGCGGCCGCAGGTGAGCCTGCGTGTGCTGACGGAGCTGTGGGAGGCCCAGCAGCGCACCGTCCAGCCGGAGGCCCCGACCGTCCGCGAGCGCACCGAGCGCGCCGAGGCCGGCCGTACGGCCGAGGCGGAGCCGACGTTGCGCCAGCAGATCGAGGCCCAGCTGTCGGAGCGGCGCGAGGTCCAGGAGCGCCTGGAGGCCGAGCGCGCCGCCCGCCGGGAGATCGAGCCCGAGCGCAGCATGCAGGAGATCACCCGGGATCACCATTACCACCAGCAAGCGCTGGAGCTGGAGGCCGAGCAGAGCATGGCCGTGGTGGCCGAGCGCGGCGGCCCCGTCATCGAGGGCCCGGGGATCGAGAGGTAGGGATGACCATGGGCGGGGAACAACATATGCCGTCCGGTCTCATGTGGGGTGGAATGCCCCAGGAAGGCCCGCCGCCAATGAGCGTCCCGCCTCGTTCCGCACCGCAAGCCCCGCCGCGGCCCACGCCGCCGGCCCCGCCGTGCCCGCGTACCCCGGCGGAGATCGCTGACCAGTGGTCGTTCTTCTCCGCTCCCGAGAATGCCCAGTACACGGACCAGGACTACGCCCGCGGCGTGCTGGAGTCCCTGCGATGGGTGATGGGACGCCGGGTGGAGTCTCCTGTCGCCAGCGACATGCTCAGCAGGGTGCCGACCCTGCGCGACATCGAGCGGGAGGCCAGCCGGGCCGAGGAAGGCATGCGGGCCCTGAGCGGCGAAGGGCTGCAATGGCGTCAGCAGCTTGGCCTGCGCTACCTGACCGGGTGCGAGAACGCCCTGTTCTGGGCAACCGGAGAAGGCGGAGAAACGATCTACTGACCTGTACAGCAACGAGGCCGCGCCCACGATGGGCGCGGCCTCGTTGTTGTTCAGGGGTCAGTACCGGGGCGGAGGCTCGTAGTCGTAGCGCGGCGGTTCGGTGGCCGCGGCCGCGGTCTGGCCGAGGTGGCTTTCCGTGCAGGTGGCGGCCGAGGACCAGCCGATGCGCCGCCTCAGCCCCATCAGGTAGCGGTCGTGCCAGTCTCCCGCCCGCGCGGGGGTGCCCTTGGCCGTGCGGTAGATCTCCAGCCACTCCTGGCAGAGCCACCCGAGTTCGGCGATCAGGTCGTGATGCTGGTTCCAGCACGGCGGGATCAGGCGGACGGTCCGCCCCTCGCTTTTGGCCCGCTGGATCCGGACGTCCGGCGCCTCCCAAGCCACCAAGCCGTACATGGTGCCCAGAACCGCGTTGACCCAGGCGGTCAGCGTCTCACCGGCCCGTTGGGCGTCCGGACCGCCCTCGGTGAGCAGCGCGCTCCAGTCCCAGACCCGGACCTTGGCGGGCCGCTCGTTGGCCGCGGCCTCGATGGCGTTGACCCGGTCGGCCAGGGCCGACAGCTGGCCCACCATCTCCTGCAGAGCATCCGGGCCGGGGAGCTGGTCGACGCGGGCGCGTAGGGCGCTGAGGTCCTGGCGCAGCTGGAGCAGCTGCCGCGCCAGCGGCGCCCCGTCCTCCGTCACCGTTCCTCCCAGACGATCGGACTTGAGGCCCGCCGGGAAGTCACCGACCGAGCAGGCAGCGGGCGGCCGCGGGTCGGGAGGTCCCGGCGCCGCCACACCTTGCGGACGCGGACGATGGCGGGCGGAGCGCCCCGGTAGAGGACCAGGGCCCGCCAGGGCTTGAGCTGGCGGATCGCGTGCGGCGGCAGGACCGCTCGGAACTCCTGATGCTCGGACTTGACCGGCCCATTGGCGCCGTGCTGCACGCTGGTCCGGGTGACCTCCCGCTCCCCGCACAGCTCCGACAGCTCCCGCAGGTCGTCGGCGCTCTTGAGGCCCCGGAACGCCATGGTGACCGCCGCGGCGTTCCAGATCGCATCGCCACCCGCGCGGCCCCACCGGGCGTACAGCTGCGCTTTGGACTGGATACCGGCCAGCAGGAGCAGGCCGTGGCCGCGCCACTTGTTGATCCAGCGATCCAGCGGGACGGGGCAGATGGTGGCGACCTCATCCAGCGCCCAGGTCATCCAGGGGTCCAGCCGGCGGCCCGGCATCTGGTCGGCCAGGCGCACGGCCGCGGCCTCCATGTCAGCCAAGATCAGCGTGAACAGGGGCGCGATCCCGCTACCGGCCCCGCTGTCCTCCCCAACCATGTAGAGCGTGCCGCGCGACAGGATGAACTCCTCCATGTCGATCTCGTCACCGGAGGCCGGGGTCACGGCGTGAGCCGCGGCCGGGCCGGACAGCCAGGACAAGGCCGTGGCCAGCGTCGAGAAAATGCCATCCCGCGTTCGGTCGGTGACCTCCTGGCGAGCCCGCAGAGCCTCGATCCAGGACCGGGGAGCGCCGTAGCGGTGCAGGATGGCGAGCGCTTCCGTGTTGCCGGGGTCGTTGGCCCAGCGCTGGACGTCGACCAGGGTGAGGCCGCCCAGGTCAGCGGCCAGCAGGAAGGCCCGCAAGACCTCGTTGGCGTTGCTGTGGAAGTAGTCCTCAAAGCTGCTGGACTCGCCGCCGCGGCGGGAGCCGTACAGCAGGGCGGCGCCGCGCTGCATGGCCACGTCGAGGTCCCGGCAGCCCTTGACGGGGTTGTGCCGCAGCGTCGACGGCACGCCGCCCAGGCCGAGGGGGTTGAACAGCCGCACCGGGCCGACCGCCTCGCGAATCGCCGCGGTGGTGTCATAGTCGCCGATCTTGCTCGTGGTGTAGACGACCGCGCCGGGCGCGTCGGCCACGATGTCGGCCAGCGCCGCGCTCTTGCCGACGCCGGGTGGGCCGATCAGCAGCGCGCTGTCCTCGGGACTGCAGGCCACGACCATCCAGGGGGAGGCGGAACGGCCGATCCGGTAGGCGTACTGGCTCACCGGCAGACGGCGGTGGCCGGCCAGGGACGGCCGGGTGATGGGTACCTTCCGCTTGGCGGCGCGGGCGCTCATGTGGCGGGTGATGTCCCAGGCGGTGGCGAAGCCCTTCGGGGGCACCGCCGCGCGGTAGAGCAGCTGCGCCAGGACCAGCGCCACGAGGAGGGCCAGGGACAGCGGGATCAGGAGTTCTAACGGCAGGTCGACGTTGGCCCAGGGGTCGGGGACCTGTGGTGTGGAGTCGGCAAGGGGGTGCATGGGCGTCATCTCCGTCATCACTGGGAGCCCCCCGCGATCTCGCCGGGGGCCGGGAGCGTACGGTCAGCGGCCGGTACGGCGGGAGCCAGCGCGGCCGGGTTCACCAGCACGGGCACCAGGCCACGCGCAGTGTTGACATATGCCGACTCCAGACTGTCAGGAGTGACGGTCGGGATGGGGGAGATCTGGTACGCGAGTTGATGCGTCAGGGCTGCATGGTGCGGAGCGATGGCCACCGCCATGGCCCCCTCGGTGGCCGCCGGACGGGACGCGCACGGGCAGGCCGGGCCGGAGGCCCGCCAGGGGCCGACGCGGGGCCGCAGAACCATCGCCCCCAGGACGGTCCCGACGCCGACGCCGCCGGCGCCGGTCATGACCAGTGAGATGATGTCCATTGCTTGTCTCCCTACGTGGGTCGAGCGGTCGGGGTCAGCGCTACGGGTGCAATCGGGGCGCTGACCCCACATGACCGGGTTCACTTCTGTCTCCGGAGCGGGGTCACCGAGGCGACCGGGCCGGAGGCGGCCGCAGCGTGCCGGGCACGCTCGCGGCGCAGGGTTGATCGGATGGTCTCCACCTTGACCGGGTGCCCCCGGTCCGACAGCCAGGCCGAGACCTCGCCCGCGGTCGCGTCTTCACCGAGAACGCCCAGCGCAATCCGCACTTTCGGCGCCTGCTGAGTCTGTGCCGCGAGCAGGTCGGACGGGGCTGCACCGGGTGCGGGTGCATCCGGTGCACCCGGGTGCACCAGGTCGGCCGGAGCCGGGTGCACCTCCGGGTGCACTTCGACCGGATCACCGGCCGAGGCGGGTTCACTCGTGGCGCCGACCGGGAGCGGTTCGGGCCGCGGAGCCGGGATCGGGTCGGGTGCAGGTGCGGGTGCAGCACCCGGTGCACCCGGGTTCACGTCGACCGGGTGCACTGGGTCGGCCGGAGCCGGGTGCACCTCCGGGTGCACGTCGGCAGGATCTTCCGGCCGGGCCCCGCGCCCCGGGTCCGGGTCGACGGGGTTAGGAGTCTCCTCCGGGGCTTTCTCCGGGATCTCGACGGAGGCCGCCAGGCGATCCCGGTGGAGCATGTGCGCCAGGGCCGCCCCGAGGCCGAGCACGAGCACCGGCAGGCAGGACACCAGGACCGTTACCGGGACGGGTGCCTGCGTTCGGCCGGCCACCTCCAGCAGGTGATAGGCGATCTGGCCGAACATCCCGAGGCCCAGCGCGCCCAGCGCGGACGCGCGGGCGAACTTGCGGGTGCCGGGGGCGACCGGCGCGGAGGTCAGCCACGCCGCCAGTGCGAAGGCCGCATACGCCTCTACGCCGATCGGGAGCGTAACCGCCGAGTTGATCTCGATGTCGTCGGCGATGCCCGGTAGAAGTTGGACCGGGCCGAAGCCCGTCATCTTCCCTAAGCCGACCCATCCTGACCAGGTGGCCACGCCCGCCGGCAGGGCCAGTAAGGCCAGGGGCCAGCGCCGGGGCCAGCGCACGGACGCCGGGTTACTGATCATCGGGTGCCCCCGCCTCAGCTCTGAGCAGGGCCGCTACCTCGTCGATGTGCCGCAGCCCGACCCTGACGAGAGCGTCATGGATGGAGGTCTTGGTCAGCTCCAGGCGAGCGGCCACGATCACCTCGATACGCCGGGCGTCGACTTCGGCGACGACCTCGGGGGAGACGAGCAGGCGGCCGACGGGTGCCCTCTGGGCCATGGGGTTTCTCCTGGGTGGTGCGTGATCAAGAGTCGTTGACATGCCAACCACCATTGCACATAGCTGGAACTGTTGGCAACAGTGTCAGTCGCGTGTAATGCTGGCTAGCGTCACCAGGGTATGGCCTGATGATCTCCGGTGCCAGATGACGGCACCGAGAGACGCAAAGGCCCCGCCGGGCGTCTGTCCAGGAAGCCGGCGGGGCCACCTCACGGAGAGGTGATCCCATCATGGATGGCATAAGGAGGTTCTGGGAGATCCTGTGCAGGCTGGCGCGGGCCGTGCGGGTCACGGCCGTCACGCTGGCTGCGCTGGCACTGGTCGCCCAGGACTGCGCGATTCACGCGCTGAGCAGGTGGCACGCCCACCAGCCCCGCGCCCTGCCCGTCATGGAGGCGGCGCCGGCCCCCGCCGAGCGGGTGCGGGAGCGCACCGCGTGACCGGCCGCCCCGACCCCGTACCGGCAGAGGTCGTGACGATCGCTGGCGATGGCTGGCACCGTACGGGGTCGGGGCGATCGACT